>NZ_JBFUHE010000015.1:0-192657 GCF_056402535.1 Mucilaginibacter sp. P4_A11
TTTGTAAGGGTTGCGGGTAGGAAAGGCGAGGACTTGTAACGGAAAGCCCGGCCGCAGGCAACGCCCATGTTATAAAATAGATCACACACACACTTAATAATCAACAACTTACGACCAAGTCATTGCGAGGTACGAAGCAATCGCGAACTACACAGAGTGGCTCTGCAAGTCGGGGATTGCTTCGTACCTCGCAATGACGATTTTTATTAGACAGTTTTCAACTGTTAAAAAAGCTTCTTTCTCAAATCGGCCGAGATCTCTTCAGTTATCACCATAATATCTTCGGCAACATGAGTGTTGTTGGTGATCACGCGGTCGCATTCATCTTTGTAAGGCAGCAGGTACTCTTTATACGCCGGCACCACGTGGTTGATCCATTTATACATCACATCATCGTGTGAGTAGCCACGCTCTATCAAGTCGCGTTTCAGGCGGCGCTGCAGGGCCACGTCTTCGTCCGCATCAATAAAAACTTTCAGATCGAGCAGTTCAGAAATATCTTTAAAATGCAGAATAAACAAACCCTCCACTATTAAAATAGGCGCCGGTTTGATCTCTATCATTTTAGGGACAGCATCGGGGTTGTTAAAGGTATATTCCTGTTTCAGGATAGCTTCCTTATTTAAAAGCTTACTGATATCCTGCTGAAAATGTTCGTGATCGATAGTAGCAGGGAGATCAAAGTTATATTCTTTGTTCTCCTCCTTGGTCATGTTATGCGCTACCGGAATGTAATAATCATCCTGTGATACAAGGCTTACCTCGTCGGCAGAAAAATGTTCTAAAAAGCACTTCAAAAAAAAGGTTTTGCCTGATCCGCTTCCGCCGGCAATTCCAATAATATAAGGTTTATTCATTCGGGCTACCGTAGCTGATATTTACCTGGAAACGTTTATCTAAAGCGCCTAAAGCATCGGCTGTATTTTTGGTCATGATGATGAGCACATTTTTATTTACCTCATTATCGGTAAAACGGCCAACCACTTTAGCAAAGGTGGTATGGTTGTTCATAGGGTTGGTAATTTTAATGATGGTGCCTATCGGCGCGGTACGGTGCAGTACCAGTTCCTTTTTAGGGTCTAAACCTGCATCATCCATCCAGGTGGCCACGCCTTTTTCAACTTTTTCGTACAGGCCAAAACGGTTTGCTTTACCATGGTCGCCACCGGTTGTATCAGTTTGTGCTACCACCGTAGTTGAATCACGCTGCATTACAGGTTGTTTAACTTCTTCAGGAGGTAAGCCGCTGCGTACATTAATTATCTGATTAGGCGCTAATGAATCAGAGCTTAATTTGTTAAGCGCCCTGATATCTTCAACAGAAGTATTGAAACGTTTGGCGATAGAATATAAAGTCTCCCCTGCCGATACTTTGTACTGTTGTACATTAAGCATACTCACTTTTTTAACAGTATCAATAGCGGCTTGCTGCTGTTTGTTTACTGCAGCTTGTACTACCGGTGCAGGTGAACTAACCGGAGGCTGAACCTGTGGTTTGTTTTGCTGAACGGGAACCTGGGTAACCGGCTTTTGTTGTGCAGGAGCAGGAGTTGTTACTACTTGTTTTGCAGGTGCAGTTACGGCAGGTTGCGCAGCAGCTTCGCCCGAAAAAGGTAATTCGGTAGGTACTTTTATAATACCCCCAATTTTAAGAGGCGCGTTATTGTTAAACTGTATAATGGCTTTGGGGCTAACATTGTAGCGGCGGCCTATGGAGTAGTAGTTATCTTTGGGATCGAGCTTGTGAACGATCACTTTTTTGCCGTTCAGGTTTTCAACACCTACTGAATCAACAAGCGAATTTGCAAAAAGCGATATAGAGAATGTGAGTAAAGGAGTGACCAATAATAAAATCTTAAATTTCATAATAAATTATAATACAGTAATTTACAAGTTCAACACTATTAAGCCCGATCTGTTTTTTAAATAGACGAGCTGATTATTATGTAGTACAAACGCCTCGGGTTGCATTTTTTGTATAGCGTTGTTTAACAAATCGTGATACAAAAGGGTACCCTCCCCGTTAAATACAAACAAGTGCTGTTCAAGATGCTCCTGCAAAAGCGTGTGCAAAGATACAATTCTGAAACCATTGTAGCTGATATAATGAACCGCATTTGCATGTGCGCTGAGGGGTAAATATAAATTATTTACCGCCGTTGTTGGCAATAATTCAGGGCTTACGATCTGATTATTCAGCGGCTGATCAATCACAGGTTCAAATGCCCTTAGTGTATTGCCTGTTTTAACATCAATTAAAAATAATTTCTTAGGCTGCAGCTGGGTATTATATACTATTGGGCCGTTTACCGAACGATGATCAAAAGCCAAAGTAAAATTACTCCACAACTCTTTACCTGATACAGCATCGATAGCAGTGATTCCTTTATGTACAGGCCCTGCGGCCGACTGGTAGTTGTGCAGCAGCAACACGCCATTATACGCTGCTTCAATACCGGTAAGCCAGCGCTCGGGGGTAGTTAAACCCTCAAAATAAACATCACCGCTTTGCAGGCTCAGTGCCGAAAAACTAACCTGTTTATCGGCATGGTCCCTGATCTCGAGAAACAGCGTTTGGCTGCTTTCGTCAATTTCCATACGCCAAACCGGGCCCTGGTAAGTTTTGCTGATGAAGGGTAAAAGCGAAGTCATAAAGAGTGCAAATATGCTCATTAAAATCAAAACTGTTTATCTTTACCAAACATTGCCGCTGGCGGCATGTTACACTTAAAAACATCACATTTATTTATGAACGCTAAAGAAATAAGCCTCGAAGAAGTTAAAGTAAAACCGGTAGTTGACCATTTGAACGACCTGCTGGCCAATTACCATATTCACTATCAAAAACTGCGCGGCTGCCATTGGAATGTTAAAGGCACAAGCTTTTTCACCCTGCACCTTAAATTTGAAGAATTATATACCGCAGCATTGGTTACCATTGATGAACTTGCCGAAAGGATCCTGAGCCTTGGCAAACCTCCTATCAGCACGTTTAAAGATTATATCGAAACATCAAGCATCAAAGAGATCCAGACCATTGGCTTAAAAGATACCCTGATGGTGAAAGCCATTATTGAAGATCTGGCTGCGCTAATAAAAATGGAACGCGAAATATTGAATATCACTGCCGATGCCGGTGACGACGGCACCAACGATATGATCAACCGTTTCATGCAATTCAACGAAAAAAACACCTGGATGCTGCGTTCGTTCGTGAACGAGGACTAATCCGCAAATAATCTTACTGTAAAAAAGCTGTAATCAGTTGACCCTGGTTATGGCTTTTTTAAAAACAGGCTTTACATCAATTTGCATATTTAGTATATTTGCAGTGAATAAAGTATTCCCTTTTGGAGAATGCGGATGTTCTGTTATTTTCCTATGGTGTAATGGTATCACGTCAGATTCTGGTTCTGAAGATTGAGGTTCGAGCCCTTGTGGGAAAACATATTTGGAAAGCTCTTAGCAATATGCTAAGGGCTTTTTTTATTTAGCTATGCTAACTCCCCCCTACGCCGAGCTACTGTGTGTACACATCTTATAAAAAAATGTCATTTCGATAGAGCAGGGGTTAGCTGAGAGGTGGAGCGAAAGAGAAATCTTCTACATCGGACTCTACAATTATACCTGTAAAAGCAGGGCGTAGAAGATTTCTCCTCACCTCCGATGCGCCCCCCACCCTTGGTTCGTCGAAATGACATTTTTTTTATTAACGATAAAATTAAAAAAAAGTGTACACACAGTACCTACGCTGACCGCGTAGCTTTCTCAATATTATCCCACATTTCATCCGGTATCATTTCAAGCCCACTGAACTGACCTGCACCCTGCAGCCACTCTCCACCATCAATAGTGATTACTTCGCCATTAATGTACCCTGAAAAATCAGATACTAAAAAGGCGGCCAAGTTAGCCAGTTCCTGGTGTTCTCCTACCCTTTTAAGAGGCACCCTGTTTTTAAAGTCGAACTTCTGGGCCATATCTCCCGGCAGCAACCTTTCCCAGGCACCCTTTGTAGGAAACGGGCCCGGTGCAATGGCATTGGCACGTATGCCGTGCCTGCCCCATTCAACCGCTAAAGACCTGGTCATGGCCAGCACACCGCCCTTTGCACAGGCCGAGGGCACAACATAAGCCGAACCTGTAAAGGCATAGGTGGTAATGATATTCAATATATTACCGGGCATTTTTTCTTTGATCCAATATTTACCCAAAGCCAGTGAACAATTAGCTGAACCTTTTAAAACGATATCAATGATAGCCGAAAACGCGTTTGCCGATAAACGCTCGGTAGGCGAAATAAAATTACCTGCCGCGTTATTCAACAGTGCATCAACCTGCCCAAATTCCTCAATAGCTTGTTGCAGCATCGCTTCAACTTCATCATATTTCCGAACGTCGCAGGCAATTGGTAACACCTTACCACCGGTCGTAGATTGCATTTCAGCAGCCGTTTGCTGCAGTACATCCAGCTTACGGCTGGTGATTACCAGGTTAGCTCCTAATTGCAAAAAGTAAGTTCCCATTGCCTTGCCCAAACCTGTTCCGCCGCCGGTTACAATGATGGTTTTTCCTTTCAAAGCATCATCTTTTAACATTCCGCCGGCACTTGCGGCCTTGGGGCTTACGGAACTATTTAGGTTTGTAGGATCAGTCATCATCGGTTAATTTACAGGGGTATTTTTCGATTTTAAATTTTGGATCATCATCTGCAAGCCTTGCCTGGTTTCAGGTGCCCACCATTGATTCAGCATTTTGTTCAGGGTCTCAGTTTGATCTGCTTTTAATTTGCCTGTCAGCTCCTTACGCAGGTTTAGTTTACTCTCGCTCCAGGTAACCGGGTTTAGTTTCATGTAAGCTGTTACTTTTTCTGTGGCAGCGTTCATTAATTTATCAGGGGAACTAATTTCATCAATCAGTCCGGCTTCCAGTGCTTCATCAACTTTAAGGAGTTTTCCCTCCATTAAATATTGATAAGCTTTACGCTGACCAAGCCAGAATGCATACAGATTAAAGACACTATCAGGAACAATAATACCTACCGGAACTTCATTTAGCCCGATGATAAATGTCCCTGCTGCCATTACCCGGTAATCGCAGCAAATAGCTAATATGCAGCCACCGGCAGGGCTATGACCGCTTATGGCCGCTACCAGTGGTTTCCTGAAAGCTGCCAAAGTATTTTGCAGGGCTAAAAAGTCGATCCAAAACTGGCGGCTTTGCTCTTCGTTATAATCATAAGCTTCAATCAGGTCGATCCCGGATGAGAAAAAGCCTTCCTTTCCGGTTAAAATAACGCCACCTACACTATCATCATTTTCAAGCGTTTTTATACAAGCGTCCAGTTCTTTAACCATTTCATGATTAATAGCATTTGACCGGCCCCGGTCGAGCGAGATTGTAACCAGCCTGCCCTGTATTGTTGTTTGAAATGTGTTCATCCGGTTAATCAGTTTACAAGCGTGGGATCCTCGCTCACTTCGCAGGGATACATTTTATCAATTGCGGTTTTATATTTTTCGATGATCACTTTCCGCTTCATTTTCCCGGTTGGCGTAAGCTCACCACTATCTATCGACCATTCGTGGGGAAGCAGAGTAATTTTCTTCACCTGTTCAACGTGATTAAATTCGGGATTATACGCATTGATAATTGACTGATAAAGCTCAATCACCCGGGCATCTTTAACTAATTCACTGTTGGATGAAAAAGTGACGTCATTTTCCTTACACCAGGGTTTTAAATGGGTGTAAGATGGTACGATGAGTGCCGCAACAAATTTCCTTTCCGACCCAACAACCATCATCTGCTCAATAAAATAATTTTCCTTCATCTTATTTTCGATAGGCAGCGGGGCCACATATTTACCACCCGAAGTTTTGAAGATCTCTTTTTTACGATCAGTTATTTTCAGGAACGAATCTTTGTCCAGTTCACCTATATCCCCGGTGTGGAACCATCCGTCTTCCAGTACCTCTGCTGTAAGCTCAGGATTTTTATAATATCCCAGCATAACGTTAGGACCTTTACAAAGGATCTCGCCATCGGGCGCAATCTTAACCTGCACACCACTCAGCAAGCGCCCTACGGTACCAAATTTCCTCTCGCTTTTCTGATAACAGTTAACAGCAATTACCGGCGACGTTTCGGTAAGCCCGTAACCTTCCATAATAACAATATTAGCTGCAGTGAAAATTCTTTCCAGCTTAAGGGGACAGGCCGAACTACCTACTACTATAGCCGTTATATTTCCGCCTATGGCAGCACGCCATTTGCTGTAAACCAGTTTATCGGCTATGGCAAGCTTGATCTTATACCACAAACTGGTATTATCAATTTCATACGCTTCGGCTACTCTTACCGACCAGAAAAAGATCTTCCTTTTGATACCGGTCAACTTCTGCCCCTGCACCATAATTTTCTCAAATACTTTTTCGAGCAAACGGGGCACAGCGGTAAAAAGGGATGGCTTTACCTCCTTCATATTTGCCCCTATGGTATCCATACTCTCGGCATAGTAAATAGAAAAGCCGTAGTAGAGATAAACGTATGTACACATCTTTTCAAAAATGTGGTTCATGGGCAAAAAACTCAAAACACGTTTCTCTTTCAGCGGGATCCGGTTAAGAATATCGCCGGATGCCATTGCATTTGTCATGATATTTTTATGCGTAAGCATTACCCCTTTAGGCCGGCCGGTAGTACCCGAAGTATAAATAATTGTTGCCACATCATTTTCGGCGATCTGACCAGCTATTTGCTGTATTTTTTGCAGATCGCCTTCCTTTAAAGGTTTAAGCAATGTTAACCAATGATTACACCCGTCGATGTGGTCAAAAGTAAAAATGGCTTTTAATGAGGGTATATTTAAATGCACCTCTTTAACCTTATCGCATAAGTCCTTAGTGCTTACAAATACGTATTTAACTTCGGCTTCATTTAAGATCTGCTCAATTTCTTTAGTGCCCGTGTTGGGATATAGCGGAACCAGTATGGCACCAGTTTGCTGCACTGCCAGGTCGGTTATTACCCATTCGGGCCGGCCGTTACTTATCAGCCCTATTTTATCGCGGCCTTCGGTAGTGCCATCACCATCCGAAACTCCCAGGTTCAACAAGGCCACGGATAGCTGGCTGATCATGGTATGCACTTCTTCGGTGCTGTATGATCTCCAGGAACCATTCTCCTTTGCATTCAAAAAGTCTGCCCTCGGCGCTTTGGCCTGGGTAGCTATGCAATCAAACAATCTTGTCGCTTTTTCCATGTTTGCAGCAATTATTTAGATAATGGTAATTTCCTATAACAGTTCAAATACACCCGCCGCACCCTGCCCTGTGCCCACGCACATCGTAACCATGCCATACTTTTTTTCCCGCCGCTTCAATTCGTTAAAAAGCTGAACGGAAAGTTTGGCCCCGGTGCAGCCAAGCGGATGACCAAGGGATATCGCTCCGCCATTAACGTTTACAATGTCGGGGTTAAGCTCCAGCCCTTTTATAATTGCCAACGATTGCGAAGCAAAGGCTTCATTCAACTCTATCAACTCAATATCCTGCTGCTTCATCCCGGCCATTTTTAACACTTTGGGAATGGCTACCAGCGGACCAATCCCCATGATCCGGGGAGGCACACCTGCAACGGCATAATTAACCAGCCGTGCAATAGGTTTAAGGTTATTCTGTTTCAGAAAACGTTCGCTAACCACCATCACAAAGGCTGCTCCATCGCTGGTTTGTGATGAGTTGCCGGCGGTTACCACACCCTTTGCATCAAACACAGGTTTAAGTTTAGCCAATGCGTCAATTGAGGTATCGCTGCGCGGACCTTCATCAGTATCTACCTTAAATTCCCGCTTCTTTTTCTTGCCACTCTCATCTACATAGGTCTCCACAATGCTTACCGGTGCTATTTCATCTTTAAACTTGCCTTCCTTAATGGCGTTGATGGCTTTTTGGTGGGAGTTATAAGCAAACTGGTCCTGCTCTTCACGGCTGATATGATATTCCCTGGCAACAGCTTCTGCAGTAAGTCCCATTCCCCAGTAATAATCAGGGTGAGCAAGGGCTATATCGGCATTCGGAACAATGCGCCAGCCTCCCATCGGGATCAGGCTCATGCTTTCCACACCGCCGGCGATAATACAATCGGCGATGCCACTGTGTATTTTTGCCGATGCGATGGCGATTGTTTCCAATCCCGATGAACAATAGCGGTTTACCGTCATACCGGGAACCTTATCGGTATCAAGCGCCATTAACGAAATGAGCCGGGCTACATTCAATCCCTGTTCGGCTTCGGGTGTAGCGTTGCCTACAATCACGTCGTCTATCTGCTCTTTATCAACGTTGGGCACCGATGCCAGCAAATGCCTGATGACATCCGCTGCAAGTGTATCAGGACGGGTAAACCTGAACCCGCCCCGGGTAGCTTTTCCAACAGCGCTGCGGCTGGCTGCCACTATATATGCGTTCATTTTATTGAGATTTTATACTTATTAAAATTTAGTTCCTTAACACTTTGCCACCGGTTAAAATAGACTGGATCCGCTCAAGTGTTTTCTTTTCGGTGCAAAGCGAAACAAAAGCTTCACGCTCCAACCCCAGCAAATATTCTTCACTCACCATTGAAGGCTGGGACAAGTCGCCACCTGAAAGTACATAAGCCAGTTTCTGCGAAATTTTCACATCGTGCTCACTGATGTAATTACCGCTGTACATGGTATTGGCACCCACGTAACCCAAGCCCAGCGCTTGTTTGCCCAGCACCCTGATATCAGCGCGCGGGATTGGCTGTATGTACCCTTCATTTGCCATCTGCAGGCATTGTTGTTTAGCTTCGGCAAGTAATCTGTCACGCGATACTACGACTACATCCCTACCCTTTTTGAGGTAGCCAAACTCAAAAGCCTCATATGCCGACGTGGATACCTTAGCCTGGCCAATAGTTAAAAATCGATCCCGGAAATTATTGAGTTCTACATCACCATCCTGAAGTTCGTCTGAAAGGCGCAGAGCAAATTCCTTTGTTCCCCCTCCGCCCGGTATCAAGCCAACGCCAAACTCAACCAGCCCCATATACAGTTCGGCATGGGCTACCACCTTATCGGCATGCAGGCACATTTCGCAGCCACCGCCCAAAGCCATTTGATGAGGTGCTATCACCACCGGAATGGATGAATAGCGGATCCGCATCATGGTATTCTGGAAAGCCTTTATTACCATGTTCAACTCATCAAACTCCTGCTCAACAGCCATCATGAATATCATGCCCACGTTGGCCCCGGCACTGAAATTGGCACCCTCATTTGATATAACCAGTCCAAGGTAGCTTGTTTCGGCAAGGGTGATGGCCTTATTTATACCCTCTATTACCTCGCCTCCTATCGTGTTCATTTTAGTGTGAAATTCCAGGTTCAGGATACCGTCGCCAATATCCGTAATGGTAGTACCGCTGTTTTTCCAAACGGTGTTGGTTTCGCGGAGATTATTGAGCAAAATAAGCCCTTCCGTACCCGGAATTATCCTATAGCTTTTCGATGGGATATCATAATACAGGCGTTTGCCATCCTCTACTTTATAGAAGCTTTTTGCTCCTGCCGCAAGCATGTCATAAACCCATTGAGCCGGTTTGTTCCCCGCAGCGTCCATCGCTTTTACCATATCTTCAACACCAAGCGCGTCCCATTTTTCAAAAGGGCCCAATTCCCAGCCAAAACCGGCATTGGTGGCTGCATCTATTTTATAAAGCTCGTCGGCTATTTCGGGAATGCGGTTACTTGCATAAGCAAATAACTGGTAAAAGATGCTGCGGTAAAAATCGCCGGCTTTATCTTTTGCAGCAACCAGGATCCTGAGCCTTTCTTTCAGGTTATCAACCGCTTTTGTAGTTTCGAGCGAGGCAAATTTTACCTTTTGGGAAGGTTTGTACTCAAGCGTTTTCAGGTCAAGCGCATAAAACTGGTTTGCACCGTCACTCTTTTCTTTTTTATAAAAACCCTGACCTGTTTTACTGCCCAGCCAGTTATTTTTCACCATTCCATCCACAAATGCAGGGATCCTAAATAAGTCCCTTGCTTCATCATCAGGCGCGTTTTGGTAAAGGCCATTGGCAACGTGCACCATGGTATCCAAACCCACCACATCATTGGTACGGAATGTGGCCGATTTAGGGTGACCAATTACCGGCCCGGTCAGCTTATCAACCTCTTCAACGGTCATACCGGTTTGCTGCACGTAGTGCAACACGCTCATGATGCTGAAAACTCCGATACGGTTACCGATAAATGCAGGGGTATCTTTGGCCAATACCGTTGTTTTCCCAAGGTATTTTGCGCCATACTCCATCAAAAAACCAACTACACTTGCCAGCGTATCTTTTGTGGGGATAATCTCCAGTAGTTTTAAATACCGCGGCGGGTTAAAGAAATGGCTGCCGCAAAAATGTTTTTTAAAATCATCGCTCCTGCCTTCGGCCATTAAATGTATGGGGATGCCCGATGTATTTGAAGTAATCAGCGTTCCGGGTTTCCGGTACTTTTCTACAGTTTCAAACACTTGTTGTTTAATGTCCAACCGCTCAACCACTACTTCTATCACCCAGTCGCAATCAGCAATTTTGGGCATGTCATCCTCGAAATTGCCGGTTGTGATACGTTTTGCGAATGATTTAAGGTAGATGGGCGAAGGGTTTGATTTTAGAGCAAAGTCAAGCGCATCGTTCACAATTTTGTTCCGCGCTTTCTTATCTGCCGGTGGGGCATCCTTAGGTACAATATCAAGCAATAGTACCTGTACGCCGACATTTGCAAAATGGCAGGCTATCCGACTGCCCATTACTCCCGACCCCAATACTGCAACCTTTTTTATAATTCGTTTAGCATCCATTAGTATCTGCGTATTTTATTATTTCTTTAATTTATTCGGCCCGCGACCAGGTAGTTGTACGCCCGAAAAGTGAAATACCGATGTACCCGCGGATATCCAGAGTTTCACCTTTGTAGGTCATTTTGCAGGAATATGTTTTACCGTTATTGGGATCGTAAATTGTTCCGCCCGAATATTTGTTATCGCCATCTTTTACAAAATCGGCCAATACAGGTAAACCTAACCTCGGCCTTGAGCGCAGTTTTTCATCGCTATTCATTTCGTCAACTTTAGGCTTCCCATTTTTCAGGGGCTCCTTAAGCCATACCACCTTGCCGTAAAACTTACCGTTGCTTTCTTTAGTGATCTGGATTTTGGCACTCTTTACATCATTGTACCATAAGCCTTCAATTTTATCGGTTTGCGCTTTTGCGTTGATACTTACAGCCACAACCGTTAGCAGAATTAATGCAAAACGGACGAAATGTTTTTTTGATACTGACATTGCCTGAGGTTTATTTTTATAAATAAGAACAGCTCGTTTTTAAGGCAGGTACGTGCTTTTCAGATTTTACCCAATAGTAAGATCCGGCATCAGAAGCCTTCTAAAAAAAGAGACAGATAGAATTATAAAATGGTTAAATAATTTAGTCCCGGCATAATTACCGGGCGGTTTATAATAACAAATATCTATTTCTGCGGCGCTTTATAAAGGTCTAAACGGCGGAAACATTTGTCAATATTTCGGAATTAAAGCTAACTGGTTTTATTTGATAATTGTGCTACAAGCCGGATATATTGCTGCATGGCATCATCGGCAGTAATACCCTTTTGTTTTAACCATGCATCATACTTTGCTTTAGCCACAAAATCAAACATCCCCGGAGGGTTTTCTGTATTGATATCGCCTTCCGTTGCCTGTTTATATAAACTGTACAGGCGTAATAATGTTTCATTATCAGGCTTTGAAGGCAATTCTTTACTCTCTTTAACTGCTTTTTCAAAAGTGTCTTTCAGGTCGGTCATAGATAAATTATTTAAAAGCTAAAAGCAGAAGGCATAAAGCCCAAAGCTTATAAACTGATATTCAATACTATTTAATTATTTCAGGCTGGATTGGCCTCTTCAACATAATCGCTGCTCCGGGGTGCCTTCATAAACATCTCGCTCAGCTCTGCCGGTAATATGGCAAGCTTGCGCTTCTCCATATCAATCCATGAGCCTTCGGCATTTATGATTGCAGCTTTAACGCCATCGCCCCGGTACAGCTCATGCCTGATTGCCCAGCGCGAACCATCAGGCCGTGATTTGATGAGCTCGCAGGTTACCCTGATCTGCTCGTTGATCCCTATCTCGCGCAGGTAGATCAACTCTTCCCTGAATAATACAGGCCCTATTTTGTATTCATAAAGTGTGGGCAGTTTTAAACCCAGGCTTTCCAGCATAATTATGCGGGCCTGTGCTGCAAAATCGGCATAAGCAGAATGCCTCATGTGTTGGTTCGAGTCTATTTGCGACCACAGCACCTGTCCTTCATAAAAAAAATCCATAGCCCTGATTATTTTATTGATGATGTTCTTTGAACTTTTTAACAGCTGCTGTTAGCCGGGGCAAAATCTCCAATGCGTCACCGACCACGCCATAATTGGCTGCTTTAAAAAATGGAGCCTCCGGGTCTTTATTGATCACTACAATAGTTTTTGAACCGTTCACTCCCGCCAGGTGCTGTATAGCCCCCGAGATCCCCACCGCGATATATAAATTAGGGCGTACGGTGCCGCCTGTTTGGCCCACATGTTCATGATGCGGCCTCCAGTGCGAATCGGCCACCGGGCGCGAGCAGGCTGTGGCGGCACCCAGCTCTTTTGCAAGGTCCTCCAGGATGCCCCAGTTTTCGGGGCCTTTTAAGCCACGGCCGCCCGAAACAACCAGTTCGGCATCAGCAAGCGGTACCTCGCCGGTTATTTTGTTTACCGATTTAACTTTTACGCCGAAATCTTTTTCGTCAAAGCTTACATCCAGTTGCTCAACAACGGCCTTGCCCTCCAGCTTTTTCACCGGGAATGTATTAGGCATCAGCATAATTACCTTTACCTCACTTAAAATATTTACATACGCAAATGCTTTACCCGAAAACACGGCTTTTTTGATCACAAATCCTTTTTCCGTATCAGGGTATGAGAGTGCGCCTGCCACAAGTCCTGCCTGTAACTTTACAGCCACCCTCGGCGCTACCGCCCTGCCCTTAAGATCATGAAGAGTGATGATTACTTTACTGTTTTCCTTTTGTGCCGCCGCTATCAGTGCACCCGCATATGCCCTTGAATGCAGCTCATCTAACCGGCTATCGGCAACGTGCAGTACTTTTTGGGCGCCGTACCAGCCAAGGTTTTCCATTTCGGCTGTGGTAACGCTACCTAAAGCAATGGCAGTTACTGTAGCGCCCATTTTTTCAGCTATCTGCGCGGCATATTGCACTGCTTCAAAGCTTTGTTTTTTTATAATTCCCCCGGTATGTTCTACCAATACAATTACAGACATTTTTTGTTTTTTTAGTTAGATAAAAGCTAAAAGCAGAATGCAAAGCTTAAAGCCAATAATTTGATGATCAAATACTACTATCAGATTCCATATAAATTGCTCCGGTGCACAAACTATAAGTGTTAGGAAGATTTTTTAATTCCCTCCCCCGGGAGGGGTGCGGCCGAAATGTGCGTTGGCAGGGAGGGGTTTGTTCGCTATTTCAGGCGAACAGGTGTATTGATGAACCCCTCCCTACACCCTCCCTAGGGGGAATCGCACAATCCCCATGCTTTTTAAATCTTCCGGCAACCTATCGCCGGTAATAAATATGATTATTAAATAACTTTAGCCTCCGTATGCAACAGCTCTACCAATTCGTCCAGGTTGTCCGGGCTTATCAGTTTAATACCAGCTTTAGCCGGCGGCAATTCATAGGAAAGTATTTCGGTTACTGCCGTTACTTTTGAAGGCGTGATAACTTTTAACGGACGGGTACGGGCAGCCATTATGCCGCGCATATTGGGGATCCGTGTTTCGGCAACACCTTTTTGACAGGAAATAACCAGCGGTAAATTACACACGTCTGTTTCTTCGCCGCCTTCAATTTCACGCGTTACCACAGCTGGATCAGCCTCTACCTTGATGCCGGTTGCAAAACCGATGTAATCGATACCCAGCAATTCGGCCAGCATGGCACCTGTAGTACCGTTATTATAATCGATAGATTCTTTGCCACATAAGATAAGGTCATAGCCAACCCCGGCAGCATATTCGGCTATATAATGGGCGGTTTCATAAGGATCATTACTGTCTGCATCAATGCGGATAGCTTCATCACCGCCCAACGCCAATGCTTTCCTGATCACAGGCTCAACATCGGCTTTGCCCACGGTTACCAGGTGAACATCGGTTGCAATTCCGCTTTCTTTTAGTTCGATGGCCCTGATCAACGCGTACCATTCATCGTACGGGTTGATCACCCAGGTAACGCCATCACTATTAAACGAGGTATTATTATTTTTCAATACAATTTTGGTGCTCGTGTCCGGCACCTGGCTTATACACACTAATATTCTCATTATCAGTTTTTCGTTTTTCGGTTGATATTATTTAGGGGGATGAAAATCTATAAAATCGAATGTCATTTCGAACGAACCAGCTGGGGTTGCGTTGCGAGGTGAGGAGAAATCTTATACATCATGCTCTGAACCATCCATACGGTTCTACAAGGTGTATAAGATTTTTCGCTATCGCTCAAGAGATAGTTTCTCTTTCGCTCCACCACTCGGCCCAGCCCCTGCTCAATCGAAATGACATTTTCTTTTATTTAAAAAATTAGCCCACATGATAGTCTCAAAAGGTTTTTTAAAAGTTTAAAAGCAATATTTGTTTTCAGCAATGAGTTTTGCAGCAATATTTCTGCGGGCCTGGGTAGTATTAATATCTTCGGTTTTAGTGAAGCGTTTAAGACCCATCAGCATCATCCTTCTTTCGTCGCCTTCGGCGAATGAGTTTAGCGCTTCTTTGCCCGATTTGGCTATATGTTCGGCAGCATCATTGATGTATACCCGCATTATATCCAGTTGCTCTTTGCAGGCTTCTTCGCCCCTTAAACCGACCAGTTTCTCTACCCTCAATTGCAGCGATTCGCTTACATAAAGCTCAATCAGCATATCGGCCAGGTTCATCAATACTTCCTGTTCTTTACCTAATTGCGTCATTAATTTCTGAACTGCTGCACCCGCTACCAGCAATATGGCCTTTTTGAAATTGGCTATGTATTTCTTTTCTTTCGTGAACAGGCCATCTTCTTCAGCGGCACCGAAATCGGGGATACTCACCAGTTCGCCAGCTACTTTTTGAGCCGGCCCCATGAGGTCGAGTTCACCTTTCATAGCACGTTTAAGCATCATATCAACGGTTAACAGCCGGTTAATTTCATTGGTACCTTCAAAGATGCGGTTGATCCTTGAATCCCGGTACGACCTGTCCATCGGTGCTTCGGCGCTGTAGCCCATACCACCGTAGATCTGCACCCCCTCGTCGGTTACATAATCCAAAACTTCTGAGGCATGAACTTTAAGGATCGCCGCTTCTATAGCGTATTGCTCAGTCCCCTTCAATTTGGCTTTGGTTTCGTCGAGGCCGGATGCGATTAACATCTCTGTAGCCTCCTCCATATTCTGACTGGCCCTGTATACTGCCGATTCCGCAGCGTAGGTACGGATGGCCTGCTCGGCCAGTTTATATTTTATAGCACCGTATTTGGAGATGGCCCGCCCAAACTGTTCCCGTTCGTTAGCATAACGCACCGATGAGGTGATCACATCTTTACTTGCCCCTACAGTTCCGCCGCCTAATTTGATACGACCGAGATTTAGGATGTTAACTGCAATCTTAAATCCGTTCTGACGATCGGATAGGAGATTTTCAACCGGCACCTTGCAATCATTAAAAAATACCTGGCGCGTTGAGCTTCCCTTGATACCCATTTTATGTTCTTCCGTATTGAGCGAAAGGCCTTCAAAATCTTTTTCAACAATAAATGCGCTCAGGTTTTCATCATCATCTATCTTGGCAAAAACAGTAAATATATCTGCGAAGCCCGCGTTAGTGATCCACATTTTTTGACCTGTGATGAGATAATGCTTGCCATCAGCCGAAAGTTTTGCCCTTGTTTTACCCGAATTTGCGTCCGAGCCGGCAGATGGTTCTGTAAGGCAATAAGCGCCCTTCCACTCACCGCTTGCCAGCTTAGGGATATATTTTTGTTTTTGGGCATCGTTGCCGTAATATAATATAGGCATGGTACCTATACCTGTATGTGCCGAAAATGCCACAGAAAATGAGTGACCAGCGCCCAGCTTTTCGGTAACCAGCATGGCAGTTTTAAAATCCTTACCAAAACCGCCGTATTCTTCCGGCACCGATATGCCTAACAATCCCAATGCGCCTGCCTCATCCATTAGGTGACGCATTAATCCTTCCTCCTGTTCGTCAATTCGCTGCAAATTTGGCGTTACCTGCTGTGCAAGAAAATTGGTACATGTTTCAGCGATCATCAACTGCTCTTCATTCCATTCTTCGGGAATAAAAACGCTATCCGCGGAAGTTTCCCTGATCAGAAACTCCCCTCCTTTTATGGCTTTCATCGGTTCTGTGGCATTCATAAAGTTTTTCTGGTTTATAATCAGGGGTAAAATTAGAGGCATTACCAGGCCAAAGAAAGGGCAGCAATGCGGAGATATTAGTCAAAAAGTCGGAAATGATGAGGTGACGAATGGGGTGTGGTGATAATGGTAGAAGTGTTGGGGATACGACAAAAAATGTCATTGCGAGGCACGGAGTAATCGCATGCTATACAGAGCGGCTCTGCCTCCGTGCGATTGCCGCGCTATCGCTCGCAATGACATGTTTCTTATCAATGCGCAGATATGGCCCTGTAATCAGATGGCGACATACCGGTATGTTTTTTAAAATATTTGCCAAACGAAGATTGATCGGGGAAATGGATACTCTCGGCTGCCCGGGCAATGCTGATATCATGGTTTCTTAGCAATACCTTGGCTTCAAGAATTACGGCATCGTCTATCCATTCACCGGCAGTCCTGCCGGTTACTTCTTTAATGGTTTCTGTTAAATGCTTTGAGGATACATAAAGTGCGTCGGCATAATACTGTACGTTGCGGTGTTCTTTATAATGATGAAAAACCAGGGCCTGAAAAAGTACATTCAGTTCCTGTTTCCTGGTTTGTTTTCCCTTTATTATGGTATGCTGCTTTTCATAAATAGCCTGGATCTCATAAAGCAACGTCATTAAAATGCTCCTGGATATTTCAACGTGGTATGGGTGACCTTCGCGTGCCAGCTTTTGCTGGATCAATAAATAAATCTCCAATATCATTTTCGCATCGGCACTGTCCGGATAGATCACCGGGATAGATGCACTGTTAAAATAACTGAACGATTCAAGAAAATGGCTGTTAACGCTATTTTCGATCAGAAAAGCCTTGCTAAAAACAACAAACCGGCATAAAAAATCAGGACTGCTGTTGTAGATCCTTAAAACATGAAAAGGGGTTGCCAAAAGCATGGCATCCGGCCGGGCATCGTAGATCTGTAGATTTACCTCAACCTTAGCTGTACCGCGGGTGCAAATACCTATAATATAACCATCCGAACGATAAGGATATTCGCTCAAACTTAATAATTGCTTTTCGTCAACAACAAAAAAATCGGCGCCGGCCAGCTTGTCCGCGTAAAGATCTGCAAATTTTGATAAGCTTAATTGTCCAACCTTATTATTCATATGATTCAATATTACAATTCAACTGCTGTATTCGTCAAAAAATTATAAAAAAGACAGTTGTAAAGCGGTTTTCTTTGTTTGATATTAAAAATAAGCTTTATCCGACTTTTTGACTAATATCTCCGCATTATAGCCCTTTTTTTCTTTCCAATCCAAACTAATTTTATCCCTGACAGTTTCAAGTTGTAACCTAAAAGCAATTTCCTGTCGCGAACCAATTATAATTCTTATGAAAAAAATTTTACTCTTGGTGCTCACCATGGCACCGCTGTTAGCTTTTTCCCAGGGTTTTCAGGTGAACCTGGAGGGGCAAAAGCAAATAGGTATGGGGCATACCGGTACGGGTATCGTACAGGATGGCGCTTCCGTATTTTTCAACCCGGGCGCTGTGGCTATGCTGCCCGAAAATTATGTGCAGGGAGGAATAAGTCCCCTATTTTTCAAATCAACTTTCAACCCAGCCGGAACATCGATACAGAACCACACTTCAAACGAAGTGGCGACTCCGTTCGAGTTTTATGCCGTATGGGGGCCTAAATCATCCTTCTGGAAATTAGGGGTCGGTGTTTATACACCCTTTGGCGGTTTAACCGACTGGGGCAATACCTGGCAGGGTAAATACGTTTTGGAAAGCCTTAACCTGAAAGCCATCTACATTCAGCCCACATTGAGTATAAAGCTGGCCGACTGGATGAGCATAGGCGGAGGCTTTGTTTATAACCACGGGAGTGTTGACCTGACACGGGCCATCCCCCTTGCAAACGCTAATGGCGAACCGGGCCAGGCCGAATTGAAAGGCGGCGGCAAAGGCTACGGATGGAATGCAGGTGTTTACTTCAAAACAGAAGCAGGTATAACCGTAGGGATCACGCACCGGTCGCAGGTAAATACTACCATTTCGGGAGGCAATGCTATTTTTAAAGTACCGGCATCAGTACAAAGCAGTTTCCCTCAACCTAATACTTTTAGCGCAACCATACCACTACCGGCCACCAATTCCATTGGTTTCGGCTTTTATCCCCGCAAATGGATCCTTGCCCTGGATGTTAACCTGGTTAACTGGGATTCTTACAAAACATTATCATTTGATTATAAAACCAATACGGCGGTATTACAGGATACGCACTCCGCCCGGAATTACCAGCAGGCATATAGTATACGCGGTGGCGCTCAATATAAAGCCAACGATAAACTTGCCCTCCGTTTTGGCGGCGGTTATGCCGGCACTGCTGTTTTAGACGGTTATGTAACTCCCGAAGCTCCTGATGCCAACCGTGTTTATGGTACCCTCGGTTTAGGTTACACGGTAGCCAAACACCTCGATATTGATATCTCATTTGAGTATGAGCACCTGATGCAGCGTACCCAAACCAATATCGAATCGCAGTTATCAGGAACATTTAAAACCGATGTATATATACCAGGCATCTCATTGGCTTATCATTGGTAACCCTTAAAGAAATTATTACATGAAAACGTTTAAACAACATATTTATATTATTGCCGGGGTACTGTTATTAGGTGCCTGCAAGCCCGAAATCCATACGCCAAAACCGTCTGCAGGTTCTGTTGATTTTTCAAGATACATCGCCTTAGGCAATTCGCTTACCGCCGGGTATGCCGATGGTGGCTTATATCTTGCAGGCCAGGAAGTATCTTATCCCAGCATTTTAGGCAAGCAAATGCAGGCGGTTGGCGGAGGTGCATTTTCACAGCCATTATTCAATACCGCCCAGGCAAACGGATCTGGTTATTTATCACTCACCGGGTTTAATGCTGACGGTACACCTATCACAACTCCGGTAACCACCAATCTTGCAATACGCGGGTTACTTCCTGTCCCCGGTTTTGGGAATGTTACTTTATATACTAAATATACCGGCGACATTAACAACTATGGCGTACCGGGCATTAAGCTGCTACATATTACTTACGCACCATATGGTAACCTTAACGGGTATTTTGAACGTCTGCTGCCAGGTAACGCGCCAACAAACTCCACCACTTATCTTGATTTTGTTATGGCCAAACCATTCACCTTTTTCTCAAACTGGCTGGGGAATAACGATGCTTTAGCCTATGCCACATCCGGCGGGGCGGGTGATGTACTGACAGACAAAAGTACTTTTGCGGCCTTATATAATGTATTGATCAACACCCTCACAGCTAAAGGTCAGAAAGGCGTGGTTGCAACCGTACCTGATGTAACCTCGATACCTTATTTTAATACTATTTCAGTTAATGCAATACTGGCAGGTGTACAAAAAGCAAACCCGGCAGCAAAGGCATTATACATCAACGCGCTGGTTTCGGGAAGTACTTATGCCCCGCGCGCGGCAACAGCTAAGGATCTTATCATACTAACCTTCCCTACAAGCAAGATCGGGCAGCCGGTTGCAACTCCTGTTGGCAATCTCCCATATGGTTTAACACCTTATACACCGATAGACAACCAGTATGTGCTTGACGAAAAAGAAGTGGCCCTTACGGCGGATTATGTTACTTCTTATAATAATACCATAAAATCGGTGGCAGCATCAAAGGGGCTGGCGGTATTTGATGCCTATACTTTTTTACAAAACATAAAACTGAACGGCCTGGTGGTTAACGGGGTAAGTGTTAATTCAAATTATATCAGCGGTGGACTGTTCTCGCTGGATGGGGTACACCTCACACCTCGCGGATATGCTATTGTGGCCAATGAATTTATCAAAGCCATTAATGACAAATATAGTTCATCAATACCCCAGGTAAATATCTCGGATTATAATGGGGTTAAGTTTCCTTAATAGTCTTTAGTTGAAAGCCTTAAGTTTTAAGTCGGAATTTACCCTATGTCGACTTAAAACTTAAGGCTTTCGACTCAGAACTAAGCAGTCGGCTTGTCTTTATTTTTTTGTGTCAGGATGATCTCTTTCAGTTTTTCGTTGGCTTTGATAGCTTTTAGGCCCTCTTCGTAGCCTATCATATAGATCTCTTCGGCTGCATCGGTATCAAAAATACCATAACCACCTAAACCATGAGGTTCAATAATTATATCGCACAGCATTTTATGGGTATTTAAACTTGCATTAATGGCTATCATCGCGGCCCTGTCAACCAGGTTCCCAAAGGATTTGATGGTTGTAACCACCGGCAAATGGTTACAGCACGAGCCAATGATCAGGTCGCAATTGCCTACCAGTGGTTCAACCGGGAAATTATTGAGGATCCCACCATCTACAAACATATGATCGTTGATCATAATGGGCTTAAAGATGCCAGGCAAACAGCAGGAAGCTAAAATTGCGATATCCAGTTCGCCTTCGGTAAAGTAAACCAGCTTTGCTTCGCCGAGGTCCACAGCCGGAATGGTAACACGCGTTTTGAGTTGTTGAAAGGAATTATGCCGGATATATTTATTAATTAAAACCCGGGCATGTAATATAGATACCAATCCGTTACTGCCAAATGCCGGACGCAGCAATTTGAGCAGGCTGTTTTCCCTGATCATCTGCAAAATCTCTTTTGGTGCATACCCTTCAGCAAAGAAAGCCGCACCAATAGCCCCGGCGCTTGTACCCGAGATATGCGAAAACTTAATACCATGATCGGTCAGCGCCTGCATCACACCTAAGTGCGATACGCCTCTTACACCGCCTCCGGACAGCGCTAATCCAATCTTTTTAGGGCTACTTTGATCGATGCCTGTATTCATTTTATATAATAATATTATCCCTCCATAGCTATAACAAGTAGCTGCGTATTGAGGTCAATATATTACTTTAATTTAAATAAGGTTGAATTTTTCATCAAATCATATTTCCATTATTAACCTTGCGGGATTACTTAAGCCTGTCTTATTGCATCATACAAATAACCTATTTTAGCTACCAGTAACTACAGATAATTAGATATTTCTGCTGTTTATTTACATTTGATAACTGTGAATAGAACAACCCAAACAATAACAGTAGGTTCAATCAGCCAGATTCCTTCTTTAGAGGTAATTAGCGATATACCTCGTGAAAAAAAATTAAAGTTGCTCTTTGAACATACTTTACAAAACCAGAGAAAAGAGATTGGTAACAAGCTAAAAAATGATCTTAGGGGATTTCAAGTCTCCATACCGTCACTCAGCCAGAAATAAATATTGCAAAACTGATAACAGATGAAGAAATTGACGAAAACCAGTTATTTTTCGAACAGTGTGCAAAGGATTACCGCACGTTAGGTGAATATTAATCAATAAGTTAGCTTCGAGATTATGTATTGAGATCAATCCCCAGTTCCCACTTAGTTCATTTAGTCCGTTTTTAGCCAACAAAAAACAAAGAGGAGCAATCAAAGAATGGCGTTATTTCCTTCATGGTTTTCATTGTGGGTTCGAACACAAAAAATCAGGTCAAACTATAGATGTACCACTTGTATTTGGGCTGGAGTTTGGTGATTTAGATCCTTATTTTTTTACAAGGTTCATTAAATCATCACAAGATTACCTTCCTTTACCTATAGAGATTTATGAAGATTATGCAGATGGTGTAAAGATAATTGAAAGAATGCTTGTTCTTGATAAGTTCGAACGCATAAGTTCCAATATTGAAAATCATACTGGTGTAGTTGTTAATGATAGAAGAAAAATCCACATTGAAGTTTACCGTGAAGAAGACTTAATCGATAACAAAAGGAAATTCAACCTATTGCGCTTTTTAGGATTAAAATGATGGGGTAGAACTCTTAACCTAATCTTTCCCGGTTCCATTTCAACTTCCTCAATCGCTTCCAATCGGTCAGCAGTAATCCAAAAAACAAATCAAGAATAGCTACCATATATTATCTGACAATTGATAAATAAAGATACAGATTAATCAAAAAAGTTCATAGGTCAAGAATGTCTCTAATTTCCGCCTCACTACTTTTTCAAAAATGACATCGCCGCCGCACTGCCCACACCCAATGTTAACCCGGCAGCCACATCAGTTGGATAATGAACACCAAGATACATCCTTGAATAGCTTGTAGCCCCCGCCCAGAAAAACGAAGGTGCTATCACATACCATTTAGGATAAGCTGCCGATAGCGCTGTGGCAGTGGCAAAGCTTGATGAAGTATGCCCTGATGGAAATGAGGTACCGCTTGCCCTGTAAACCGGGGTGATATTAATATTCTGAATAAATGGCCGCGGACGTTTAACTAAATGCTTGATAAGCAGCATAAATCCGTATGAAACAGCTGTGCTGCTGGCCACATAACCTGCATTTTGCCGCATCTCTTTGTTATTGCTGATAATACCTCCCACCAATAGCCCTGCGGGGATGCCGATATCGCCATACAAAACATTCTTACTCAGAAACATGAAAAATCCTGTTTGGCCGGGTGTCCGCTGATTTTGCAGGTCGATCATGACGCGATCGTCCCAACGCTGAACTGCCGGAGGGATAAACGCCGGACTATTCACAGTAATCTTTGCCGAATCGGCTTGGGCAAATAATTTATTTGTCGAACTAATAAACAAGCCCTGCAAATGAATTAAAACTACCAGGAATTTAAGCGGGGAGATTTTTTTCATAGGCGATTTTTTAGCAGTAATCTGCCGTACCGCTAATTTAGTTATAAATACCTATTGTATGGAGATTGTTTGTGTGCAGGGGGTAATTATGAAACAACATCACATAAAAAAGCGTCATTGCGAGGTACGAAGCAATCCCCTATAAGCAGGTCCGCCCTGTATAGTTTGGGATTGCTTCGTACCTCGCAATGACGCTTTTAATTATTAAATAGACAAAAAATCATCCCAACTTCTCAATGATCTCGGCAGTAGTACCTACCTCTCCTATCCTTGGGAAAATATACTTAAAACTGTTAGAATGGGCTTCGGCAAACATATCGGTCATGGCATCGCTGGCGAAGGCTATATTGTAGGCATACTCGTTGGCAGAACGGGCGGTAGCTTCAACACCTATACTTGTGGCTACACCGGCCAGTACAATTTGTGTGATGCTCCTTTTTTGCAGCTCCTCATGCAGGCCGGTATTATAAAAAGCGCCCCAGGTTTTCTTGGTGATAAAAATATCTGTTGGTTCAGTTTTAATTTCAGGGGCTATTTCGTTCCAGTCGGCCGGGAGCTCGGTCATGCTGTTACCTTTGCTATCCCGTCTTGTTTTAAATGCGTCGCCGGTTGGCTCAACATGAACAATAACTATTGGTTTACCGGCTTTACGAAAAGCTTCAACCAGTTGAGCCGATTTTTCAAGGATGCCGGCCATAGGATGCGCGCATGAAAGCTGTACAATGTATTTTTGAAGATCTATTAATACAAGTGCTGTGTTTTGATCAAGTGTAGTAATCATGGTAATTTGATTGTTTAATGTTCAAGAAATAACCTCAGCTGGTTGCTGTTGCTGAGCAGCAGCAAGAGCCTTCTTTTTAAGGCTGCTTTGCCTCAAGAAACTAAAATGTATAATGCCTAAAAGCAGCGCTACCATCCCCTCGGCCATTACGGTATCGGGCACACCTATCTTTTGCGAAACCGCACCAATGAGCAGACCTCCAAGCGGCTGCATCCCAAAAAAGGACATCGCATAAAAGCTGATCACCCGGCCACGCATTTCGGGACTGGCGGTGGTTTGGATAATGGTATTGCCAATGGTAATTTGCGACATCATGCCGAAACCCGTTATAGCCGAAAACAGCAACGCAACCGGGTAATTATGCATATGCGAAAAAGCGATTAGCCCTATACCAAATATGAGCGTATTAATAGCGAGGATCTTTTTCAGATCAGTACCGGCGCTTAACGAAGCCAGGAAAATTCCGCCGCCAAAAGCACCGAGACCAATAACGCTATCTATCACCCCAAAGGTTGAGGCTGTACCTTTAAAGATATCCTTAGCATAAACCGGGATCAACGTGCTGAAAGGCAACACAAACAGGCTTACCGAAGCCAGCATCAGCAATATAAATTTTATAGTAGGCGTGTTCTGGATGTATTGAAAACCTTCCTTTAAATCGGTAAGAACATTTTTACCGTGCGGTTTAGCAACAACTTTAGGCAGGCGCATCATCAATAGTGAGCCTATCACAGCAATAAAACTTACCGCGTTGGCGCCGAAGCAAACCGAATCGCCAAACTTTTCGAGTATCAGCCCGGCTATACCGGGGCCTATCAGCCTCGAAAGGTTTACCATCGACGAGTTAAGGGCCAGTGCATTAGGAAGATCGGCCTTATCATCAACCATTTCATATACCAGCGATTGCCGTGCAGGTACATCAAAAGCATTGATCAACCCCAATAAGGCCGTCAAGCCCAAGATTGCCCAAACAGAATAATAGCCAAAAAACACCAGTGCGGTAAGCAAAATAGCCTGCACCATTGAGGCCACCTGTGTAAATAGCAGCACTTTAAAGCGGTTATACCTGTCGGATACTACCCCGCCAATAAACGAGAACAGGAACGATGGGAACAGGCTGGCAAACAAGCTTAAACCAAGCATAAACTTGGAGTGGGTTTGCGAATAGATCACCCAGCTTACAGCTGTTTTCTGCATCCAGGTGCCTAATAATGAAACGGATTGTCCGGTAAAATACAACCGGTAGTTGCGGCTTTTAAAAGCGTTGAATGTGCTTATCTTACTCATCTATCTCTTCTTCTGTCAATTTTTTTGTTAATCAAACTCTATCAGTTTGGCTAATGGGACCAGCGCTTTTTTCAGGATCTCCTGCTCTTCTGCAGTACAGGTAGCCTCAAGGGCACGGTTAAGCCATTCGTCTTTTTCGCTTCTTGATTTATGGATGAGGTTCATCCCCTCTTCTGAAAGTGAGATGATCACCTTGCGTTTATCCAGTTCGGAGATGCGCCTTTTGATCAGCCCGAGGTTAAGCAGGTTGCTCAATACCTGCGACATGGATTGCGTGGTGATCTTTTCCATAGCAGCCAGCTCATTGGGCAGGATCTCTTCATGCTGAAATATCAGCGCCATGGTTGATCGTTCCGTAAGCGAAAGCTTTTCGGCAGTAGCCGAATTCTTCCTGATCTTTTTACTCAGCCGGCCTATAATAAACCGCAATTCAGAAGCCAGTTGGATCTCTTTTTCGTCGCTCATACAATTAATCAGTTAAACTTGTAAGTTTACCTTACAAAGGTAGAGATTGTTTTGTTAAGGAAATGTAAACCTTGATTTATTTGATTTAAGGATTTCCTGAATCAAGTTTTGAATAAAGCTCAATAATTTCAACTATAATCAACCGGCTATCAAGGGAATCCATTAATCCTAAAAATCAGGGTTCAAATCCCTGTTCGTTTTCGTAATTTTACCCCGTGCCTGCCCCTGAAAAGAAAACACCTGTAAAAAAGAAAGCGCCTGCCCACAAAAAACCGGCAGCCAAAGCAAAGCAGCAGGCCGGCTTTTCCACGCAATGGATAGTGGTTATCGGGGCGCTGCTGCTCATTCTCCTCTCTCCTTTTTACTATGGCTATATTCTAAAATTCGGTAGTGCCACCTGGCGGTGGATCATGGACTCTGGCGAGGATACCCATTACCGTAAGTATAAAAACTTTGCAATCCACATTCCCGATGGCTATTCGGTGTATGGTATTGATGTTTCATCATACCAGGGGCGCATCAACTGGAAACAGGTGAAGGCCATGCGCGAGGGGGATGTTCATATCAGTTTTGCATTTATCAAAGCTACTGAAGGCGTATTAAGTGTCGATCCATATTTTCAGCGCAACTGGCGTGAGGCACCAAAGGCCGGGATCATGTGCGGCGCTTATCATTTTTTTCTTCCGCAAAAAAGTGGTGTATGGCAGGCTAAGTTTTTCCTTCAAACTGTAAAAACCGAAAAAGGCGACCTGCCTATGGTAGTGGATGTGGAAAGGCTATATAAGACCAGTCCGGAGAAGATGCGGGAACAATTAGAGAGTTTTATCAAAACTATTGAAACACGTACAGGTATCAAACCCATCATCTACACTAATCTTAAATTTTACCAGGACTACCTGGAAGGTTATTTTGATGGTTATACCCTTTGGATAGCCCACTACTATCAGCCCAAATTGCTGGTATCAAACAAAACCAACTGGAAGTTTTGGCAGCACTCAGATAAAGCCCACGTTAACGGCATTAACCATGTTGTGGATTTCAATGTTTTTAAGGGAGATAGTACCGAGTTTGAAAAATTGCTGGTGCCGTAAGTGACGAAAATAAAAAATATTCTCTCCCCATCATTGCGAGGTACGAAGCAATCGCGAACTATATAGAGAAGACTTACATAGCTGCTCTGTATTTAGGGGATTGCTTCGTACCTCGCAACGACGACGTGGCGAGGTACGCAAGCTATACATCTCGCAAGTTACTGCTGTTTCTTATAATATAAAAAATACGATCCTCCCAAAATCCCCAAAAACACTAAGGGCATAACCCGGTTTGCTACCGGATCGCCGGATACGGTATGTGCTATAAAAGCTGATACAAAAACTATGGCAAATCCTGCATATGCCCATTCTTTTAGCCTCACGCCTACAGGTACCAACAATACCACAGCTCCAATAAGTTTGGCTATTGCCAGTTCGATCCTGAAATAATCGGGGAAACCTAAGTGGTGAAAGGCAGCAGCCATTTCGGGTTTGGTTAAATAGGAGTAACATGAAAAAGCCATCATCAATGCTACAATAGCCGTCAATATCCAGTAAAAGATCTTAGTAGTTTTCATTTGTTGTTGTTTGTTTTGCGCAAACTTAATTACCTTTGCTATCAAAAAGATACTACTATCCTAAAGGATACCGGTATCATTAAGGATAGCAAGTATGACTAACGAACCAATCATTCACACTAAAGCGGCCTGCAATGCAGCGGTAAATGCAGTACGGGATACCCTGTATGTGGTAAACGGCAAATGGAAGTTACTAATGCTGGTAAGCCTCATGACAGGCCCTAAACGGTTTAAGGAACTTCAACGCGATCTGGAAAACATCACGCCCAAAGTGCTTTCGAAAGAGTTAAGAGATCTGGAATTGAACGGTTTTATTAAAAGGCGGGTTTATGACACCACACCTGTAACCGTAATTTATGAACGAACCGAATATGCAGATTCTTTGAGCAGTGTTATTAATGAAATGCGTGAATGGGGTATGAAGCACCGGGAACACATTAAACAAATGAGCCGCGATGAAGCCGAAGCCAGAAAAGCTGTAGCAGTTTAATTTTGTACGTTTACTTTAAGATCAAATACAAAGCGCCTCTGCCCGGTAAACAGCCGCGCTTTATGAATAAGAATATTACCCTTTTTTTCTTTCGGGATGATGGGCACTGTCCTTGCTTGATGTTTGGTCGGCGCGCTGTCCACCCGCGTTACTGATGCCCTTTTCTTTTTGGGCATTATTGTGGTTAGTAAAGGCACGGTCGGCAGTTGGCTTGCCTTGTGCATTGGCATTATTCTTAAAACCCCGTTGAACTTTCATAATAGCTGTATTTAAATACAACAATGTTTATATAATTACTACAAGCAAACGCTGATGGAGCATCTCAAAACTACTCATCACCGATAATTGCGTTATTAACAAGTTCCATAGCACCCTCTGCACCAAGGCGTTCCATTAATTTAAACTCTTTAGATTCGAGGCGGCTGTAATTAGTAAAAAACGCTTCTATTTGGTCTACCAAACTCGGTGGCAGTTGCGCGGCATCATGTAAACCGGTAAAAATTTTTGACACCTCGGGTACTGCCAAAAACCTGTCATTTCGGTAATGCTGCCCATCAGGAGTGGTTTGTTCAACCTTAAATGCCCCTATCAACCGGCAATCTATCACACATCCCGGAAAAGTACCTATTTCTGATATAACCAGCACATCCAGCGGATCCCCATCGCCGCCCAACGTGTTAGGTATAAAACCAAAATCAAAAGGAAAAACCATCCCTGCCGGCAGTAATTTTTTAAGCCTAAACTGCTTTTTAGCAGCATCATACTCATACTTATGGCCGCACCCCCTGGGTGTTTCAACAATTACAGTGATGTTATTTTCTAAATTATTCATATTATGTATGCTTTATAAACCCGGTATCTTGATTCCTGCTGCTTTTATATCCTGCAAAATATTTTCCTGTATGGCCAGCTTAGTATCCTGGAAGCCGTGCGCATGTATCCAAACATTCACCCCAACGCGGTAACCGTCGGCATCTAACCCTGCTACACCTATCCGGCGATCGGGCGTCTCCAATATGTTTTTTGATTTATCTATAGATGAGTTAATGACCGATTTCACCTCATTGAAATCGATATTGTTAGCAAATTTCAATTCAATGTCCAGCCTGCGGGTCCCTTCCCTGCTAATGTTGATGATCACCTCGTTTGATAGTTTACTGTTAGGCATAATAACTATCCTGTTATCGAAAGTTTTGACCACAGTATAAAAGATTTGGATGGCGGTTACTGTGCCTTCAAGGCCCTGTGCTATGATATTATCGCCCACAACGAAAGGTTTGAGTAAAAGAATGAGCACACCGCTGGCAAAGTTCTGTAGCGTACCCGAAAGTGCCAGGCCAGCAGCTACACCAAAAGCACCAACAAGTGCCGTAAACAGGGTAATAGGCACACCCATGATCTGCACAACCCCTAAAATCAGCAGCACACGTAATACAACCCCTACAAGGCTTTGCAAAAATGGCTTTATTGTAGGATCTATTTCCTTTTTTTGCATATGTCCCTGCCACCATTTGAGCAGCAAATTAATAAGCCATAAGCCAATAAATAACACTACCAACCCTATCAAAAAACTGGGCGTATAACGGATCACCCAAATGTATACCTGTTCATAAAACTTCTCTATCTTCATAATACAGTTATTTAGCTTCTGAATAAAAAACAACTAAAGCTTAACGCATATATGAAGGAAGGGTTTGTTTTAACAACCATTTAACACTTCAGCCCGTCAAGTGTTAACAAATGTTAAAAGTGTTAAATTTCAATACGTTACCATTTTTAAGCCCTAATTTGGTGTTAACTATTTGAAAAAACTTTTACACTTTATCATGAGCTACAACAAGATCAACAACCTTTTAGGCTGGCTTTGTTTTACCCTTGCATCCCTAACTTACATCCTTACCTTAGAGCCCTCAGTAAGTTTTTGGGACTGCGGCGAATTTATTTCCTGCGCCTATAAACTCCAGGTATCGCACCAACCTGGCTACCCGCTTTTTGCCATGATAGGCAAAGCCTTTTCCCTGCTCTCTATGGGCGACAGGACTAAAGTTGCCTACTTCACCAATCTGGGTTCGGCATTGGCCAGCGGGGCTACCATCATGTTTTTATTTTGGAGCATAACCGCGCTCGCCAAAAAATTGCTTGCTATAAAAAGTACCCCTGTTAATATAACCCAAACCTTACAAATTATGGGTGCCGGTTTAACCGGCGCCCTTGCATTTACTTTTACTGATACCTTTTGGTTTTCGGCTGTGGAAACTATTGTTTTTGCATGGTCGTCATTATGCACAGCTGTGGTATTCTGGGCTATTTTAAAATGGGATGCCGTTGCAGATGAGCCACGTGCCGACAGGTGGCTGGTTTTTATAGCCTATGTAATCGGTCTTTCTATCGGCATTCACCTGCTTAATTTATTAACTATACCGGCTTTGGTTATGGTATATTATTTCCGCAGGCATAAAAAAATCAATATTAAAAGCGGTCTTATAGCGTTTGGCGTTAGTATCCTGATCCTGGCATTTGTTCAGTTTGGCATAAGGGGATATACTATTGCGCTCGCCTCCCGGTTCGATCTGTTTTTTGTGAATACTATAGGTTTAGGTTTTGGAAGCGGCGCTTTCTTCTTCTTTTTATTGCTGATCGGATTGCTTGTAGCTGGTATCTGGTACAGCATCCGCAAACAGAAGCATTTTTTAAATGTAAGCCTGCTTTGTATCGTGTTCATTTATTTTGGCTACAGCTCATTTGTATATATCCCGATCCGGGCATCTGCAGGTACCAACCTCAATAACTCGCACCCCAGCGATGCCTTTACCATGTATGAATATCTCAACCGTACCCAGTATGGCGAAACACCTTTGCTTAAAGGCCCTTTATTTGATGCCAAAATAACCGATGTTACCGATGGTACGCCGCTTTACCGCAAAGGCAAAAAACAGTACGAGGTAGCCTATAACAAGCCTAACTATATTTATGACCATACCAGTATTCTACCCCGCATGTGGTCGACAGAAGAGAATACCACCTACGCCCAGGATGCACAGTTTTATCGCGACTGGCTCCAGCTAAGTGATAACGCCACTCCTACCTTTTCGGACAATTTAAAGTGGATGTTCAGCTGGCAAATGTACCAGATGTACTGGCGCTACTTTATGTGGAACTTTGTTGGCCGCTACAATGATGACGACATGGAAGGTCAAACCAATATGAATGGCATAGGCGGCAACTGGACATCCGGTTTGTTCGACAATACTTCCAACACACCAAAATCCATATTGAATAATGTTACCTATACTCCTCTTTATGCCCTGCCTTTAGTAGTCGGCTTGTTGGGGATGCTCTATCATTTCAAAAAAAGGAAGAAAGATGCGCTGGTAATCACGCTGCTATTTTTCTTCACCGGGCTGGCCATTGTACTGTATGTGAACCAGCCGTCGGTACAACCGCGCGAGCGTGATTACTCGTACGTTGGTTCCTTCTATGCTTTTGCCATTTGGATTGGTTTAGGATTGATAGCACTGATCGATCTGATACCTAAAAAGATCAATCCGCGGTTTGCAACAATTGGGGCCTTTGTTATTTGTACCATTGTTGGCCCAATTTTACTGGCAAGTAAAGAATGGAAAAACCACGACCGCTCAACTAAAATGGCGGCACATGATATGGCTTACAACTACCTGATGTCCTGCCCTAAAAATGCAATTTTGTTTGATCTGGGCGATAATGATACCTACTCCCTTTGGTACGATCAGGAAGTAGAAAACATCCGCCCCGATGTACGTATAGTAAACCTGAGCCTGCTAAGCGCAGATTGGTCGGTAAGGCAAATGCAGCGCAAAATAAACCAGGCCGATGCACTGCCTATCACCATGAACTTTGATAAATACAAACTGGGCACCCGCGATGTGATCAGGTATAACGATGCTAAAATATCTGGCTATACCGACGTGAAAGATATATTTGACTTCATTACTTCAGATGATAAACGTACCCACGTTGAATACACCAACGGCACTACCGAAAACTATCTGCCTACCAAAAACTTCAAACTTGGGGTTAATGCAGATGATGTAATGAAGAACAAGGTTGTCACACCCGAACAAAAGGGTTTGTTAACAGACACAATGAAATGGAAATTTCCACCGGCATATATCACCAAAGAAAATCTTGCACTGATTGATATCCTGGCACATAACGACTGGAAACGCCCCATCTGTTTTACAACATCCATCAGCCCATCAAGCATGATCGGTTTGCAGCCTTATTTATACCAGGAAGGTTTTGCTTACCGCCTGCTGCCTTTCAAAACTGATTCATCATTAGCCGATCAACTTTCAAAAACAAACAGCCTGGTCATGTACAGCAATGTGATGAACAAGTTTAAATTCGGCAATTTCAAAACAGCCAAATACCTTGATCAGCAATCAACCCAGGTATTTTACCCACAAATGGTATCTACTTTTTCAGATCTGTCGGCAGGGTTATTGAAAGATGGGCACCCTAACCTTGCACTAAACGCACTGCATAAATATGAAGATGTAATGCCAGATATTAACCCCAACTTTATGGCAGCACAAGGTAAAATTACTATGGCCGATACTTCTTACAAGCTTGATTATGCCAAACTGGGCAATAAGCTAATTAAAAGTGTAAACGGCTACTTAACCGATAAGCTTGATTATAACTACCATCAGTTGCAAAAGGATACAGGCAGGTTAAGCCCGCGCGATGTACAGATCAGTATGCAGCTCTTAAACAATATGGTAGCTATTACTCATAATGGCAACCAAAAGGAATTGAGCGGCCAATTACTTGCCCAGCTTAATAATTACGCCGATAAGTTTAAAAGTATTCTCCAGCTCTAAACAACCAACATATATATGCTATGGGGCAGGCTATTTAATTTAGCCTGCCCCTTTTTATGTTTTAATAATTCACGTATTTCTCGTCGAAAGTACCATCGGCATACAGATCTATCAAACCATAACCTGGGGCCGTTTCGCGGCGGTTACCCTCCCACCATGCACCCGAAACGGCGCCGTTGCACAGGTAGGTAACATTGTTATAAACCACCTTATCGCGCATGTGCAGGTGCCCGCTCAGGCATAGCTTTACGTTAGGATGCTGGTAAAACAGGTTGATGATCTTAGCGGTATCGGTATGCATATCGCCGCCAAGCATCGTCCATTTGTTTACAATATCATCCTCAATCATTAGCAAGGCCGTCAAGATCGGTATGTGCGACATTACCATCACCGGCATATTTGCGTCAGTAGCTTTCAACTCGTCACTGAGCCAGTTAAGTTGCTCATCTCCAAGCTTACCTATGTACCAGGTACTATCAATATCTAAATGAACGCTATCAAGCACAATGATCTTCCAGCCGTTTTTAACCATGCTGTAGTAAGGCTTTACGAGCTGTAGCTTGTCCAGTGCATATTTTTTCCCGTATATGGCTTGTCCTTTATCGTCTTCATACCACCAAATATCATGATTGCCTAAGCAGTAATGAACGGGCAGGCTGCATTCATTCTTCATGATATTTTGCACCAGTTTCCATTGATCATTAATGGTGCCGATGTTCTCCTTGTTCATGTCAAAAACAATATCACCACCATTTAACACCATATCAACCTTTGGGGTTTGCTGCTGCAGGTGATGCAGGCACCTGGTGAACCTGGCCGGAGCATCAAACTTATCCTTCAGGTGTACATCGGTAATATGGGCTATTCGTAATGCAGGCTTTGCAGTTGATGTTGTTTTGCCAAGTGCCAATGAAGGCGCCAGAAGCAGGCCTCCTATATTTTTTAGTGCTAATCTTCTTTCCATAATGTAAAAGTTGCCTTGCAAGCAAAAGCAGGGTCAAAAATACATTTATAATATTGGTCAGAGATAGGAACAGCTGTTAAACTTTTATTAAGAAAACAATGGCCAAAAACTTAAACAAAACAAAAAAGTCTTCCAGGTTAATAGAAGACTTAATGCGATTTGTGTAGGGAAGGTTAAAGTATTATTTCAGATGATTTACCCTTTATTTTGGTTAGTGCAGGTATGGACTGCCTGAACGATAATCCCCCGCAGCGTATTTGCTGCCATAGCCCATTTCTTTATCCTGTAAAACCGATTTATAATAAAGCAGCAGAAAATCGTATACACCAAGTTCGTGAACCCGCTGCCTCGTTTTAAATAAACGGTTCATACTCATCTGAATAAGACTGATCACAACTAAGTTCAGATCCTGCGGGACCGTGCCAGATAAGATCAGTTCAGAAAGCAGTAAAGTTGCCGATCTATTGTTTAAACTCCGGTACCTGAGCAAATCGTCGCCAATAACCGCGGCACCTTCGGCAAAGAGCCCTTCAATTTTGTTCCTGTAGTGCCTGTATTTAAAAGTCAGTTGCTTTGAAAGCAGGTTATCATAGTTAGCTTCGGGATATGATGACGCGACAAGCAACTCCATCAGCTCTATTTTTTGCAGGGGCTGAAAATCAAAATCATTCAAAAGCCTGTCAATCGACAAAAGGCCCCAAAGCCACCTCACCTCCTCAAAGTTTTCGGTCATATCAGCCCTTGATATAAGGCTGGCTATGGCGAGGCTATCGTTAAAAAACAATTGTTCAACGAGTTCAATTGATGYTTCGCCATAGCGTTCCAGCTCGCGCTCGTAAGTATCAAACTGAACTTTCCAGATCTGCTTTGATTTGATCAGGGCCGAAAATGAACTGTTTATGCTTTGAATCACCCTGCCCAACGCAAACACTGAGGCCAGGTGAACCCTGAAACGAATGTGGGGCTCAGGGTCGGCATATCGTACATAAAACCATTGATCAATCAGGTCTTCGTGGTAAAGTTTTTTGCTTAGTTGTATAAGTTCATTTCCAATTATCTGATCGGCAGTTTTAACGCCGCAATACAATTTCACATACAACCATTCATCGCCAGGAAAAAACTGGCGTTTAGCCGCGTTTGTACTCAACGGCGCCATGCCTGCATATTTACCGCTTATTTTTTCGCTGCGTTTTAAAACAGCAACAAACTGGTTACCAATAAGCTTTTCATCCTTCTTTTTAAGCATGATGTTATTACGTTCGCCGATGTATTCCTGTAAAGTAATTTCATTCTTTTTTTTGCACGATGAAAGCCATGCAGCAACCTCAAGCCTGCTGTTGGTATGAACAACCAGTTCATTGTCGGTATCGGTAAAAACAAAAGCTTCAGGCAGGTTCCAGTATTTTATAAACTTCGCCCACGCTCCGTAGTAATCAACAGCTATTTCTTTTAACAGCTGCTGTAAATCGGCATTGGTTATATACCAGGTTTTTAAGGCTAATATTACACCTTCAAAAACTATCCTCGGCGTTTTGGCTACCCCAAGTTTAGGCAATATATCAAGGTTAAAACCAAGTTGATATTTTGTATCCTGGCACTGCAAATCGGCCAGAAACTGATATACAGGCAAAGCCGTCATACCATAATTATATGCCGCATTTAAACGTGGAATTATCCTTTTGCCCAATTTGGCCGACCGCAGCACAACATTGTTTCCTTTGACAGAAACAAGCAGATCTGTTAAATTAACTTCCTGCCCACCGGCGCTTACCGGCGTTTGAAACTGATAATTACGGTATGGCGCCGAAGTAAAATTCCCCAAACAATCGTCGGGCGTGTGTACAATTTCTGCAACTATTGCCGGCTCATAGAGCCGGGCCTCAGTTTTAGCTATTTCGTCAAGGACCTGGCCAAAGTTTCTATCAGTACTGGCCAAACGATCAAGCATGGCTGTACCTGCAGGCCACCCACAATGTTCAAGATAAAGCAATGGTTCATCATGACCCGAAATACGGAACATTACCGAAAAACTTGGGGGCAACTCGTCATCATTGGCCTTGATATTTTCAAATTGCGAGTTTTGCAAATGAATAATTTCTTGCCCGGGATTATTAACAATTTGCCCGATAAGCCATTTTACGGCGCTGGTATATTGTAAATCCCCATCATCAAGTACATGATTCGATGATTCTCCAAAACTTTTTGTTGCATAGCCGATGCCTTTTTCAGGGTCAAGCACATCTGTTAGTGGAATCTCCTGCTCATGATACCGGTCACCGAAGCGTTTTATAAACGTTTCCAGATTTTTACTTTGCCGCCTGGGTGTAATCCGGTTAAGCATATCAATGGCGTCAAGCAATTTATCAGCATAAGCTTTATCGAGCGTAGCTGAGGCCCCCTGCCTAAAATAATCAACCTGCAACAGTGTTCCCTGTGAGGCGTCACCTAACAAATCTTTCAAAATCATAGCTACCTTATTATTTTTTTCAATTACACTATCAGTGCACATCAGCGCCTGCTTAATGGTATTTAGTTTTGATAAATGGGTTTTAATATTCTCGCTTTTATCAGCTAACCGCGCTAAAATGCCAATGGCCTGATCAAGGTATTCTTTATCACCAATACTGGGTTCAAGCTCACTCCACAAAACCTGATTTTCAATAAGTTGATTTAATAAAACAGTGGCATCTCCCACGGTTTTCCCAAGTGTTTGCGTTGTAAATGAATGTATTGAATTATATGATCTGGTATTTTCGCAAAACCCGATAATAGCCTGCAGGTCATGAGTTGCCTTTACCGATGATGCTCTGTACTTACCACTGTTTAACGTTTGATGATCAATTTTGCGATAGGCCCCGTTTAAAGTATATAGTGTTTTATTTACCTTATAACTTAACAATGTACGGGTGGCCTTATCATTTAGTAATTGACGGTTTATATTAACCGCGGCGGTAACATTAAGCCTTACATGCTGATATTCGCCGCCAAGCTTTAAATTAGTGGTATCCCCCCACTTAACAGGAGCGCAACCTGCAAATAACCCTAACGGATTGGTACCGGTTGCGCTCCTGTTAATAAATTTGGCAAGAGTTACTTCAAACCTTTCCTGCTTTTTTAAATCGCCGATTTTATCCAGGTGTAGGGCCGCTTCGTATAAATCTTTCGAGGTAAGCCAAAGCGCCTGCATAAATAGTTCATCTTTAAGGAATGCCCGTATGGTTTCCTTATCAATCGCTTCTACGCAATCAAATGCAGGAAACCTGAGCATCAGGCCTGATGAAAATTTATATTGCCCGGAAAGCTTTGCTGTTTTCATTATAGTTGCCTTTTGATGATAACTGCATTATAATAATGAGCCATTTTTCAAACTATTACTTAACCTAACGGTGGATAAAAAGGCCACTGATCATCGCATCAACAGCTAAAAACCTGTGCTGCTTGTGGTTTTTACAGTTTCGACAGTAGTAGTGCCCGTTAACTCATAGAAACCACCAGCGCCATTCCTAATTGTGCTATTAGCAGTAAGCACACGATTTAAAACCTGTACCTGTTTAATTTGAATCTTTGGTAAAGAAGCTTTGTCGTGATTTTTCATAATTTTAACTTTTAAGTGGTTATGAATTGTTGATTATTTAGCCGTAATGACATAAATGTGGTTAAGTGGCTGTAGGAGAAGAAAAAATTAGTACCAATGCGCTGTTTGGAATGACCAAAACCTCTTAATGCAGGGACAAAAAAAATTATGATTTTAAATTTCAGGGGAAATAAGGCGAGGGTAAAAACAATAGGCTGGCATTTGCTTTTCTGGCTTATTTATATACTTTATGAAGAGGTGTTGGTTCTTTATGCCAAACAGCCTGCCGAACCTTTGGGCACCCTTTATTCGTTTTTGATAAACGCTGCAGTATTTTATAATTTTTGGCAGATAATCAGGTATTTAACAAAAAAAATAAAGAATATTTTTGTTCTGATATTGGCAATATTGATAGTGGCCTCTGCTATTATCGTGATAACCGTTTTTTTAAAGATCCTGGGCGATGCTATCATATTAAATGTTAGTTTTAAAGTACATGCAACCCCCTTCCGCCGAATGTCGTTAATTATGCGAACTATCTATTTTGGAGGATTAGGCGCGGCATATGGTTTTGCCAAAGAAGTGATCCAAAAGGAGCGGGAAACTGCCCAATTGGTTGAACAACAGCAAATACTTGAAAAGAAGGCGCTTCAAGCCGAATTAAATGTCGTTAAATCGCAAATCAACCCGCATTTTGTATTTAATACCCTGGGCTTTTTATATGCAGAAACCTATAAAAAACTGCCCGAAGTTGGACAAACAATTATCAGGCTATCTAATATTATGCGGTATGCCATAACCAAAAATGAGGATGGGTATAGCAGCCTTCAAAGCGAACTTGCCTGCGTCAGGGATTTCATTAAAATTCACGAAAACCGGAGCAAGGCTTTTTTCATGAAAACAACTATTGAAAGCAGGGTTACACCGTATAAGGTCGTATCGTTGGTGTTAATGACACTTATTGAAAACATGTTTAAGCACGGTATTTTCAATCAAGGTACAAAAGAAGCAACCTTGAATATTACTATTGAACACCGGAAATTGCATTTTTATTCACTTAATTATAAAAACAACATCATCATAAACAGAGCGCAATCAAGCGGGATAGGCTTAAATTATATTCGTGAAAGATTAACAGATGAATACGGCCGGGAAGGTTATGAATTATCAATTAATGAAACCCATAACACGTATGAATGCAAACTTATTATACCTCTGAAATACCCCGAAAATCATACCGATCTTATCCTCAAGGGCGACCGAAACTCGTTAATAAATCAAAAACCTTTTTACGTATAATGAAACTAAGAGTAGTGTTTCAGCATTTGCTATTTTGGATAGCGTATATTCTTTACGAAACAGCTATAGGCTATTTTGGCGGCCTTGGCATAAACCCTTTGGGTACCCTGCTTGCATTTACTGTAAACATAGGCATATTTTACGCGGTAAGTTTCTGTTATTCTGTGTCGCGAAAACACATTAAAAATGCTATTCTTCTATTGTTAGTAATGCTTTGCGAGGTTGTGGTTATTATTGGAATTTCTATGATCCTCAAAATATTTGTTGATATGATCCTTGACAATATAAAGTTCATTGATGATGTTAATAAAGAGAGGGTAACCACCCTGATAATGCGTTCGATCTATTTTGTGATAATGGGTTTGGCCTATGCAGTTTTTAGAGAGGTTGTAAAAAAGGAGCGAGAAGTGATTATACTGGAAAAGAAAGCTTTACAGGCTGAACTAAACGTTATCAAATCGCAGATAAATCCGCACTTTGTATTTAATACGCTTGGCTTTTTATATGCCGAAACTTATAAAAAACTCCCCGAAGTAGGACAGTCAATTATTACCCTATCAAACATTATGCGGTATGCCTTAACCAAAAACGAGGATGGTTACAGCAATCTTGATAGCGAACTGAACTACATCAAAGATTTTATCAAAATTCATGAAAGCCGGAGCAAAGCTTTTTTTATGAAGATAAGTATCGAAAGCGCTACTATTCCGTATAAGGTTGTATCATTGGTTTTAATTACCCTTATCGAAAACATGTTTAAGCATGGCATTTTTAATCAAAACACAAAAGAAGCTACTTTGAATATTACTATTGAAGACGGAAAATTGCATTTTTATTCGCTTAATTATAAAAATAACAACAGCGTTAATAAAGTACAATCCAACGGGATAGGGTTAAATTATATTCGCGAAAGACTGATTGATGAGTATGGACGGGAAGGATATGAGCTTTTGATCAATGAAACACATAACAACTATGAGTGCAAACTTACTATGCCTTTAAAGTATCATGAAAGTAATTAACTGTATCATAGTTGAAGATGAGCCTTATGCCATTGATATTTTAAGCGATTTTATATCAAAGGTGCCTTTTATTAATCTTACCGAAACATTTACAAACCCTATTGAGGCATTATTATATTTAAAAGAATCAACAACCGACCTTATTTTTCTTGATATAAACATGCCCGAGCTTTCGGGTATCGACCTGATCAAAATGCTGCCTAAAAGTACCGAGATCATCATAACCTCGGCCTTTAGTGAATTTGCTTTAGCGGGGTTTGAAAACAATGTACTTGATTACCTGCTTAAACCTTTCGCCTTCGACAGGTTTTTACAGGCCTCGCAAAAAGCGCTTGACAAACTTTTACTGCTTGCATCAAACAAACCGGCACCGGTAGTTGATCTGCAACCTAAGCCCGACTCATTTTACCTAAAAACAGACCGAGGTAAAATAGTACGTATAAATTTTGAAGATATCATTTACATAGAAGGACTTAAAAATTACTGTTCGGTTTTTACGGAAAATGAACGGCATATCTCGTTGGTAAGTATGAAAACCCTGGCCGATACCTTGCCGCAGGAAGACTTTGCGCGGACCCATAAATCATACATCATTGCCTTAAAACGCATTAAGGCTATTGATGGCAACATGGTGATATTTGACAAGATCAAAGAAAAAATCCCTATAGGGGTTACTTACCGCGATAGTTTTTTTGCTTTGCTTAACAATAAAATGTTCAAATAAGTTAGGCCTTACCTTTTCGTGCTTTTTCAGACTTGAGGAACTTTAACAGCAACCCATACAAGATACACTCATGCAGGCGTTGCTGGCTACTGAAATAGCGGTTAACAGCCATATGAATAACGCTGCTTAAAAACTTGGCGTTCCAGTTGATTGTGTATTTTTGCAGCAATAACTCTACTTGCCCTCTTTTTTGCTGAAGCAGATCATCATATGCCAAAAGCAGGTTACTCAAGCTGCTATGATATTTTCTATGCAGCTGATCAATTTGTATTTTGACAGCCTTATCATCAAACTCAGCGAAAAAATACGCCTGCTGCTTTTCAACAAATTGCAGCTGATCATTTATATCCACGCTCATTAGATTGAGGTAATCTTTGATCAGCCAAAAAATCAGAAGCCAGTCTTCGGTATCATAACGGTTGCTTTCAAGCAACCTGAATACGTTGCAGCAAAAAGAAGTTTCGATACAAAAAAGACCTTCGGCCTGTTCAATCTGATGCCCATAACGTTCCAGTTCGCGCACGTAGGTATCAAGCTGTACAACGTGAACCTGTCCACTGATCAGAAACGGAGATAGCACCTCACGAACAGCCATATAAACTTCCTGAAAATCACCCTCATCGAGCAAATTAATCCTCACCCGGATGTGATTATCAGGATCATGGTACCTGATAAAAAACCATTGCTTTATTTTAACAGCACCCGAATAATTTAACAGTTCATCGAGCTTTAACAGCACCTCATTGGCCGTATTACTGCTAAGATAAAGCTTGATAAACAGCCACTCGCTACCGGGAAAAAAACTACGCTGAAGGGTATTTTCAATGTATTGGAAATATTGGGGTTTTAAAGGCCTATCAAAATAAAAGGGGGCAACAAGCTGGTGCATATAAGGGTTCCCGTCCGGATCTTTTACAATCGCCTCGTGCTGAAAATGAATACATTCGGACAAAGTCAAAACCGGGGCCTGCCTTGCTATTTCCTTGGCAAACACCTGCATACTAATCTCATTTCCCGTATCGATCAGTAATTCGTTATCGCCTTTTATGATATAGAACTTATCGGGAAGGAGCCATTCTTCTTTAAAACTGTTAAATAAACCGCCGAATTTATCCAACACTTTTTCGACCTTGCAAAGTTCATCTAAAATAGCAGGTGTAAACTTCCATGTTGCCCTATGCAGGATAACACCAAAACTGGTTTCAACGCGTGGAAAAAACACAAAATCGGTTGAGAGCGCCCCCCAGTTAAAACTTAAACTACCATTACCACGCTGATGCTGGATATCGCACAAAAAAGTATAAATGGGATGTTGTGACCTGTTATAGTTATAAGCACTGCTTAATCGCGGTACCACTTCCCGCTGATGTCTTTTTGAAAATAATTTAAACACATTCTGCTCAAGCTTTATATAAATATCATCAAGCTTCAAAACCGAATTGCCCTTTGCATCATCAATATAAGCCAACTCATAAGGCCAGAAAGACGGGTGCATCATAACATTCAATATCCGTTCTTCGGGCATATGAATCACTTCGGCAAACATGGCATCGGGACTATTAGCAACCTCTTTTTCAGCTGCCTCTAATCCTATTTTATAAATTTCATCGTCCCCTACTGCAAACCGCGCTATCATACTTAAAGCCCCCGGACCTGTAATCCGTTCAAGATACAATACGTCGTTTTCAAAAAGTTGAAAAAGCGCGCACATGGAAAATGGCAAATTATCTGTACTGCGTTCTTTAACAAAATTATCCGGAATAATGATTTTGTACTGCTTTTCAAGTTTAGCCCGGTTTAACAGATTAAGCATTTTAAAATCTATCTCGGTATAATCCACCCATGGGGCCGCCCCTTCGCTTCCTGTATATAATCCCTCCGTAAAAAGAGTTTCATGCTCAAACCATTGTCCATATTCGATACCTGTATCCGTGTCAAAGGCCTCCATAAGTGGTACGCTCTGTTCTTCATACCTTTTCCTGAACCTGCCTTTAAACTGCTCGATCCTTTTATTGGCTACCGGGTTATTCAGGTTGTTAAGCAATGCAATGCCCTTAGTTATTTTCCATTGTAATGACTGGTTAATCTCCCGGCACTCCAGCTCGTTAAACCTGGTTATATGAACCTGATCTTTGAGCTCCCTGCCGGTTATATGATCAGAGATGTGCTCAATTGCTTTATAGAACAAAAACCAGTTGGAGTTTTCAGTGGTATCGTTATTAATTTTATTAAGCAAACTGATCAACTCATTGATGGTATTGGTTAATTCTTCATCGTCGGTCTTTTGCAAAAAGACTGGAAAATCATATCCTATAGCGGGTTCAAATGCCGGTTTAAGCAATTGCCCATCAATAAGGTCATTAATAAAAGCAATAAAATCATCATGCTCAAAATGCGGGAACAGCTCAAGTAACTGGTTCTTATTCCATACTTTATCGGCAGCAATCGCAACTATATCATCAAGTACTTCATTGCAGGCAATAGCGCTAACCTGGTAAACCCTTTGATCATCAACAACTTGATAGGTAATAAAACGCAGATCGTCCCCAACTTTATAAAGAGTGTTATTAAGCTTATACCCTGCAGATAATTTATTGGCGTTTTCAACTTGTTTGGCAAGCGAAAAACTTACCACAGCATCGGGCACTGCATGTTTCCTAAACCTTGCCGAAAGTTTGATGTTATTGGCCGCGCCCCAATAAACTGATGAACAGCCGGCAAATAATCCAAAAGGTGTGGCCCGGTTTGCCATGCGGGCCATATATTTATAAAAGCTTGATATTAATTGTGCTTCTTTAGCGTGTGTTTCCTCTCTATTTGCAAAAAGGACATCAAGTTCATTGTAAAGCGACTTACTTGCGATATAAATACTTTCCTTTATTAACCTGTTATTCCATAATGCAAGCAAATTTTCTTTACCGAGCTTTTGTCTGTATGACAAAGCAGCCGAGCGTAAAATTAAACCGTTAATAAAATTAACTTTCATTCGTATATAAAAGGCAAGGTTCCATATATAAATAGCTACTTAAGTTACCGCTATTTTAATTAGCAGACAAAAGCTATGTTTGTCTGATACATAATTTCAGTAACAAAAAAAGGGCAGCAACCTACACAAGGCCCTGCCCCTTTTTGGGAACAAATGTAACAAGCAAACCGGATTTAATACCTAACAATAAATATTATAATTAAATAAATATTTATTGACTGACCCTATTTTCCCCGCCACTGAATATCATTCTTAATGCCTGGTCCCTTGTTAAAAACGCCACAGCCCAATTATATAAAGTTTTTATTTTATTATTATAGTTCACCAATGATATAAGGTGAATAAATAACCATACAAATAAAGCTGCAAGCCCACTCAAATGTACTTTGTGTTTAAACAGATCGACAACAGCATTATGCCTGCCAACAATGGCCATATCGCCCCTGTCAAAATATTTAAATGGCTTTATAGCTTTACCTTTTGCCATGGCTATAAAGTTTTTAGCGGTATTACGTCCCATTTGTATAGCTACCTGGGCCAGTTGAGGGTGACCTTTCGGATAAACCGGATCGGTTATTTGCACACTAATATCGCCTATGGCATATATATCTTCCAGATCTTTAACCCGGTTATATTCGTCGGTAACCATTCGGCGGCCTATCCCTAAACTGCTTGCCGGGATACCATCAAAGGTGTTAGCAATGATACCGGCAGCCCAGATCAGGGTTTTGGCTTCAAGCGTTTCGCCATTGGCAAAAGTTACCACACCATTACTAAAATCATTTACATGGGCGTTTAGCTTAACTTCAACACCCAAATCAATAAGTGCCTGGCGGGTTTCCTTATGCGTTTTATCGCTCATGGGTGCAAGCAAATTGGGGCCGCCATCAACTATATAAATTTTACCTTTGGCATTCATTAGCTCCGGGTAATCCTTTTTAAGGATATAGTTCTTCATTTCGGCAAGCATACCTGCAACTTCAACACCGGTTGGGCCGCCTCCGGCAACCACTATAGTCAAAAGCCTTTGTCGTTCAACCGGATCTGTTGTAATGGCTGCCTTTTCCATTGTTTTAATAAGAGCATTACGCATGCGCAGCGCATCATCAATTTCTTTAAGGGAGATGGCGTTTTGTTTAATGCTTTCAATACCGTAAAAATTTGTACCCGCTCCAGCTGCAAATACCAGGTAATCATAAGACAGTTCACCATCGGTTAAATAGAGTAGCTTTGCTACAGGATCAACCTTAACCACAGCCGCCATCCGGAAGCTTAACCTTTTATCTCTAAATAGTTTACGAAACGGATAGCTTATGCTTGATGGTTCAAGAAAACTGGTTGCCACCTGGTACAACAAGGGGGTAAAATAATTGAAGTTATTTTTATCAACCAGGGTAACATCATAATATTTATTTTTATACAGCTGCTGTGCAACGTTGAGCCCGGCAAAACCGCCGCCAACTATCACTATCTTCTTTTTGCCGCTGTAGGGTGTTATACTTGTCATGATATTTTAATATTTATAATCATTTTATAGGCTGGTAAAGCAGGGCCAGGCTGGATCTGAAGAAAATATTCCGGCTTCATTTGCCTCGTTTTTCTACTCTAAAGTTACTAAAGACCAGGAAAAACACCCTCATCTTAGTGTAATTATTACACACTTAAAAAACATCTATTTGCAACATCCTGAATCCCTTAAAGCATGCAAAATTGCACAGTAAAAATCATTAAAATGAAAATCCTATCTGATGAGTTAATCGTTTTTTTGATTGGAAGCAATTAATGATTGCAGCGTGACAAATAGCAAACCAAAACTGCCAATTCAAGTGAGAATTGAAAAATAAACTAAGTATTAAATAGTTCCTATTATACAGAAAACAAAATATTGGATTTGCCTAAAAGTAAATATTAATATCCAATGGTTATTTAACCAGGCGCGCAAGATGAGAAGTATGAATAGGGACAGGTTTATATTTTAGCGAATAGCCCTGGCGCGATGATAGCACAGCTTTAATTTCAGATACAACAGATAGGGCTATCTCTTCGGCCCCTTCTGAGCCTATATCTAACCCTACCGGGCCGTAAATCCTGTTCAACTGTTCTTCTCTAATATGCATACCTGCATCTTCAATCTCTGCCAGCATACGCTCCAGTTTCTTTTTAGGGCCAAGAATGCCCATATATGGTAATGATGTTGGCAGTAGTTCCTTAAGCAGCGCTATTTCGTAATTATAATTATGTGTCATCAATACAATAGCCGTGCGCCCGTTAATTTCGATATGCTGTAAAACTTCGTTAGGTTTGGCGGTAATAACCTGACCTGCCAAAGGAAAACGCTGACTTACCGCGTAATTAGCCCTGCCATCAATTACTGTAATATTCCAGCCTAACACCGATGCTATGCGGGTTAAAGGGACAGCGTCATTACCCGCCCCTATTATCACCAGCGAAATTACCGGTTTGATATACTCGATGAAGGCAGTATAATTTACCCCCGCTTCATAAACCTGCACTTCAGAATGCTGCCGCTCCAACACTTGCGTTGCATTTGTGGTCAAAGCCAGCCGGTATGGAGTATTTTCGGGTAAAGTAACCGTTAACCTATCATCCATTAAGCATAAACAGGTACCGGGCTGCGGCGCTTTCCTGTCTTCGACAGAGAACATAGTTACCAATACAGCGTGGTGACGGTTATTGATAATGTATTTTAATAAATTGATCGGGTTGTTGATATCACCTGTTATGGGTTCAATAAGAATATGGATAATGCCATTGCAGCCCAACCCTACACCCAGTTTGGCATCATCATCGTCGGTAGTATCATAGGTTACCAGTAAAGGTTGCTGCTGCAAGATCACTAACCGGGCTTTACGCAAGGCGTCTCCTTCCAAACACCCCCCGCTGATGGCCCCGGTAAGCTGCCCATCCTCGGTAATGAGCATACGCGCACCCGCCCGTCGATAGGCCGAGCCCTCTACCAGCACAACCGTGGCAAGGGCTGTTTTTTTGCCCAGCGCATTAGCCTCATCGTAAGCAGCAACAATATCAATGATCTCTTTCATCAGCAGCTTTAAAGCTATATCAGTTTATCGGGAGTTATAGGCAGTTCCCTGATCCTTTTACCAGTAGCATTATAAATGGCGTTCGCCAAAGCAGGCGCTACACCTATCAGCGAAATTTCACCTATGCCTTTTGTGCCTACCGGATTTAAAACAGGATCCGGCTTATCAATAAATATAGCTTCTATTTGCTGGATATCGGCATTTACCGGCACATGGTAATCTGCAAAATTACCATTAATGTAGCGGCCATAACGATCATCAAAAATGGCTTCCTCGGTCATGGCCATACCTATACCACCAACCGCGCCGCCAATCATCTGGCTGCTGGCGGTTTTATGGTTCACTATTTTCCCGGCATCAACACAAGCTACTATCTTCTTGATCCTTACCTGCCCGGTAAGCGGGTGCACATGTACTTTGGCAAAATGTGCAGAAAAGGAATACATGGAATACTTTTGAGCTTCAGGGTTACCCTTTGATTCCTGTGTAAGCTCAACCGAAGGCGTATTATTTTGCTTCAGCACAGCTACATAATCAATGGGCTCAGTACTATCGCCAGGTTTACCGGCCATGGTGTACAGCTTTTGTTTTAAAGCCACACACACATCATGTACCGCCGAACCAACTGATGATACCGTGGCCGAACCACCTTGTGTCGGTGCATTAGGAAAAGCTGAATTGCCCAACTCAAAAGTGATCTTATCCGCTGGAATCCCTAAAGTGTCTGCTGCTATCAGCACCATTGAAGTCCCGGTACCCGGGCCGATATCGCTGGTAGCACTTTGAATATTCACGCTGCCATCGGCAGTTAACTTTATTTTAGCCATAGCATTGCCCCGGTATGCTCCGAAAGCGCCGCAACCTATCCCATAGCCTACCAGCCACTCACCCTCTTTGTTTGTGCCTGGTTGTGCTTTTCTATCAGTCCAGCCAATGGCTTCAGCTCCTTTCTGGTAACATTCCTTCAGGTATTTGCTCGACCATGGCTTGTTCCGTTCAGGATCAGTATCAGTATAGTTTCTCAATCGTAATTCAATTGGATCAAGGTTGAGTTTGTAGGATAGCTCATCCAATGCGGATTCAAGCGCAAAAGAACCGGTAGCCTCTCCCGGGCCGCGCATAGGCGCAGGTACGCCTACATTTAAAGGGACTACCTTATAAAGCGTATTAACGTTGGGACTGTTGTATAAAAACTGTGATACATTTACCGCCCCCTCAGTAAATTCCTCATAAACGGCCGTTTGCGAATGCGATTCATGGGTGATACCAGTTAGCTTACCATCAGCAGTGGCACCCAAACCAATTTTCTGGATAGTTAATGGACGGTAGCCTACCTGGGTAAACATTTGCTCGCGGGTGAGGGTAAGTTTAACCGGGCGCTTTACCAACTTAGCGGCTTGCGCGGCAGCAACCTCATGTGGCCAGGTACGCAGCGACGATCCAAAAGCACCACCCACAAACCGTGAATTGATCTGTACATTATCGGGATTAAGCCCAAATGCCGCAGCAATAGACCGCTGTGAACCTTTTACCCCCTGCGATTTGGTGTATAATATAACCTTATCATCTCCTTCCCAATAGGCGGTAGTAACATGCAGCTCCATTGGGTTGTGCATTTCCGAAGGGAGCATATACTCCTCTTCAACCATGACCGCGGCATTTTTATAAGCGTTGACCTCGCCGCGCACATAATCTTTATAATTACCTTTTTGTGGGGTTACCCCTTTGTCTATATTTTTATGAAAATCAGTTTCAAAAGGCTCAGCATTGTAAGTTGCTTTAACCAAACTTGCCGCATAGGTGGCCCGTTCAAAGGTATCGGCAACTACCAGCGCTATAGGCTGCGCGTTAAAGTAGATCTTATTATCATTAAATAACTTCAATCCGCGTACCGGTTTCTCGGCATTAGCCTGGTAGCCTGGTACTTTGGGCGCATTAAATGGGGTAATAACGGCCAGTACCCCTGGCGCACGCTCAGCAGCTTTGGTATCAAGCGCGGTTACCGTACCTGAAGCAATGGTTGCAGAAACCAGCACCCCATAGGTAAGGTTAGGCACTTTATATTCGCCGCTGTATTTAGCTCCGCCGGTTACTTTTAACCGGCCATCTACACGGCTTAAGGGATCGCCAATTGCGTCTTTTTTCATGAAGATCAGTGTTTAATATCTATCAGCTAAATAATTATTAATTTATGATGCCAGGCCAGTGGCCATCTTGAGCGATTGTACAATAGCATTAGGCGCAAGCTTTAACTTAAACTTATTGTATTCGTAAGCTTTAGCACCCTGCATGGCAATTTGCGCCGCCTGTTTAAAATTATCCTCATTAACGGCCTTACCTTTTAAAAAGGCTTCGGCTGTGGTTAGGCGCCATGGTTTATGTGCCACGCCTCCCATAGCCAGCCTTGTACCAATTATGGTATTATTTTCGATGTGCAAAGCAGCAGCCACCGAAACCAGGGCAAAAGCATATGACGTACGGTCGCGGATTTTTAAATAGTAAACATGCTTGTTATAAGCAGATGCTGAAGCGGGCAGATCAACCGAAGTGATCAGCTCCCCTTTTTGCAGGGTATTATCAAGTTCGGGATGATCACCGGGCAAACGGTGGAAATCGCCGATCTTAATAGTTCGCGGGCCCTTTGCCCCAGTTACATGGATTGTGGCATCCAGCGCGGCCATTGCTACGTTCATATCGCTGGGGTTAACGGCAATACATTTATCGCTGGCCCCGAAAAGGGCGTGCATCCGGTTGATACCTTCCAAAGCGCCACAACCGCTTCCCGGTGTACGTTTATTACAAGGCATAGTGGTATCAAAAAAGTAAGGACAGCGGGTACGCTGCATGAGGTTACCACCAACGGTAGCCATATTACGCAACTGCGGCGAAGCACCTGCATTAATAGCAAGCGCAAGCAATGGGTACTGTTCTTTTATATAAGCATGCTCGGCAACTTCACTATTGGTAGCTAAAGCGCCAATATACATTCCCGTAGTAGTTTTCTCTATTTTTTTAAGGGGGAGACGGTTAATATCAACCAGCTTATCGGGTACTATCAATCCCATCTTCATCATATCAACCAAATTGGTACCGCCTGCCAAAAAAAAGCCGTTTGGCTCTTTAGCTAATGACTTAATGGCGACAGCTGTTTCGGCTGGCCGTGCGTATTGAAACTGGTTCATACTTTACCTCCTTTAACTTCCTGGATAGCTTTAACAATATTGGGATAAGCACCGCAACGGCAAATGTTACCGCTCATAAACTCCCTGATCTCGGTTTCGGAACCGGCATGCCCCTCTTTAAGCAAAGCCACTGCCGACATGATCTGCCCCGATGTACAATATCCGCATTGAAAACCGTCATGGTTAATAAAAGCTTCCTGCATGGGGTGCAGCTCTTCGCCTTTGGCAAGGCCTTCAATCGTAGTTATTTTTTTACCGTCATTGGTCAAAGCCAGGCTCAGGCAGGAGTTAATGCGTACGCCATTCACATGTACGGTACAGGCACCACACTGGCCCCGGTCACAACCTTTTTTAGTACCCGTTAAATCCAGGTGCTCCCTCAATACTTCCAACAGCGTTACACGCGGCTCAACAGCAAGCTCATGTTTTACGCCGTTTACCTCAAGGTGCAGCGTTTGTTTTTCAAAAACACCGGCAAATTTCTCATCCCATTTATCTTCCGCCGCTTTAACCACAGTCCCCGGTGTTAGGGCAATCGCCGTTAACAGCGAGGTGTGTTTAAGGAAATCACGGCGCGTTCCGTTTGAGATGTCTTCGCCGTCGGTTGGGGTGCATGGCTTAGTTATCGACATAAGTACAGCAATTTATAATTACACCAAGATAGCGCTTTTAATATCAATAACTCAGTAACAAATTTGTTTTGAACTGTAAAAAGTCCAATAGTATCAAGTGCACTAATTCTTAGCATTTCCTCGGATAAAAGTTTACAGCTAACTTTATATAAATATTTTACAATGAAAATGATCCCGCTTTTTAAATGCCGAAACCTGCGACAGGCGATTGGCTTTTATACCAATGTGCTTGATTTCAGGCTCAAATATCCCGAAGCCACAGCAGATGAAGGTGTTATTGACCTTGTAAGCGAGTTTGGAGAACTACAGTTAACCATGTACGAAAGAGACCGCCTGTTTGGCTCCGTAGTCAACGTTTGGGTTGATGATGTAGACAGCCTGTTTAAAGTATACGTTTCCCGTGGGCTGGACACCTCAGACAAAGAAGGCTCGCCCGTTCACCAGGGGCCAACCGACCAAACATGGGGAACGCGTGAGTTTTATGTAACCGATATTGATGGCAATACTTTACGCTTTTGCCAGCCGCAACGGTAGATATTATTGAATTATCTTAACGCCGGCCGGTGCATTAACGGTAGTTTTCACTTTTCCGTTAGCCTGCTTAACATGTTTGATCTTTACTACACCGTATGGTATTGGGTAAGTCCCTTCGGCAAAGGTCAATCCGCCTAAATGAGGCTCAATTTTAATCACCTTACAACCTGGTGCTATCACCTTTATCCCCAGCACATACTCGGTTAACCAGGGAGTTGGCCCCGAAGCCCAGCCGTGCGACAGGCTATGCCTGAAACCTTTATAACAATAAGCCCCATAATCGCCATGGATATCTTTTTTACCATCTGGTACCAGTTCATCAATACGTGACGCGTTGGGCAGCCAGTCGATATTAAAATCTTCCCAAAAGGTTGTTGCGCCAAGATTCAGCATTGGCCCCCAAAAGTTTCGGATAGCGTCGATCCCACCCTGATAATCGCCGGCTTTAGCTTTAGCCATCAGCATGTAATAACCAAAAAAGGTAGAGTAATTATGCACCCCACCCGTCGAAAGGATCTCATTAGCCTTTTGAGCAGGCAGCAGACCCGATAAGCCCAATAAAGCTGCCGCCTGTTTTGAACCGCCCGCATCAGGTACATTGGTTTTAAGTTTGGCAACTGCGGCTTCGCATTTTTTAGCGGTCGCCGGGTCATTTAATATTTTACATAGTTCGGCCCCGGCATTTAGGGTCATTACCAGCATGGCCTGCAAACCTGCATGAATGGCGGGTTTATTTTCGCTGGATGGCCAATCTAAAAATCTACCGGCTCCATCCAGTTTTTCGCTGCCGTTTGCATCAATCTGTACTGCGTATTGATTTAGCAATTTTATTAGATACGCTTTTTGCTGCTGCAGATATTTTAAATTGCCTGTGTGCATATACCAATCACGCTGGATCAGGATCCACCACATAGAGTAAGACACCATACCATTCATGTATCCGGGTAGTGGGGTAATATCGCGGGCCAAATCAAGGCTTTTAGGAACAACCGGGTTATCGCCAAAAACGGCTGCAATTGTTGAGGTTTCAGGGTGCATATCTCCTACCCAAACCAGCCTGTCGCGCTTGATGCCGTCCCAAAGGTAATCCTGCATATTGAGGTGTACAGTATAAGCTCCTGTAAGCCAGATTTTGTTGAGCAGGGTATCACTGCATTTAAAGGAACCCAGGTAAGGGATATCACGGTAAATAAAAATGGCACGGGCTTCTTTTAGTTTAAGCTGGCTGTTATCATCTACCAGGTCTATCCGCACAAAACGGAAACCTGTATTACCAATCTCCAACTTCCCCAACCAGGGTAGCGAAACGATCATATCGCGCATGGCATGGTCATTAGTAGCCCCTTTTATGGTGTCGATATTTGACATGGCCTCGCTGGCCGATTCGCCGAAACGGATACGCACTCTTACCGGCTTCCCCCCTCTCGACTGATCAGTTACCAGCTGCAAACCGCCATGCAGCTCTTTACCGAAATCGAGTAATAAACCGGGTTTGCCCTTTTCATTACTTTGGAGAATACACAGGTCATTACCTGAAAGATCCGCTTGTCCATCACCTTGTTTTAATAACTTTTCGGCATTGACGATATTGGTTGCAGCATCCGGAGATTTCCATAGGATGCGCACCGGTGAAAGATATTTCCTAACCGTTTCTGTTGATTGTGCTTCAGCTGATCTTTTGGCGTCAAAAACCGGGGGCAGTTGTTGGGCCTGGGTTATAAAACCAGCGATTGATAGGGTTAATAAGGATAATATTTTCTTCATTTAAAATGCCTTTCAATTTCTCAAACTATGTCATTGCGAGGCACGAAGCAATCGCATGCTTTACAGGGCCGCCATGCCTCCGTGCGATTGCTTCGTGCCTCGCAATGACGCAGTTTTATGCACACCGCCACGCGGCGGCGGTATATTCTGTTAGTTTTTTAATACACTACCGATTTAACAGTCACCGGCCCTGTTAACCCCGAAGCCTCAAGCTGACTCTCAGGCTTATATGGATTTACGATAGTCCAGGTGTGGCGTTCATTAGCGGGCAGTTTACTATCGCCGATTAAACGGTTAACCCAGGTATTTACTACCTCAATATCAACAGTGTTGCTGCCCGGTTTAAGCGCGGTGGTTACATCAAGCTGATAAGGAGCTGTCCAAACACCTCCCACCGCAACGCCGTTCACTTTTACTTTAGCCATGGCTTTTATCTGCCCCAAATCAAGCAACAAATGTTTGCCTTTTTCAATTTGAGCAATATTAAAAGTATTATGGTAAACTGCCGAACCAGAGTAGTATTTAATGTCATCCTCAGGCCTCAATGTCCAGTCGACCAACTTATCAAAAGTAACAGGACTTGCCGGTCCCCACCTTTTTGCATCGAAGGTAACCGTCCATGGGATGTTTACATCAACAACAACCTGCTGGGCCGGGAAGTTTTCATGTTTACCTTTACCGGCATTGGCAGGTTTCCTGAATATGATGAAAGCGCTTTGATAAGCATCAAGCTTAAGCGGCACCGTAGTAACACCTCCCTCTTGTTTATAATCGGGCAGGTTACGGCTGCTGCCGGTTGTGGCATCCCAAAGCTCCGGCGCTTTTCCATGAACCCTGAAGGCAGCGTCAATGTCGATTTGCTGCCCAGTTTGATTGGATACAAAATACATATCGCCATCACTTAGTTTACGATGTATAAAAAGCGCCTGCCCTACTGTATTAAACTTACAATCGGGCGCTACTTTGAGCAGATCAAGTGCCTGTTGCACGTCCATTCCGTTAATCACCAACCCTTTGCCGTATTGATGCATTTTTACCGAAACACTATCGATATTTCCCCAAAGTGCCGATGCCATTTTTTTGATCTCCACATCAGCAACACCATAGTTTTGCAGGCTGGGCGAGCGCTCCGGTTTTGGACCTAATACGGCCAATCCATCATTAACCAGTTTGCTAATGGTTTTCAGCAACTCTGGGCGCATGGTTGTCAGTTTGGGCAATACCAGTAGCTTATAGCTCATGCCGCCGGGCAATACCAGTTTGCCATTAATCACTTTAGCCCGGCCGTTCAATACCTCCGCATTGATATAATCAAACGAGTAGCCTTGCGGTAGTTCTGGGTCACGAACACCGGTCATTTTGGGCGCATCATCGCCAATAAAATAAGCTACATCCGCCACATAATTGCCTTGCCTTAGCATATAGTTGCAGCGCTTAATATAGGCGATAAACATGTCCATATCATAAAACCAGGTATTGTTGCGGTTAAATTCGTTCGAGAACCATGCATTGGTACCCGGTACCCTGTTATCAGCAAGCTGCGAAATAAATACATGCAGCAGGGTGTTGTTAATGCCCTCGGTGAAAAAGCGGTCGCCCCGTTGTTTCATCATGGCCGGGTAGCGCGAAAATGATCCCCCTGCACAGGTAAACGATTCCGCCGAGACCTTATTTTTACCGTAGATGTGTGCTGATGATGAAGCTGCCCTGTTTTCGATATTGCCCAAATCGCCTTCACTCCAAAACTCACCACCAATCTCGTCCGACTGGCCGCCGTACTGCAAAAACTCACCCGGGAAACCCCAATGCCCATAGTTTTCCAGCCATGTAGTAAGCCCATGTTTGTGGCTCACCTCCCGCAGGCCGCCAACATATTCATAAGCAACTTTATCGGCAACAAAACGGCGCAAGTCCCATAAAAACCGGTCGCTTTGATCCTGGCTGCCTACTACGCTGCCGCTTAATACGGGCAGGTACGGCAGGGCATCATAGCCATATCTGGTTTTGAAGTTTTTGAGCATTTCATCCGTCCAATTCTGACTTCCCGTTTCGTAACTATCTTCAACAGCTACCTTAAAGCTTTTGCGATCTGCTGCCGGGATCCGTTTCAGGATCTGCCCCAGGAAAGCGTCAAAATGTTCGGCAATATGCTGTTTGCTCATTTTATCAATTTCAAGACCGCGTCCTTCGGGCGGTGCGGGTGCGTTTGTCACCTGTGTAGGGGTCATACCGGTGCGCATAATGATCCAGTTGCCGGCAGGCACATCCCATTTCAGGGTGCCATCGGCCTGCATGTATTTTGAGATATCCATAACCTTTTGCGGGTCGATCACATATTCCTGATCATCAACCGCAGGCTGAGGTTTCCACTGATATTCTTTCCAGTACGGCAGCGGCGTCTGATACATTTTAGCCAAACTTTTTTCAGCATAATTTTCCACGTTTGGCGATGCTGAGATCTGAAGCTCGGCTATATCGCTGCCTTGTGAGCCATTGCTAAATACTATTCTGAAACTTTGACTTGTTGTAGCGGGGATAGATATTGCAGCAGGCGAATAAGGGCTAAAACCCACGTTCAAATTGGTATTGCTCCTATCTACTACAAAGTGTTTAACGGGTTGATAATTGCCGGCAGCATCGCGGGCCTGGATATCCCCCTCAAATCTTAACTGCTTATGTGCAGGATAAAAAACAAAACTACGCGCAGTATAAGCCGAAGCGGCATCAATAGTTATTGCCGGTTTCGGATCATTAGGAATGGTATATACGGTGTTTTCGTTACCATCCATCAGATTATTGGCATGCGGATCGACGGGTAGTGAACTGATAAATGAGGCTGACATTTGTTGCCCATAACCAGTTGGTGCTGGAAAAGCGATCACCCTGACATCCTGAAATTGCTTTTGGGGTTGATCCAGCTTTTTATTGAGACTGATTGGCCCTTTTATCGCTAAAGTTGACGAAGTAAGATACCTCATAGATTGCTCCGGCTTAACCCATGGCCCGCCGGACTGGCTCCATCCGGGGCCATTAAAAATACCGAGATCTATCTTGAGCCGGGTAGCCGTTTTAAGGGCGGTATGCATAATATCCCACCATTCGTCCGAAAACATTTTCACTTTTCCGTAAGAGATCTCATCCAGGCCAATATTACCGATAAATGCCCGGTTGATGCCCACTTTCTTCATAGATTCAAGATCTTTAACTACGCCTTCTTTAGATACATTCCCCGAGATCCAATACCAATACACACTGGTTTGCACCGAATCGGGAGTAGCTTTAAAACCGCTGTAAAGCGCGTCGTTTTTGAATGATTGGGTTTGGGCAAAACTTTTGGTGCTGAAACCAATTGCATTAGCCGCAAGCAATGTTACGATGGCCTTTTTGTAGATATTTTGCATCAGGATAAATATTCTGTTTTATAAAGTAGCATGCACCAATGCCGGGAGCTAATGGTACAGGATTTATACGTGAAAGCTGTTAAGTTTATAATTAAAACAATACTAAAGCTTTCCTTATAATTCGGCATCCTGTACTATCTTATCCGTATTGATATATGATATTATCAGGCAGAATATCTATTTTACGTAGCCCACTTTGGCCGATGGAAGTCCTTTTCCTGAGCGTAATGCCATTATCTTTATTTTGGTGGTTGTGAAGAGGTGTTTATATTGATTGGCCAGGAACTGAGCCTGCCGTGGCTGATCAAGACGCCGACTGAGGAATAGCGAACAAGCAAACAGAGCCGGTCAAACTGAGCCCGTCAAGGGGTCGCGTGCAGAGGCCCGCCCCACCATGCTTCGACAAGCTCAGCATGACACCCATTTTTAAACATGCAATGGACAAGAACTAAGCATCTTCATCTCTTTGTTTATCGGCTTTACCTATTGAAGAAGATCCTTCGCTATCGCTCAGGATGACAAAGCGTTATTATACTGATATCACTTCCGTTCTCATCGTCCGCCGGATTTCCTAACAGCAATAACGCTTTTTTACTGTTTTAAACTTCAACCTTACATCGGCAACCTAAAATAAAAAGAAGAGCCTTTGCCAAACTCACTGCTCACCCCAACTTCTCCCCCATGACTCTCAATAATCTCGCGCGAAAGGTACAGGCCTAAGCCATATCCTTTTGTGCCAGTAGCGTTTTCATGGTGAATACGGGAATAACGGCAAAACAACAGCTTTTGATCGGCGGGCTTAATACCCCGGCCTTTGTCCTGTACGGTTACTACGGCTTGCCCATCTGCCACTGCACAAGTCAATGTAATTACGCTTTTTACCGGCGAAAACTTCACTGCATTATTCACGTAATTTACAAGTACCTGCATCAGTTTATCATAATCGGCAGTAATCCAAACAGCTTTTGATGCTTTCAGCTTAAATTTCCTGTCGGGATAAAGCACTACCATATCCGCTGTTACATGCTCAACCAATTCGCTCAGGTTAAAGTAGCTTCCTTGTAAAGTGAGCTTTGCATCCTGAACCTGCGACAGCGTTAAGAAGTTATTGATTAGCTGGGTCATGCTCACGGTTTGTTGATCAGCCTTGAGCATTTTATCTTCCAGCGGTTTATTGTTTTCCATCCGGGCAACACGGGCGGTATTTTGGATATATAATTTAATAGTACTTAGTGGCGTACGTAATTCATGGTTCAGAAAAGCCATCAAATCGTTTTTACGGAGCTCTTCCTGCTTGGCTGCGGTGATATCGGTTAGTGTTCCCATCATTTTCATGGCCAAGCCATCACTGCAATAGAGCCTTCCTGTTATTTTGAGCCACCGTCCATAACAACCATCGGGAGTAGTAATATTCAACTCAGCTTCAAACTCCTGCTGGGTGCGGCAGGCATTCTTAGCGGTTTCTAAAACATGCTTTTGGTTCCACTGTAGCAATTTTTGCATCAATACTCCCAATCCAAAAGTACTGCTGCCTTTCATTCCTAAAAAACCACTGGCAACCGGGCAAAGGTGAAACTTTTTACTGTACACGCTATAGCTCCACATGCCTATACCTGCAGAGGCAAGCATGTTGGTTATTGCCTGCTCGCGGGTGTGTACCCGTTCGGAGATATCAACCAAAAAAGCATAAGGGTTTAATACCTGGCCCGGAAAAACCGGCTCAATAAAATTATCAGAATTGCCAAATGCAGCAATTGGCAGGTTGGTATTTGTTAATTGTTGTGGGGTTGCGGTTAATGTTGCCATGAGCTTTGAGCGATAATTTTTGTTATCATAAAACTAAGGCTCCTTTAAAGGCTTTTGCTTTAGGATTCGTTGAACGGGCAAAAACTGTCGGTGAGGAGTATTAAATTCAAGACCCAAAAAAAACCTTTATTACGATGGTTAAAATTTAGCGATAGCGTAACTTCAACCCAACAAGTCACGCTTTCAGCTTGACTTGATAAAAAAAAATAATATAACTGCTTTGCTTTTACCAGCTAATCATTAGATGCGGAAGCAGGATGCTTCCACTATTTTAGGTCGAAGTTACGCTATCATTAAACTTCGACCAATATATTGCAGACGCATGTAATGCGTCTGCTACAATAGAAAACCTACACCAACGTACCATAAAAATGCTTGGCGTCATCAATGGCATTAAGGCATACAGCGGTAATATCATTAATAAGCCGCAATGTTTCAGTGCCGGCAGTTGCGACTTGTTCCAATTCATCCAAATCGGCTTCTAAAGCGGGCAATAAGCCCATAATGGCAACCGTGGTTTTCATGTTATGTGCCGTACTTTTTAAGCCTGCAAAATCCTCAGCACTGAACATGTTTTTCAACGTATTTATATCCGTTAGCGTAAGTTCAATAAACTGTGAGGTCACCAGTTTTTCATAAGCTGTATTTCCTTTGCTGATGTCCTTCATATAGTTCAGATCTATATACTGGTACGTATATTCATTGATTGCAACAGGCTGTTCCAGTCGCGATGCGCGGGGTATAAACTTCAGGATCAGTTTAAACAGGTCATCATCATTAACGGGTTTAGCGATGTATTCATTCATGCCGTGGCTCATACATTTTTCCCGTTCGCCAGCCATAGCATGAGCTGTCATGGCAATGATTGGTACTTCGAGCTTCAGATCATTGCGGATATGATAAGTTGCGGTATATCCGTCCATTTTTGGCATTTGGATATCCATTAATACCACGTTATAAGTTTCGGACTTCAGCTTGTTGATAGCTTCCTCGCCGTTTGATACTACATCAAACCCTGCGCCCCACTGCGTAAGCAGGTGTTTCATCAGGCTTTGGTTCATAGCATTATCATCAACTACTAATATATTAAAGTCATGGTCAACCCGCACTCTTAAATCGAGGCGTTCTTCATTAGTGTATCCTGAAACCTGTTCATCCGCAATGGTATAAGGAATATAAAAATCAAACTCGGTACCTTTTCCCGGTTCGCTGGTAACTTCTATTTCGCCAAGCTGTAAAACCACAAGGTCCTTAACAATGGAAAGCCCTAATCCGGTACCGCCATAGCTGCGGGTAATAGAATCTTCGGCCTGGCTAAAGCGCTCAAATATAGAAGCCAGCTTATCTTTCTGAATGCCTATGCCATCATCCGCTACCCTGATACCCAGTTTTAGTGTCTTATCGGTTGTTTGTTTGTTATAAACCTCTACCCTGATGCGGCCATGCTCGCTAAACTTCAAAGCGTTCCCTATCAGGTTCACCAAAATTTGAGTTAGACGTGTGGCATCGCCAATGAGCGTATCTGGCACATCCGCAGCTATTTCATTACTAAAAGTGAGACCTTTTTCTTTAATACGTTCATTAAACAAGGTTTCGATAGAATCTATCAAACCGCGCACGCTAAATGGCGAATGTACTATCCGCATCATTCCTGCTTCAATTTTCGACAGATCGAGAATATCGTTAATAATAGCCAGCAGGTTTTCTCCTGCCTTCTGGATCGAACCAACAAATTCGCCCGCTTCGGCATCAATTTTACGGCGTTTAAGTAGATTGGTAAAACCCAATATAGAGTTAAGCGGCGTACGGATCTCATGGCTCATATTGGCCAAAAAGTTCTCTTTTATAAGTAATGCCTCACGTGCAGTTTTTTCAGAAGCGTTAAGCCTGTTAATCAGCCTGTTTTGCTGCCTGAACTGGTTAACAATAAACCAACATAAAGTACCCCCGCTTAAAAACATGAATACCATGAGTATATTGCCGTACATACGCGCTTTGCTACTATTATCAATAACAGCGGCACTTAGCTCATCCATCATTTTTTGACGGTTGTCATAAATTTTGTGAGTTACGTCAGTAATCTCGTTGGATACGCGGCGCGCACGCGGGTTAGCTATAAAACTGGTATCGTTCATGTTACTTGTTTTATAGTAACGTTTCAGCAATTCATTTTTAATCCGCACTTTTTCGTCGGCCAAAATATTAAGCCGCTCAAGATATTGCTTAATTTTCGGGTTACTGTTTCCCCCTCTCAACGAATCAAGATAATCCTTAACTGCTTTGATCTTGGCGTCAACGCCTTCCAGGTGTGAGGTATCATCCGTTGCAATAGCCGCCCTTATCCGGGCTTCAACGCTCAACAGATCCCGGTCAATTTCTCGAAGATGGTTACTGGTATGCAGTTCGCGCAGCAGGCTTTCATTTCCCCTACGCATAGACTGCATATTTTGTGAAAAATTATACTGGATAACCAGCAACAAAATGGTGCCTGCAATAAATGATGCGAGTATAAGGTAAGCAAATCTTTTATTAGCCATTACTGATGACGCTGAACGCATTGGTGTTAAGTAAATATGCAGGTGTTAAATTTATTTTGATTACACAAATCGTTCAACAAGGCAAAACTATCGTTAAACCGCACCAGCCTGTCGATGGCTAAAAAACGTTCATACGGCTGTTCAGTGTTTTGCGATAGGCGTCGGCAACGGGCAAAAACTTACCGGCAATTACCAAGCCTCCATCCTGAAGGGTATCAATTTTATCAAGCGCGATAATGTACGAGCGGTGTACCCTGACAAATTTAGAGGAAGGCAGCTTTTCTTCGGCCGATTTTAGCGTACCATGTATGGCGTATTCTTTTTTGGGGGTATAAAATTTAACGTAATCGCCCATGGCTTCGGCGTACAAAATATCATCAAGCCTGAGTTTGCGGGTAATGTTTGAATCGCGTACAAAAATAAACTCGTCGTTCTTCAACTGCACCTCTTCTTTACGGTTATCAAGTACTTCGCGGGCTTTGTTCACGGCTTGTAGAAACCGGCCGGGGGTAACAGGTTTAACGAGGTAATCGGCTACGTTAAGTTCAAACGCTTCAACGGCGTATTCTTTTTTTGAAGTAGTAAAAATTACAACTATATCGTTGTTTTTAAGGTTGCGGGTAAGTTCCAAACCGTCCATTCCGGGCATTTCAATGTCAAGGAACAGGAGGTCGACGTTTTGGTTCTGGAGATGATTATAGGCTTCCATGGCGGTACAGTACTCGCAAATAACATCCAGGTCATTAACCTGGCTGGCCAAATGGCTTAATGTAGCGCGCGCAATGGGATTATCATCAACAATTAAACTGGTCATGAGCAGGCTTGAATAATATTGCTAAGATAATCATTTTACTTTTCGCTCAAGATCTCCCGTTTGCATCCGGAAGACCATTTGAGCCAAAAAGTGGTTATTTAAACGGGGGAATTATTTTATCTGAAATGTGACCTCAGCATCCAGGCCATACCTTCGTGCGTTTCCATCAAACCGGTAATAAAATCGCTGGTGCCGGCGTCATTGTACTTACTAACAAAAGGATCGATATTACCACGGATAAATTCGATGATGCTTTCATGGTCTTCAAGCAATTCGCGCAAAAAGCCCAGGCTGTCATTTTTATGATCAAGCTTTTCGGTTAAGTGGGTAAGTTGTAGCAGCTGGGTTAAAGTAGCCGGAGCATAATGGCCTATTTTGCGAATGCGCTCGGCAACGCTGTCCATTATTTCATCAAGCTCGTTGTATTGCTGTTCAAAAAACACATGCATGGAATGAAAGTCGGGGCCTTCAATGTTCCAGTGGGCATTACGGGTTTTGGTGTACAATACAAATTCATCAGCAAGTAATTTGGCTAACTGATCTGAAACGGCCTGACGGTCTGCTTCGTTAATTCCGATGTTTGTTTTCATGATATTATGTTTTTGTGTGATTGTTGTATTCCGGGTATTATAACTTATTCATATTTTGATGGATGCGTATAGCTGCTAAAAAGCCTTTTCACAGGGCAATATAGCGTAAAAGCTGTTACCTCAAAGTAAAAAATCAGGGGTGCTATGATGATCATGGTATGCGTATGACAATTCCAGTCAATAGATGACAGTACGGGCATGGTAAACACCAGCGCCCCTCTAATCACGGCCTCCGTAGTGCTCAGATTTTCGGGAGCATCATCCGGGAAAAACCGTTTAAGGAAATTATCTAAAACGGGTTTGCGCTGTTCGGCCTCCTGCTGAACGGCCGCTTTTGGCAGTTCAATATTTACTTCACGGATCCGTTTTTTAGCTGAATCTCTTGGGTCGGGTGGTAATTGCAATGTTTTCATGGCACAGCTTTTAAGGTTATGACATAAAATTAGCAGCCCCGCATTTAAAGCCTGTATCAAATTCGTTGAGCGGGCATAAGCAATCGTTAAACGGTATTTTTATACGGATGATGTTTAAACGCCTATTAATTCCGGATCATTTCAATATGATCGATACCGTCTTCATCATAAATTTCGCCCTCCATTTTAAAGCCCAGCTGCTCATAAAATTTCACAGCATAGTACTGTGCGCCTATCCGGATGGGCACATCGCCGTAGATCTTTTTGGTTTGATCGATGGCTGCCTGGGTTAATATTTTACCTGCCCCTGTGCCGCGTACTTTTTTGCTGCTTACTATACGCCCTATTGAGGCTTCGGCATATGACTTACCCGCGGGCACAACCCGGGCATATGCTACCAGTTCCTGCTCATCATTAAACAACAGCAGGTGGTGGCAGGCATAATCCTTGTCATCGGCATCCAAAAACACACAGTTTTGCTCAACCACAAATACTTCACTTCTGAGTTTTAATAATTGGTATAGCTCGGTAACTGTTAAATCATGGAAGGCTTTGCAAACTTGGGTATAGTTCATGGGGTTTGATATTTCTTTCGCAAAGACGCTAAGACGCAATTTTGCTTGTGGTGCTAAAGTAAATATTTATGTGGATAGAGAAAAGAATTACGTCATCCCGAGACACTACAGAACAGGCCAGCTGCGAAGCACCCATCGACTTAGCGTGTGGGAGTTAGGCATTACGATGGGGAGATATTAGAACTAAGCGCTACAAAACCATCAAAAAGCCCCCAATAATGTGTTTGTGGCTTTTTTTCAACAAAATATTAATCCATACAATCAATAAATTATTTTCGCAGCCTGATAATTAATTATTCTATCGCCCAACATGTCTGCATCTCATTCCCTGTCGCCGGTACAGGCCGATCTTGTACGAATTGTTTCAAAATATGTGCTGCTTGAAGAAAGCCGGAGAAATTTAAAAGGCCGCTGTCCTTTTCATAAAGACCAGGCTACATCATTAATGGTATCACCTGAGAAAAACATCTTTCAATGTTTTGGATGCGGTAAAGGCGGTGGCCCGGTTGAGTTTGTAATGGCCATTGAGCACAAAACCCGCGAAGAGGCTATCCAAATGATAACTGCAAGCCACTAAGCGCTTACAATAAAGGCGGACCAGTTTACCCAGTCCGCCTTTTTATGTGATAATGGTTTTACTTTTAAAACTTGAAAGCAAAGCTTGTGGTAAAGTTTACCGGGCGCTGCGGATTAACCGACCAATAGCCTATATAATATTTTTTATCGGTGATGTTATTGGCATTGAACGTAAAGCGGAAACGATTTGAATTATAAAACACGCTTGCATTGATAAGGGTGTAGCTCGGCAATTCAAACACGCCAACTACGCTATTATCAACAACTTTGTATACACCGGCGTAATTTCCACCAACACCAAAGCCAAAGTCCTTAAGAGTGCCTTTCAAAAATTTATAAGTTGCCCAAAGGTTTGCCTGATCCTGCGGGCCCTGGCCGCCCGGTGCACGGCCTGCTTCGTTATAAAAGTCGGTGCCGTCGCCTGCTGCAACCTTGGTGCTGTTGTGGCTGTAACCGGCTATCAGGTTAAAACCGGGTGCAGGATTAGCATTCACATCGATCTCGAAGCCTTTACTGTGAACTTTTCCTCGTTGATCGTAATCATTGATATTGCCAATTGTTGGCGTTACACGGTTTGATACCTTGATATCATAATATGAAACTGTAGCATTTAATTTATCCGAAAACAAATTGGTTTTCACACCGAACTCATACTGGTTGGCATGCTCAGGTTTAAGTGATTTTACGCGGGGATTATTGCCTTCGGCATCTGTTACCTGCATTGGGGCAACGTTCAGGAAGGCATTCATGTAATTACCAAAAATAGAAACTTTGTTAAGCACAGGCTGATAAACCAATCCAAATTTTGGTGAAAATGCGGTCTGGTTAAAATCATCCGAAGGATCGGATTTCTCTCCTTTTGATACAAAATGATCAACCCTTAAGCTTGCCATAGCCGATAATGCATCCGTGATGTTAAGCACGTTTGACGCATAAGCGCTGTATGTGCTGTTGCTTACGTTACTCTTGCTTGCGCCGGTACCTGCCAAAAGACTATCAACTGAATTTTGAGTGGCATATACCGGGTGTGCAGGATCGGCATAGCTGATGGCGCCCTGCGGGGTTACATAGCGCATAAAAGCATACCCTGTGCCGTTGTCAACTACATTTTGGTTAAAGTAATCAAGGCCCACCAATAAACGGTTGCGTAAACCGGCTATTTTGAAATCGCCGTTAAAGTTTTGCTGGATATCTGAAGTGTTTGTAGTTTGGTTTTCTTTGTGGATGTATTGCTCAAACTCATTGCTGCCTTCGGCATTACCGAAGATGTAGCCGTAATAACCTAATGATTTAGAAGTTCCCCGCGAGATAGCTGTTTGCGACGACCACTGATCGGAGATCTTGTAAGTCATCTGTCCCTGCATGTTATACCTTGGGTTTTTGATAGGCAGGTCATTGCTTGTGAATGATTGGTTATTATCCAGGTTAAGCTCTTTTATGTTTTTAAAGGTAAGCGGATCGGCACGGTTGGTATGGAAAAATACCGGTGCAACAGCACGTTCCTCCTGGAAGATCTCGGCCAAAAAGTTAAAGCTAAGTTTATCGTTTACGTGGTAAGTAAGTGCAGGGGCAACAAAAAACGTTTTCTTATAACCCGCATCCTGGAAGCTGTTCTCGGTGTGGTAAGATGTGTTAACCCTTAACGCTATCCGTTCGGTTTTACTTAAAGGCGTGTTTACGTCGGCAGTAATCCTGTTTAAGCCAAAGCTACCTGCTGTATAAGTAACCTCACCACCTGTAGTAAAGTAAGGTTTTTTAGTAATAGTGTTGATGATACCGCCATAACCTACAAAGTTTGCACCGAACAATGTTGCCGAAGGTCCTTTTAAAACCTGGATCTCCTCGATATCTGCCGGGTCAAGATCACCATTGGTAAAACCCGGTAAGCCGTTATATAGTGAAGGCTGCGCTTCAAAACCACGTAAGGCAAAATAAGAAGCACCATCCCCGGCCCTTCCGGTTGACTCCCAGGTACGGGAAATACCGGGAACATTGCGCAGGATGTCATCAAAATTAGTAATACCCTGCAGTTTAATGGTTTCGAGCGACACGACATTGTAAACCTGCGGGTTTTCAAGGTTCTTAAGTGGCATTTTGGCTACCGAGCTATTTAATTTATTCCCGTTACGGGCGGATATAACAACTTCGTTCAGTTTAGCTGAATTTTCTTTCAGGATGAAGTTAAGTACCAGCTTATCGCCTGGCTTAAGTGTAATAGTTTGCTCTTGTTTTTCAAGTCCGATCAAAAAAGCAATTATTTCATAGGTACCGGGCTTTATATTTTTGATCTGGTAATTGCCATCTTCATCAGACGAAGCACCTTTGTTTGTTCCTTTTAAGCTGATACTTACTGCTTCGGCGGCGTTACCGTCACTTGTTTTGATCTTGCCGCTTATGGAAGCGTTTTGAGCAAATGCCAGGCTCGCGAAAAATAAGAACAATAATGTGAGTTGGGTTATTTTTTTATTCATAGTACGAATTGTTGGGGTTAGTTGTATATGTTATTTGTGTTTGGGCGAGGGGTTTTTTTGCCACCATATTTTGAGGCAGATAATAAAGATGGGGATGACCATGGCGATCCAGGAGAGGCCGTACCAAACGCCTGTTCCTAACAGGGCGGCAAGTAAACCAAACAGTGTGATGAGCGCCAATACAAGCGGTGCACCCCAAACTTTTTTAACGGATTGGTAATTCATGGCAGGGTAGTTATACAGTTACAGCTTCAGCTGTTTCTTCTGTTTCGATGCGTTTAAAATAATCTTCGTAAAACTTGCGGCGTACTACCCATAGGTAAACCCCGCTTATCAATACTACGATGGCTATGATGTCAAATACCGCCCAGATAATCTTGAGCGGAATGCCGCCATAATCACCAAAATGCAGGGGGCGCGATACTTCAAGAGCCCTTAAATAAATCGGCATTTTTACTACAGCTTCGAGCTTTCCGTTACGCGCATCAACCAATACCGGGCTAAACAACCTTGAAGTAAATGGTTCATTGCCTTTGGCCCATAACAAATAATGGTAAGGGCTGCCAAAGGCATTCCCCGGGTAAACAACGCTAACTACCGTCATTCCCGGTACCGCTTTTTTGGCGGTTTCATAGGCATCCTGTGCAGAACTCAGGTATTGCTGTTCGGGTACTTGATGTCCTTTGTACTTATCAAGCATGGCCTTTACATCGGTAATTTGCCAAATGCCGAAAAGCGGGGTAGAAAGCTCATTCATCACCCCTGTAAGGCCTACAACAAACAGCCATATAGCGGTAGCAATGCCCAGCAGGTTATGCAGATCGAGCCATTTGAGGCGTTTTGATCTTTCAGTACGAATGGTACCGAAATCAAGCTTTTTCATGAACGGGCCGTACAATACCACACCCGAAATAATGGAGATCACAAAAAGCAGCCCCATAAAGCCGAGAAATAATTCGCCCGTTAAGTCCATGAACAAATCGATATGAAGCGAGAGCATCAGCCCTATAAAGGTTTGCGGCTGCTGATCAAACGGCGGGTCGTCGCGAAGCAGTTTCCCGGTACGGCTATCAAACTGCAGGGAATGGGCAAGCTTATCAGTAGGGGCCATGGTTGGTGCCATGCTTATAACTACTTGTGGTTCTTCGTCATCAATAAAAAAGGATGTAAGCAGCTGTTTGGGGTAGCGCTGTTTAGCTTGATTAATCATACCATCGAGATTTGCCGTCGGGGTATTCGCAGGCATTTCGGCATAATGAGTTGGATTTAACCAGCCATCAATTTCCTCGGCAAAAATGAGCGGTAAGCCGGTGAGGCAGAGCAGCAATAAAAACAAGGTGCAAATGAGGCTTGTCCACCGGTGCCACCAAAACCATCTCTTGATACTTTTTAACTGTGCCATAGTTTAGTTAAATGCAGGTAAGGAAAACCTGTAGATAGAACAATGACACAAAGAAAGCTTTTATTTAAATTAAATCCAAATAAGAATAACAAACATATAAAACTGTTAATCAATATATTGTAATTTAAAAAACAATTTCAATTAGATAAATATGAACTGATTAGGAAAGATAAAACGCAGATGCCTACGCATCTACAAATAGCATAATATAATAAAACGTCATTGCGAGGTACGAAGCAATCCCTAACTATACAGAGCGGCTCTGCTAATCGGGGATTGCTTCGTACCTCGCAATGACGCTTTTTAAACGAGTTTTTTGTGTCGAAAACAATAATTACTAATACAGCTTTTTAACTGCCTTCATCCACTCCCGGGCAATAAGCTCATGCCCGGCAGGCATCGGATGAACGCCATCCCAGATCCAGTGATCGGCCTTTGCCTTTTGCAATGCTTTATTAAACACATCCTGCAAAGGCACATAAATAGCATTAAACTTTAGGGCGAGCGTCCTGACCACTATCTGCCGTTTTTGAACCTCGGCTGCCCATAATTCGGCGTTCTTGTTCACCATACCTACGGGTAAGATAAATGGCTCTAATAAAATCAGTTTAACGTTCGGCAAGGCAGCTGTGGTTTGGATTAACAGCTGATTATAGGCTTTACCAAAATCTTCATCTGTTGATTTATCACCTTGCATTATTACTTTGTGCACATCGTTAATACCAATCAGTATACTCAGTACATCGGGCTTAATATCAAGCGTATCCTTCTGCCAGCGTGCTGCAAGATCATTTACGGTATTGCCACTGATACCCCGGTTAAAAAACTGGTAATCCCTGCCGGGGTAATCAAAATTGATACGGGCTGTGATCAGGTAAGCATAACCCTGCCCGTAAACGTGGTTCCAGTCTTTATCAAAGCTGCGACCACCATCGGTAATCGAATCGCCCTGGAACAGGAATGTTTTTCCTACACCATCATCAGGAAGATAGTGCTCATCTTTTGTTGATGCCGATACTAATCCCGGCGCAGCTATGGCCGCTGCACCAGCCAATGAGGCTTTCTTTAAAAAATCTCTTCTGCTGTTACTCATAAGCTGCTTACTAATTGATATGATTTGCCTTTTCGAGTATTTATCGTCAACTCGTACCCGTCTTTTACTTTAACCGGTGCGGCATTTAAACCTTTAACAGTCAATTTTGATTTGGAAATGATATGGCAGGAGCCTCCTGCTTTCGATAAGATTTCGGCATTTACAACCTTGCCTTCGGACCATTTCATATTTACTACAAAAGCTCCTCTCGCCACAAGGCCTTTTATTTCGCCATTAGCCCAGGCGTCCGGCAGGGCTGGCAACAGGTGTACATTACCGTTTTGACTTTGCAACAACATTTCGGCAAGCCCGGATGTACCGCCAAAGTTTCCATCAATCTGAAACGGAGGATGCGCATCAAACATATTTGGATAAAGTCCGCCACCCTCGCTGTAATTGTAACCGCTTTCTCCTGTTAAACGCAACAAGTCGCGATATAATTTATAAGCGTGATTGCCATCTCTCAGGCGAGCCCAAAGATTTACCTTCCAGGCCAGGCTCCAGCCGGTGCTTTCATCGCCGCGTAGCTCCAACGTTCGTTTTGCTGCTGCCGCTAATTCCGGGTTGACAGCTACCGAAATTTCATTCGCCGGATACACGGAATACAAATGCGATACGTGGCGATGATGCGGATCGGGCGATTCCTGATCTTTATACCATTCCTGCAACTGGCCTTTGCTGCCAATTTGATACGGGATCAATTTGGCTTTTTTAGCAATGAGTGAATCCCTGAAGAGGGCATCCACACCCAGTACTTTACTTGCGGCAATGAGGTTATCAAACAGATCGCGGATGATGCCCATATCCATCGTAGTGGAAACCGAAACATCCGACTTTTTACCTTCGGCATAAATAAACTCATTTTCGGGCGACATAGACGGCGCTGTTACCAGGTGCCCCTTACCATCAGACACCAACCAATCAAAAGTAAATTCGGCTGCCCCCTTCATTAAAGGGTATGCGGTATTTTTCAGAAACTCTTTATCACCGGTGTATAAATAGTGCTCCCAAAGATGGCGGGTAAGCCAGTCGCCCCCCATTGGCCAGTTAGCCCATGCAGGGTCGCCGTGACCAAGATCGCCAACAGGGTTGGCCAATGCCCAAAGATCTGTATTATGATGAGTTACCCAACCCTTAGCATGATAAAAATCCTTAGCGACCTCGGTCCCTGTTTCAGATAATCCCTTGATCAGGTCAAATAATGGCTGATGCATTTCAGAAAGATTGCAATCCTCGGCCATCCAGTAATTCATCTGTACGTTGATGTTACTGGTATAATTGGAGCTCCACGGAGCACGTAACTCCTTGTTCCAGATGCCTTGCAAGTTAGCAGGCACACCCGGAGTTCTCGAGCTGCTAATCAATAAATAACGGCCATACTGAAAATACAAAGCTTCAATACCGGGATCAGCGCCCTGGTTTTTATTGTAAAGCGCCAGCCGCTCATCTGTAGGTAACTCTGCATGGCTGCCTTTGTTATCATTAAATTTAAGGCTTACCCGGTTAAAATAATGGTGATAATCGGCAAGATGAGCAGCAAGCAACTGGGCATAAGGTTTCGCGGCCACTTTATCGAGATTTTTCTCAGCCACTTTCTCATCTCCATCCGGGCATTGATTATAGGCTTTAAAACTGGTTGCGGCGGTGACATAAAGCGTTAAGCTCGATGCACCTTTCACCGTGATGCCGCTCGTATCGGCTGTTATTTTTCCGTCTCCGCTTACTGCTTTTGTCAGCACTTCATATCGCATGCCACGGCATTTATCGTCATCGGCGTAAACTATCGGATTTTTCGAATCTACGTAGCTTGGCTCAACGTGGGCTGGCGCTTTGCCGCTTAGCTGTAATACATTGGCATTAAGCACTTCCTTTCGAAAACGAAGCTGGCTGTTAGTATTTATTTTAAGATTTAACTGTTTGGGCTTATCCGCAGTAAACCGAATCACTATAACCTTATCGGGTGCCGAAGCAAAGATCTCACGTTTGTAGTTTACACCGCCAACTGAATATTTTGTTGTGGCAACGGCATTGCCAATATTCAGGTCGCGGTAATAGCTTCCAGCTTTACCGTTGTTATATGATTGTTTGATATGCAGATCGGCCATAGGCAAAAAGCTTTCAGAATATAAGCCCTGCATTTTCTTGGTAAGCTCACGCGCATTTTGGTAATCACCTTTAAACAAAGCTTCCCTTACCTGAGCCAGGTATTGGAAAGCTTCAGGATTTACATTTTGCTTCACCGGTCCGCCCGACCATAGTGTTGATTCATTGAGTTGCAACAATTCATCATTAACGCCGCCAAAAATCATTGCACCCAACCGGCCATTACCTATTGGTAAAGCTTCCGTCCATGTTTTGGCAGGTTGTTTATACCATAGCGTATTGTTTTGTGCATATGCGTTAAGCGCAATTAATTGCATGTATAGCGGTAACACTACAGACAGAAGTGTTGCTTTCAGACCTTGGTTCATAAAGTAGGATACAATTGTTTTTACAAGTATAACGATGCACAGGCTATAAAAAATAATGCTTATTGGCATTTTTATATCCAAAACAGTTAATGGAAAATAAAAAACCCGCCTTGCGGGCGGGTTTTCATTAGTAAATAGTTAGTCAGTTATAGTGTATTATCTTCTTTCGTTATAAACCTGGAATTCGGCTATTGATACCTGGTGATCGGCTTTGTCTATCGAGATGCGAACTTTACCCGCCCATACTCTGTCAAAACGATGTACTTTAATTCTGTTGGCATTTTCGCCGTCAAACAATGGTTTCCAGCTTCCGTTGAGGTAATATTCCAACCGGTAGTGTGAAATATTAGCCTTTTCTTCGGCAATAACGACGGTATTCAATGCCTGATCTTTCTTAAAGTCGATCTCGTACCACGGGTTTTTAACTGTTGGGTTTGATACCCATGAGCTGTGGAAATCGTCATCATTGGCAAAATCCATAATAGCCGAATCATCGCTCCAGCTTGCACTTGCCGGTTGGTTTTTAGCTATGTTTGATGAAATGATCGGCGCATCCAGTTTAGAAAGTTTTGCAAGCGGACCTTCGTTTTTCCAAAGTTTGCCGATCTCTTTAAGTGCAGCAAGGGCGTTATCGTCAAACAAACCATCACGATTTGGCGCTACGTTCAGGATAAAGTTACAGTCAACATTGTTCAACGGTTTCAGGATGTCATTAACCAGTTTGGCAGGTTCTTTAACCGGGGTTGTCGGGTGGCTTGTTTCCCAAAACCAGTTAGCTTGCAGCGGTAAGCAGGCAATAGCCGGCATGCGGTTATCCTTAGTTGATACACGCTGACCTGCACCCATTTCGTAAGTTTTGATATCGGTATAGTACATGCCTTCAGCAGGGTATTTGGCACCGTTAAGGTCCATTACCAAACAGTTTGGTTGTAACGATTTTACCAATGTATAAATTTCTTCAAACGGAACGTCGTCATACGAGATCCTCGACCATGGTGCGTCCCATCCGTCAATGATCAAGGCCGAAATTTCACCATATTTGGTCATCAGCTCGGTGATCTGCGCTTTAACCATATCAATATGTTTTGGCGTGATCATGTTTGGCCTTAACCTGTGGTGGGTATCCAGGATAGAATAATACAGGAAAACCTTTAAGCCATTAGCCCTGAAAGCATCAGCATATTCTTTAACCACGTCCTTTTTCAGCGGACTGTTCATCACATTATAATCGGTGGTTTTGGTATCCCAGATACAAAAACCGCTGTGGTGTTTGGTGGTGATACAGCCATAGGTCATATTAGCCGATTTTGCCGCCTTTGCCCACTGGTCGCAATTCAGTTTTTTTGGATTGAAAATTGTTGGCAAGGCATCAGGATCTGCCCAGTCCTGATCCATATAGGTTGGAATGTTAAAGTGAATGAACATACCGAAGCGCAGGTCGACAAATTCCTGCTGTAGCTGGGCAAGCGGTTTTACAGGCCGCTGGGCCGTTTGTGCTTTTAGTGAGAGTGAAGCCGCACAAAGCGCTATAAAGCATAAAGCTTTTAATTTAAACATGATTGGGTTGTTGGTTAAATTGATAAAACGTTTTAACAACTGCAATATCACATTTAAATTTAATGTTTAGATTATCGGAAATTGACATTACATTCAGCTTATTTGGCGTGGCTGAGAATAAATTCGCCGCCGCTCGGCTCCAGCCGAGTGGCAACTATTTTGCGGCCTCTGGCCGCAGTGTTTAAACTTGCGCTCGTTTGCAACGAGCGCTTAATATAGTTTGGCGATTGCATCGCGCGGTTGCGTTACAAACGCAAACCCATTTTAAGCACTCATTCTAAATGAGTGCAAGGAAGTAAGTGAGCGCAAGAAAGTCTTGTATTATTTACGGCGGCCAGAGGCCGGGAAATAGTTGCCACTCGGCTGGTGCCGAGCGGCGGCAAGAATTTTTATATATGGCTAAACTCTAATACAAATCCGGGTAATCCGTAATCACACCATCAACACCTAAACTTTTCAACTGCTCTATCTCAGCTTTGGTGTTTACTGTCCAGGGCAAAACTTTGATCTTTGCATCGTGGCATTTCTTTACCAGGTCGGCATTAACCAGTTTATAATCCGGACTGTAGATGAAAGGGGTAAAACCCAGATCGGCCATATTATCTTCAAACGACTTTTTGTTTTCGATAAGATAAGAGGTGCTCACATCTGGGTATTTTTTGTGGATGATCTGCAGCGTACGTCTATCAAACGATTGGATCACTACATAAGGCAGGATTTTCTTTTTGATCAAGACAGCCATCAGTTTCTCCACAAACTCTTCCGGGCTGGGATTATAAACACCATCCCCTTCGGGCGAGCATTTGGTTTCGATGTTATAGAATACCGGCTTTTTGTGATTTATTTTAATGTAATTCTGTACCGAATCGATGAGTTCTGACAACAGCGGCATATAGGTTTTGATCTTTTGCTGACGCGGAAATTTGCCGTATGGTTTTGAACCTACATCATATTTCTTCAAGTCCTCATATGTCATTTTGTAAAGGATCAGGTTTTTCGCTTCCTCTTTGCTGATCTCCTTACCATCAGGCGTGAGCGAGAACAACGGATTAATGTATTCATCGTGCGATAATACCACCTGCCCATCAGCCGTAATGTGGGTATCCATTTCCAATGTTGTAACAACACCAAGGTCGATGGCGTTTTTCATAGCCGGAATGGTATTTTCAGGCATCAATCCCCTGCCGCCGCGGTGTGCTTCAGCACTGAATGAAGGAAAATCCGCATTTTTAAATTCCATGTTTTTAACAACGGTAAAACCTGATAACAAGATAAGGCTTATTCCGGCAACAATGTTTAATTTATTTTGCATCTAATTCGCTTGAATATTTATTTCCGAAACGATCTGTGGCTTCAACCCTTACCTTTTTAACCGACGGTTCAAAATGTGCTACAAACAGGTGCCCCGTTTCATGAGGCTCCACAAAGTGACGGCCTGCCGGCAGTTGATCACCTTTGTACAAACTTACCGATAAAGGATCGTATCCCTGCTCTTTTGATAAAGCACCCATTGGTTTGTCATCTAAATAATACACAACTTTCCATTGCGGATCATAGTTCCAAACATTGGCAATCAGGCGCATCTGGTTGGTTAATTTTTCGGCATAAACACTGATCTGATTTTCGGCGGGTAAGCCGGTAGATTTATAATACCATTTCAATTCGGTGCCATTTACCGAGTACACGCCGTAACCGCGCGGGGTACCATCAACACAAATAGGGCCAGTCCACCAGCCGCCGCAAACGGTACCATGGTTATGTTCAAAAATGCCGTTGGTGATATTGTTATCATGGTAATGGGTATGGCCAGACATGATGTGTACATTACTGAAACCCTCCAGCACTTTATAAAAATCCTGATTGTTTTTTACCTGATTATACACAGGGATATGCAGGTTAATGACCAGCAATTGATCTTTCTTAACATATTGCAGGTCCTTTGCCAGCCAGTTTAACTGATCTTCGGTGATATAGCCATCATAATCACGCTCAACGCCAAGATAACGAACATTATCAAGCACCACATAATGTGCCTTTCCGCGGTTAAATGAATAATAAGTTGGGCCGTAAACCTGCTTAAAAGTAACATCCGATGTTTCATCACCGCCCTGGCGGTAATCCATATCATGATTACCTATCGCCTGGAAAAACGGAATGCCCATTTGAGCTACAGCTTCATTATAAGCCGGGAAAAGCTCATGGTTATCCCATACAATATCGCCAACACAAATACCGTGTACCAGTGCGTTTTTACCAAATGACTTTATAGTAGCTATGGTATCAGGAACCGAAGTATCCATCATTTGCTTAACATCCTTTTTGTTTTTCACCTGCGGATCGGCCCAGATGATAAAGTGGTGATCATTGTCATCAACTTTTAAAGGCTCCAGCTTAAAATCAAAATGCGAACTACCGCCAATATTTTCGTAATGTTTGGCAACGTTATAATCTGTTTTAAACTCGTAGCCCGACGGGGTACTCATGAAAATGCTTTTAGCCTTTTCATTGGGTTTAAGTTCGTAGTTGCCCTTGTCATCGGTAAGCACTACCGAAAGACCGTCGGATATCACAACACCTTTTACTCCTTTTTTGCCTGCTGTAACGCGGCCTTTTACGGTATCGGTTGTGAGTAACTGGCTAAGGGCATTGGCGCGGAGCGAGATGAATGCGCCGCCGGTTATAAGGCCTACGCCCTGTAAAAATGATCTTCTGTTCATTTGGTTATATTTTCGAAACTCAACAGATGTTGAGCTTGGTAAATTTGGATGGGAAAAAGACTGGTGATAAATTCCATTCCCCTCTTGAGGGGGCGCGCGGGAAGAAAGTGCGATAGCAGGGGTGTGTTTGTGCTATTTGCTTATCAATGCATCAACACACCCCTCCACCCCTCTCAAGAGGGGAATCACACACACCCTCGCTTTTTTATCCTCCCGGATTTATCACCAGCCTTTGTAATATTTAATTTTGAATAGTTGTAAAACCGGTAGCTGTTTCAATAGCAGTTATCGGCGATGTCAGCGTAAGCGGAACGCTGGTCACTGTTCTGCCGGTTATCCACCTTCCGGTAAGTGCATCGTAAACACCACCCAGCTGGCTGAATAAACCATCAGTTGGCAGAGGGAGCTTTGACGTATTAGAACCACCGCCATAAAATCCCTGCTCTAAACGGGTTACCGGGTTAATAGTACTGTAATAATCGGTATTGGTAATACGATAACCGATCTCAGGAGGTCCGGCCGAGTAAACGGTTCCACTGCCGCCATACATGATCACATCAAGCGGAACAGTTGAAGCATTAACCGTAGTGCTCGCGAAAACGGCGATACCTGCAACGTTGCCGCTGTTAGCCAACAGATTGGTAGTTACGTTACCAAAATCGGCACCAGGTACTTCGGCATACATGGTACTGTTGATCCAGTTTGATGAACTGATATCAGTTGAACCTTTGCCCCAGATATTTTTATTACCGCCCACATAAAAGAACTGTCCTTTTTTAACCGAGCCTGATGTAAGGTTAAACTTGTAGGTTTTTGCCAGGCCTTGTGCCCAGCCATTTACCGGCGCCGGATTTGTGCCCGCATTATTACAGGTTACTACAGCATAATTGGTTACCGAAAAGTCAATATCCTTAGTTGCTTTAAACTGGATATACTCATAGTCACCATCTCCGCCTGATGGATTGGTGAGGTAACCGGTTATGATAATTGGTGATGGCTTAGTTGCCGCAAGGGTAAACACATCGTTAATGGTTCGGGGCCAAAGCTGCATTTTGGTATCGGTACCTGATGTTACCGCAAAAGGGATGCCTGTAAAATTAGCGCTAAAAGGCAGTTCACTGCCTGCAAATGCAGCACTTGCTTCAGTATGTAATGTAATTTTACCAAAACCATCGTTAATGGTTTTATCGCCCGCAAAGGTTTCATCTTTTTGCGGTTCAGGATCGGTAACGGCTTTTGCTATGGTTACCAGGGTGCTTTCGTAAGCATCCGGCGAAGCCATTAATGTTGACGATGGCATCGATGCTACCCAAACAGGCCTCTTATCGGCCACCTTATTTATCGATGCTTCGGTTAAACCCTTTAAACGCATACTACCATTAACTTTGGTAAGGGTTGCACCATCAACCTGCACTATTACCGAATCGCCGGGAACGTAGTTTGCGGCGGCACTTCCTATTTCAAGGGAAATACCTCTTATTGCGTTACGGCGGTTATTTTGAACAACAAGTACCCCTGCCGGGCAGTTACCTGCAGCCGCATTTGAAATCACTACTCCCACTATTTCTTTAGCTCCGCCCATGTTATTGCTGTTCAGCACAACATCGGCACCCTTATAAATGCCCCGAAGGTCAACAACAGCTATGATCGGGCTTAACGTGCCTTCGGCATAGTTATTCTTTTTACATGAATTTATACTGATAGCAGTTGCAAGCACCAGTAATAAATATATCTTTTTCATTTTATGGATATTTTAGTTTAAAACCGGTTTGTTATTGTTTTTGCCACCATACCTGTGTATTGATCTCATCGGCACCCTGGGCAGCTACTGCTGCTTTATAATTATCGGGATTGGCGGATTGTACATAAACAGGGTATTGCAGCCTGGCCGGCATAACGCCGTTGTTCCTTAAACCGTGACCTTTGGGTAATACCGGGTGACCGGTACGGCGATACTCAAACCACTGCTCAAAATCAGTATAAAACATCGAGTAATACTTTTGAACATGGATCATCTCCATCTTCTCATCAAGCGGGGCGGCATTGTCCCAAACAATATCAGCGCCGGTTAAATAGGTATCTATCGGCGTGTTATATGTTGGGATCCAGAAGGTGATGCCTGCCTGAACACCATTTTTATAATAGGCGGACGCGTCGCCAGAGATCCAGCCTTTGGCAGCAGCCTCTGCAAGGATAAACTGAACTTCCGAATAGTTCATGATATTACCCATTAACGCGTCGTTCATCAATGTAGCAGGCGATGTGGTTGAAAGGAAATAGGATTTGATACCCACATTTTCGCCAGGAGCATAGCCGCTTGGGATCCCCTGAATTCCGCCCTGGAAACTTGACATTGACCAGCGATTACTGGTTAACCGCGGATCGGCCCATTTGGCCAGGTTATTCACAAAAAAATCGCAAATACCAATAGCCCGCCAGTCCTGCTCCCGCACGCCGCCTATGAATGGTGACGTTAGCGAACCAGAGCCTGTCCAACGTAAAACAGCCGAATCATCATTGCTACCCATGATAGGATAAGTATCGGGATTGGTATCAACCATTTGTTTGATCTTGGCTATTACCTGTGCAGATACATCGGCCTTGCCAGATACCCTTAACAATAACCTCAAATAAAGCGAGTTACCAAACTTACGCCACTTTAAAGCGTTGCCATTAAATACCGGGTCGCTGCCGGCAATTACGTTTGCCGATGCGTTAAGCAGGGTATCTGCAGCTTCCAGATTTTTGAAAATATCCAGGTAGATATCTTTCTGCTTATCAAACTTAGGTGTAAAGTTTCCCTCCTTGCCTTTATTTGAATCAAAGTAAGGTACATCACCATAAGTGTCGGTAAGCATTGAATACAACCAGGCCTGGCATATGAGCGAAATACCCATATAGCTTTTATTATAGGTAACCTCCTTGCTGGCAATGGTATAGATATCTTTAAAGTTGGTTAACTGGGTATACCATGCATTCCATGTTACATCGGCCCAGGTACGTTTAATATCATACCTGAATACCCTGCCCTCGGAATCGCCAGCATCAACAGTAACCTGCATCAACTCGTTATTAAAATTGCGGGAGCGAAGCATATTAGTGCCTAAAGTATTTACCAATGCCGGGGCCAGCAATTGCTGAGGCAATGCATTGGGCGTACCGTTGGGATCGGTGTTTATCGCGATAAAATCCTTTTTACATGATGACATTATGCTAACGAACAACATCATCATTGATATAATTATATATCCGTTCTTTTTCATATTGTTAATTATTAAATGCCGATAACTATGTTAAAACCAAATGTGCGGGTTGATGGAAACTGAGCGATCTCAAATCCCTGTACAATGTCACTGCCCGAAAGCGTACCAAATTCAGGGTCGAAGATTGGCCACTTACTCCAGATGTATAGGTCACGACCATATACACCAACTGTAGCACGCTGCAGGCCAAGTCGTTTCACAAACCGTGGGCTCAATGAGTAATCAAATCTCGCCTCGCGGAATTTCAGGAAGTTGGTTGAAAACGTATTGCCTTCGGCATTGTCGATACCATAATGAGATCGATAATAACCATCTATGTCTATGGCGATAACGTCATTCGGCCTGTAGCTTCCGTCAGGGTTTTGGATAACACCTTTACCGATGATGCCGTTGTACCTGCCCGGTAGGGTAAGCGTTGTTTTACCCTGCTCGGCCAGCTTATAGTTTGATAACGAATACGACACGCCACCAACCTGGGCATCAAACAACAAGTGCAGGTTAAATTGCTTATACCTGAAATCGTGCCCCATGCTTGCCTTCCATTTAGGAATGGTATTGCCCAGGTAAACCAGGTTATCTGAAAGTTTGGCAAAACCTGTAGCCGCATCATAAACTATTTGTCCATCGGGTGAGCGTAAATAGCCACGACCGTACATATCGCCCATACTACCGCCTACCCGTGCCACGATCTGGCCGCCACCTGTAGGGCCGTTACGCAATACTACTGCACTATCGGCAAGCTGTTCAATAGTGTTTTTATTGGCGCTGAATGTCGCGGTAACATTCCAGCTAAACACGTTGGCTTTACGGATCGGTGTTCCGTTCAGGGTAATTTCAATACCCTTATTGTTTACACGGCCAACGTTGATCACCGCCTGGTTATAACCTGACGACTGATCGACAGTACGGCTAAGGATCTGATTTTTAGTATTGCCTGTGTATAAAGCAATATCAAAACCCAAACGGTTATTGAACATGCGCGTTTCGGCACCTATTTCGAGCGTTGTGGTGCGTAAAGGTTTCAGGTCGGGATTGGAGAGCGTACGCGGATTTTGCAAACCGCCTGCATATGTACTGCCTGCCGATACGTAATTAAATGTTGTTTGATAAGGATTTGTTGTGCCACTACCTACCCCGGCAAGCGACGCCCTCACCTTTGCATAATCAATAAACTTAGGCAGTTTAAATGCTTCGGAGGGTAAAAAGCTCATGCTTGCCGATGGATAAAAGAACCCTACCTGATCTGTACGGTTTGCCGTAGCAAGGGTACTGATCCAATCCTGGCGGGCGGTTAAATCAACATACAAGTAATCTTTAAAGGATGTTGACAGCAACCCATAAAAACTGTTGATAGCATATTTAGATTTAAACGGCTGCGTAACCAGCGGACCGGCATTGTTAGCCATTGAATACACACCGGGATATACCAATGAGTCGGCACGTACCTCATCGCGGTTATAGTTATTGCGGAGCATACTGCCGCCCGCTGTAGCCGTAACATTAATGTCGTGGGTTATTTTCTTGTTGTATTTCAGCAGGAAGTCGCCGCCTTGCTCCTCCGAATAGATGTTTTGAGTGCGATATGAGCCTTTAGGGTATTTGGTACCGGCATCATAAGGCCGCTGCTGGGCACGCTGCTCGTAACCCATATCTAAAGTAGCACGAACCTGTAAGCTCAGCTCTTTGGTAATGCTGTAAACTGCTTCAACGTTACCGGTAACCGAATTACGGTTTGATCTGTTGATAAACTCATTTGATACGGCATAAGGATTTTCGGGGAAAGAACTGAAAGGGTAAAATATGGCTTTACCTTCTTGTCCGTTTTTCCAGTAGTTTTTTAACCAGTTTAAATCGGCATTTGGCTGCCAAAAAATAAACCAATACATCAACGATTGATTACCATAACCGGCGCCGGGCAGGTTATCACTGTTTCTATTATTGTAATTTACTTTTGCGTTGATGGTTAATTTATCATTGATCTTGGAGTTAACCGATAAGGCGATGCTGTTACGGGTATAACCGGTGTTTGGGGTTATCCAGTGATTGGTTACATTGGTTGCCGAAAAACGGGCCGTTGTTTTATCACTACCGCCGTCAACACTTACCGAGTTGGTAAAAGTTTGCCCTACATCAAAAAAATCTCGGATCTGGTTTTTGTATGGCACCCATGGTGTACGTATCGTACTTTGCTTTTGGGTAGTTGGGTCAAGCTGGTAAAAAAGCTGACCGTCAAACTTAGGCCCATAAGCCGAGCTTGTTGCGCTGGTACTGGCACCGTCAGGCCCCGCACCGAACGAATAATAACGTGAGCCTGCTGTACCTTGCCCGTATTCATATTGCAGATCGGGCCAGCGGTTTACGCTTTCAAGGCTGGCATTTGAGTTAAAAGTGATTCCCAAACCGCTATGCTTTTTACCAGATTTTGTGGTAATGATGATAGCACCATTAGCACCACGCTGGCCGTAAAGCGCAGCTGCACCCGGCCCCTTCAAAACGGTTACCGTCTCAATATCTTCAGGATTGATATCATTCAGGTTACTGCCATAATCGGCTGGCATGTTGTCGCTGCTGGTACCGTAGGCCGATTCGCCGGAGTTACTTGTGCGCCTGCCGCTACCCTGGTTAATTACCACACCGTCAACAACTATCAAAGCTTCGTTATCGCCGGTAAGGTTACTCTCACCACGAAGGATAATTTTATTTGATCCGGCCGGGCCACTGTTTGAACGGATCAGGTTTAAACCAGCTACCTTGCCTGATAATGCATCTGTCCAGTTACCCGAAAGCGCATTAGTTAACTGATCACCTTTAATTACCGGTGCCGAATACCCGAGGCTTTTATCTTCCCTTTTAATCCCGAGCGCTGTTACAACAACTTCGTTAAGCTTATTATCAGCAGGGTTAAGCGTGATATTTAAAATAGTGTTTGCATTTGAGCTAACGCTTACATTCTGAATCCGCTTAGTTTCGTAGGAGATAAAGCTTGCTTCAACTGTGTAGCTGCCCGGCACAATATTTAATGTATATGAGCCGTCAACTCCACTAATAGTGGTTGCCCCCGCTCCCGGTATTTTTACTGTAGCACCGGGAAGCGGCTGACCTTGCTCATCAACCACTTTCCCTTTAATGCCACCCCTATCCTGTGTTTTTGCAATGATGAGGATATTACGTTCGCCTGCCGCTTTGTAGGTGCAGGTAGTTCCTTTCAAAAGCAGGTCAAGAGTTTCGCCTAAGGAGCGTTCTGCTTTTGCTATGTTTACTTTGCGTTTGTCATCAAGCAGGCTATTATTATAGCTTATCGATACATCGCTTAATTTTTCTATTTGCTGAAAGGCATCCTTTAACATAGTACCATCGGCACCAAAAGTGATCCTTTTGTTTATTACTGTTTGAGCCTTAGCGTTTATGCCGCCAAAAGGCAATTGTAAAAAGAACAGCATGGTTAATAACCATAACTTTTTCATATATTTACTTTAATTTATACTTGTCTAACCGTGAGTTTAAATTGTCAAAATTTGAAGCCTGGGGTTGTTACCAGCAACGTCCAGGCTTTTACCAATAGCCGGGTAAATACTATTTCATTATACTTCCTCCTTTTTGATTATTGTTTGAAATAAATAGCTGATTGCCTTTTTGCGTGTAGCCCAATCCTGATAGCGCGCTGAGGGTTTCCATAGCATCCGTCAATGTCATCCCCCTTAATTTTGCCGTAAGCCTTACATTGCCAAGGTCTGGTTCTGTAAACCTGATCTTAACACCGTAATGATGCTCAAGCGAAGCGGCTATTTCACTGTAAGTTGTATTATAAAAAACAAATTCATTATTGATCCATGAGCTAACTGCTGATGCATCAGTATTATTGAATGTATAGATGCCGTTTTGGGTGTTGATACTGATCTCCTCATTCTTCACCAGGTATTTAACCATTTGAGGCCTTCCCTGCACATTGGCCATTACGCCAACTTTACCACTTTGCACGGTTACAGCTACCTTATGCTCGGCCGGGTAGGCTTTGATGTTAAATGATGTACCCAACACCACGGTGGTGATCTCGCCACTTTTTACTACAAAAGGTTTGGCTTTATGAACTACATCAAAAAAAGCTTCGCCATCAAGCATTACATCGCGCTTTTCGCCGCTGAAGTTTTTAACATATTTAAGTGTACTGCCGCCGCCAAGATAAACTACCGAATTATCTGGTAGTTTTATTTTAGAATGCTTACCATCAACATTGCTGATCTCTTCATAAACTAAAGCCGACGATTGATTGAAGTATCGGTATCCAAACCAGCCCGAAGTACAAATAAGCAGGCAAGCCGCAGCATAAGCTATCCAGTTGAATTTAGGAGTTTGTTTTTTTACAGGTATTTGAGGCTGGATTATATGCGCATTGATTTTGGCCCAGCTGCCTTCAGCATGTTCAGGCTGTTTAAAATAAGCCCTCGATGCTTCCAGTATCTGGATGGTTTCGCTGAACTGGGCAAGGTTTTCGGGGCTTTCCTCAATCCATTCCTGTAACTGCGTTAAGCCATCATCGCTGATGGTTTTTTCAAAATATTCAACTATTAAGCGATAGCTATTATCTTCCATTAAATCTGTCTCTGAACTTAAAGACCGATTTTACGTAGCCGATACGTAGCTAAATGAGTTAAGTTTACATTAAGAAATCATTACCCCCCGGAAGTGAAATTGTGCTGCCCTTTTAACAGCTGTCGAAGTTTTTTTATTGACTGATAAAGTGTGGTTTCAACCGTACGAACCGAAATACCCAGCACTTTGGCTATTTCATTTTTGTCGAGGTTATCAATGCGGCTCATGAGCAACACCTGTCTTTGACTGGTGGGCAGGGTATCAATCAGGCTCAGTATTTTATTGTACGATTCGCGGCCCGAAAGAATTTTGAAGGGGGTATCCCTGTCCTTTAATACATATCCTTTCAGATCAATATCCTCTATAGAATGTACCGGATCTTTCTTTTTCTGGATGTGATTTAAGGAAAGGTTTTTGGCGGCAACAAACAGGTAACTCTTTACATTAAGAATGGCAGTATCGCGGTTATCCCAAAGTTTAATGAAAAGATTTGCGGTGATCTCTTCGGCGATGGTATAATCTTTAGTGTACACCGTGCACAGCTGACATAAGGGTTTGTAATAACGATTAAAAAGTGTTTCAAGGGCAACCGGATCGCTTTGTTGTAAAAGCCCCATCAACGCTTCATCAGTAAGTGCAGGATACATGCCAAAGAGTTGTTTTGGCTCAAATGTAAGGCTGCTATGTTAGGCTAATGTTAAGAAAGCAGAAAACCTTCATTCATAGTGAAAACAGTCGAAAAGTCAGTCACCTATTCTATGGTCAAATTTTTTGATTGAGAGGTTAGTTTCCTATACGGATTTTCAAAAAAAAGTTTACCGTAATCAGTCCCGTCTACACTAAAACCCGGTGCATGTCCCCTGTTGTGGATGATTAGCAATTGGCTATTGGGCATATATCTCTTGATCAACCTGTTATAAAATGGCCTGCAATCGGGATCAACATCCCCTGCCGAGATCATCGCAGGCACTGCCGAATAAACGGGTTGTTTTGCAACTGCAGGCTCCGCTTTTACCTGCCAGCAACTGCATATAACATGGTTTACATTATTAAAAGGATATCCGGCCAGCCACGGAAGCACCGGATGCTGTTGCGCTTCTAAAACAGGATCAGAGTATGCTATTTGTTCTGAGCAATAAACAGAATACCGCATGCCAAGAGAAACATTTGAATCGCCGTCAAAATAGCCATCAAACACTTCCTTCACGTATTTATCCTGGCGGCCTTCAATTAAATCAATCATAACACCCGGCACATTGCTCACCTGCCGCGAGTTCATCCTGTCCACTATCGCGTCAAGCAGTTCATTTTTTGTGTAAGTAAGGTTAGCCGTTTTATCACTTCCTTTCTCCTGGTAAGCTATAGTAAACTTCTTCCCGGTAATAGTGCTGAAGTATTGATGGAACCTCGTTCTTAAATCTTTATATTTTGTGGCAGAAGAATCCATTTCGCAGTTATGAAATACCTGCTCAAGCGCTTCATTGATATTAAACAAAGCGTGCTCCTCAAAATTAACGTAACCGGGGAGCGGTGAATTCAAAAGTAACGTGCGAACGCCTTCAGGGTGATTCCGCGCCACGGTAAGCATCAGGCCACCACTATAGGATATGCCAACCAGGTTAAGCGAATCAATATTCAAGGCTAATCTTAAATCATTTATATCCTCAGCACTTTCAATGGTGTTATAGGCCGATAAGTCGACACCCTGTTTTGTAAACCGGCTTCGGCATTGTGTAACAGCCTGTGATACGAGGCTATCTTTATTTTTTCCTTCCTTGTAACTGCGTTTAATGGCCGCTGCTACTTCCATGCAATCCAAACATGGTTGCGCCCGCTTTGTTCCGCGTTGATCAAAAGCAATAAAACCGCCATAGGCCAACCAGCCTGAGTTATAGCTTATGCTATCAATATTACGCGTAGTGCTGTAGCCCGGTCCGCCTGTAGTGTAAAGCGAGATGTTTTTACGCGGGTCCTGATCCGGCCGGCGTACAAATAAAAACGGGATCTTTACTTTGCGTCCTGCCGGTTTATTTCTATTTTCTGGTACAACGAGATAACCTGTTTTTAAAATAAGCCTTGGGTCTGCCTTAACCAGCTCTGGGTAAGGTTCTAACACCGGCTTATATTTCTGGCTGTATACTTTTTGAATAAAAATAGTGACGCAAAGTAAGATGATAAGGGATTTTTTCATAACCTTTATTTAGCCTACAAAGAAAGGGATTGACTTTACCCGCTAAAAGTAAAAAACGGACAAATTAAAATTGATGCTTAGTTATCCTTTGGCCTGTAAGGTTCATGACATCCTTATGAAAATGGCTCAAATCATAATATCCGTAATCTATCGGAACAAAGTTTTCCCTGTCATTTACAAATGCCGTTAATGCATTTCTGCCCCGCATAATTGAAAAATAATTTTTAGGCGGAGTGCCAATCACCCTGTTGAAATAGCGATTGATGGTTTTAGAAGTAATGAACAGCCTTTCGGCAACTTTTGATGTGTTCAATTGCATACCGGTAGCCTGATATTCGCCAATGCTGTCATTAACAATTTTAACATAATGATCCTGGCTTGCCTGTTTATTGTGCTTCTCTAACAAAAATGATTCAACAATGATCACACGCTCCTCGAAACTTACAGGCTGTTTTATTTTTTGAAGCAATTCCCAGGGCAAAATTTGATTAAGGTCAATGATCTTATCAATAACCGGGACTTGATTCAAACCTAAAACGGCTTCTAAACCGCCCGGGTTAAATTTAACCGTGAATATATTATCGGCAGGTAGTTTATGCCTGGTAACATCCTCATTTCTCAATATTAAAACATCTTGCTGCTCCCTTACATGATATCTCGTATTCTTCAAATCAATATAATAGGGCGAGCCAAGGTTGATATAAAAAGTAGGTGTCCAGCTGGGGAACATCTTCACTGACGAAAATTCGTTTTTTACCTGTAGTGCAGATAAATCTAAAACTGATTGCGAATAAAATTCGATATAGTTAGCCAGTTCTTCGCAAGGCGCGCTGAACCTGTATATTTTACGGATATTCTGAAATATCTCAACCATACCTATTGAGTTAACTATATCTGTAAAAATAATTTTTTTAATTAAGATACAACACATGCAGTAAGCTAAAGCCGGGAAAATGCTACCTGTACAAAACAAAAATGGCTGTCACAAGGGCACATACCGCAGTATACTCTTATGACAGCCATTTTAATAATAGCATTTCTTTGTATCTATGGCAAAAAGAACACCTCTTTCAAAGGTATACTCACCGGCGAATGATCGGCATTGGTATCCATAATTTCTGCCATGTATAACCACCATTTTTTCATAATGGGGGTGTCGGGTAGATGATCAAGGGCTTCCTGGTCTTCAACGTCCATTACACCGAAAAGCCAGTGTGTATCCTCATCTAAAAAGATAGAATAATTGCTGATCCCAACATCCTTAAGCAAACTACTTAATTCGGGCCAGATGGCATCATGCCGGGCCTTGTATTCGGCTGTCTTGCCTTCATGAAGCTTCATTTTAAACGCTACTCTTGCCATTATGAATGATATTTAAAGTCTGTTATCAAAAAGCTCAAGGCTTAAAACAAAAGGCTCAAAGCTCTTAGTTGGTTATTTGCCCAATACACAAAAAAACTTTAAGCCTTAAGCTTTCGGCTTTAAGCTTATTTAACGTTTACTACATCCAATATAGGTTTATCCAATCCTAATAACTGATTTTGCTCAGGCTTTAACAGTTCAAGTACCTCTACGTCGTTATATCCTTTTTTTAACCATTCAACCGGCAGGTATAAGGTTTGCTGCGGACCAATACCCCAGTACCTGCCCAGGTTATGCCCGTTTACCCATACCACACCTTTGCCCCAATTGCTCATATCAAGATAAGTATCGCCTACTTTATCCAGTTTAAAGCCACCTTTCCTGATCACCGGCGACTGTCCATCAGGCTTTGTAGCAGAGAATTTAACAGCATCTAAATCATGAAACGGTAGTGAATACATTTTCCAGTGCTGTAATTCTGCCCCGTTTAAAAGCACCTTTTCGGTGATCCCTTTTTTATTCTGCAAAAGATACTTGCCAAAATTGATGCGGCCAAGGTTTTCTACCAAAATATCAAGCGTCACTTTACCGGCAGGCAATTTTAAGTACAAACTATCCTGATTGAGCCTGCGGTCAAGGGTACCCACTTTTTTACCGTTTATCATGATCACTGCGTAATCCCTCAGCTCTTTAAGTTTTAGCTGTCCGCTTTTGCTTCCGTTTAAAACGGTACGATATAACACAAAGCCGTAATCCTGGTGCAAATCTTCAAAGGTGAGTGAGCTTATATTTTCCTTAGCCGCCGGCAAGGTGTTTAATAAGCTTACCGATTGTGTTAGTTTAAAAGCAGGTATAGTAATAACCGGTTTAGCCGCCGGTACATCTGGTAACTGCATGCCAGCAGGTAAGTGTTTTTGGATTACCTGCCTGAACTGCATGAATTTTGGCGTAGCATTCCCGGCCTCATCTAATGGTGCATCATAATCATAGCTGCTTGTTTGCGGCTCATAAGGTGAGATATCTTTAAAATTAGCGCCGTTCATAAACGCACGTGTTGTGCCGCCATGAAACATGTACATATTGATAGAGATGCCTGCCGCCAGTACAGAATCAAGCCTGCCGGCATAACGTTCGGCAGGGACGGTGTGATGGGCAGTCCCCCACCAGTCAAACCAGGCAGGGTACCATTCGGCGATATAATAGGGGCCTTTACCGCCGTGATTTTCATTAATGATCTTTTTAACCTTTGCAGGATTGTCAATGCCGTTAATGGCAGGCAGCAACCCCGGTAAATGCCCATTCACCAAATCCGGTGCCGGATCGCAGGTGTACAACAGTCCATCAAAACCGGCTTCTTTAAAGAATTTCTGATTAATAGATAGATACTCTTTATCGCTGCCATATGAGCCATACTCGTTTTCGATCTGTACCATTAAGATATTGCCACCATGATTTATCTGCAGCGGGGCTAATTGATTGCCAACCTCTTTAATATAGGTTTGATACTCTTTAAGGTATTGCGCTTCTTTACTACGTACTTCAAGGCCTTTTTCGTTCTGCAGCCAGTAAGGGTATCCCCCAAACTCCCACTCTGCACATACATACGGACTTGGGCGCAGGATCACCCACAGGCCCTCCTGCTGGGCTATGCGCACAAATTCGGCCACATCATTATTACCCGTAAAATCAAACTTACCTTTCTGCGGCTCGTGCAGGTTCCAAAACACATAAGTGCCTATAGTATTCAGCCCCATAGCCCTCGCCATTTTCATGCGGGCACGCCAGGCTTCGCGCGGTACGCGGGGGTAATGCATTTCGCCCGAGATCATCTGGAATGGTTTCCCATCCAGCAGAAAAGCTTCATCACCCAGTGCAAACGTATGCTTTGGCATTTGGCAAAAGCCCGTGACACCCAAAGCCAGAAATAATGTTAAAAAGGATATAATAGTTTTTTTCATGGTCTCCCTATCGCTTTTGCGCTTTGCTGTTTGTAATTATTTTAAAGAGTGTTATTTATTAAATACATCCAGCGTCCATTTGTCCACCCAGTTTATTTCAATATCATCGCCTTTAAAGCTAATAGGCAGCCACAGGTAACGGCCGTCAATGGCATCTTTTGGAGTCCATTTATCAGCTATAAATATGAAAGCATCCTTTTTACCGGCAACCGGAAGCACATGGGTGCTTTGACCGCCATAGGTAATCTTGCTATCCGGGCCCTGGCATGGGTTACCGTGGTAGGTCCACGGGCCCCAGATTGATTTGGCACTGAACCAGCGGGCAGCATTTGGTGCCCAACCTGTACAACCCGAGCCGATCATATAATAAATTCCATTGCGTTTAAACAAGGCAGGCGCTTCGGTTTGATGGCCTATATATATACGGATGAATTTACCGGTGTGACCTGTATAATCAGGTGTCAACTCAGCGAGGTCAAGCGTGAAGTTTTCTTCGGATGAAAAAACGTGGTAAGCTTTGCCATCGTCATCAACAAAGACGGTCATGTCGCGGGCCATCTGGCCGCCCGGCAAATCGCGACAGAAGAAACCATCACTTTTGTTGACCGGGTTAACACAATTAACTTTATCACCTTCGGGGGTAAGCGCCGGGTAAAACGGCATCTGCCCCGGATTTGGGCGATAGCTTTTAATGAATTTATATGGGCCAGTTACCTTATCACTCACCGCAACCCCGGCGCGGGCCGCGCTGTAACCTTTGCCCAATAGCTCAAGGTGGAACCACATCACATATTTCTTCGTCTTTTTGTTATAAACAACCTTTGGCCTTTCCAGGATACAGCCCTTTGCAATATCATTTGTGGTATCGGGCGAAACACTCAGGGAAATTCCCTCGTCTTTCCAGTTGTAGAGATCTTTCGACGAATAGCAATGAACCCCAACCATTGCCCGGTTACCTGCATCGCCGGCAATTTTGTGTTCGCCAAACCAGTAATAAACCCCATTATTATATAGTATGCCACCTCCATGAGCATTAATGTGTACCCCTTTATCATCAGGCCAAATAGCGCCCGGACTAAAACTGGTTAATTTAGTTTGCGCGCGGCCAATGATGCTTAACAGCAAAAAGGCCGGCAATAAAAAGCGATAGTATTTCATATAAAGATGTTTGTATTATTTTCTGATATCAAGTGCATGATCCGCAGGTGCATCCTGGCCGCTCCAGATTTTAACAGCCGTCCATGGCTCATCCGCATCGGCCCAAAACGGATCGGTTTCGGGCAAACCCAATGGTACAAAAACGGTAGCGCAGAAATACAGGCTGCCGGTTGTAATATAAAAATCGGCCAGACCGGGCTGCTTGCCATATAACCCCATATTAAGCCAGCCATCGGCAGTAAAAGTTTGCGGCGCGCCAAGCGTTTTTTTGATCATAGCCGTCAGTGCGCACCTTACCTGTGCGGGTTTCAGGCTTGCGGGCAACTGTTTTTTGTAGGCGATATTAGCCAGGTGATGAAATACACCGCCACGGTAAACTATTGACCTACCAATAGCCGGGTAGCTTCCATCTGCATTGATCAAACGCTCCAGCACCTCGGCATAACGCTGCCCAACGGCAAGCTCCCGCTGTTCTTCACGTACATAAGTTTTCTTTTTGGCGTTAACTTCTTCCAATATGGTGCTCAGGTTTGGGTGAATCACAATGCTGTTGTAATAGTCGAGATGAAAGCTCATTCCATCCGAATACATACCATCACCAACATACCAGTGTTCGGTAAATTCGCGGATCCCAAATTCAACCCTCACCGGATCGTAGCCCAGATCATATTTGCAAAAGAATGCCTCTATCATCCCAGAAAACAAAATCCAGTTGGAGTAAACCGGAACTGTAGCACGGGTAGTCTTCATTACTTCAACCACCTGTTTTTTAGTAGCTTCATCCAGGTGCTCCCATAGCCAGGGACTCCGTACCAATGCAAAAGCAACAAACGAGGCATCAACCAATGGCTGGCCGCCGTTCCATTGCAGGTAGTCTTTGGCTTGCGGATTAACCGCGTTAGCAATGGCTTTTAAAGCCCATGCCCTATATTGCTCACGGAGTTTTACCTCGGCGGCATCGCCACCTTCCAGTTGTAACCAGGGAGCTATACCACTTAATGTGCGGCCAAATGCTTCAAGATAGCCTACCTTGGCACGGCTTTCCTTATTATCAATTTTGTCGGATAGCTGCATCGGCATTTTATCCTTAAGCTGATCGGCTGCGAGGTTGCTGATCACCGGTCGCGCTACCTTATCCATGTAGCTTAACCATAATTTCCGGTCAGGTACTTTGGGTGTATTTTTTTTGCTTTGTGCCGATGCACAAAACGGTATACTTATTAATATGAGGTAAAATATAAGCTTTTTCATCCGGGCTATTTATTTTGTCTGTTGCGTTTTATCGGCTAATTTTATGATCAGGGCTTCCAGTCCAATACCTGTACTTTTGTTGGCGCTATGCTGGCTTTACCTTCTCCATCAACCTGCGTTACCTGTTGTACAAACAGGCTAAGTATTTTTTTATCTTTCCATAGTTCGGTATCATAGGTTGGCTCCCACTCCCCTACAGGTGTAGACATTAAATCACTAACCTGCCAATTTCCATTTTGCAGATCACTGTTTACAGCTACAGAAACTTTATCGCCGCGTTCGGTATCCCTGAAAATAATTGCTGCAGAATGCTTGCCTCCTTTGTTCCAGGCAATGATCTGCGGGCGTGATATCGGGATCCGTTTTGTACCTGTTCCGCCAAGACTGAAAGCAGTCTTCCTAAAACCAAGATCAGCCAAATGCCACTTATGACCCGTGTTAAAAACAATATGGTATTGCGGTATTGTTGTACTGCTATCGCGCCAATAAGTAGCGATAAAGGGGTTACCTTTATCATCGGCAAACATGGATGTTTGATTGATGAGCTCGCTGTGCTGCGGTATTTTGCAGGCATACTCGGCATTGGCAGCGTTGATAGGAAGGGTATATTTTTCGCCTGTTGATTTTTCCCAGGTCAGGCCGCCATCATTTGAGCGGGCATAGCACATATCGTGGTTACTTGCCACATCCGGGCTTTCGCGCCATACCCATGAAATGTGGATAGTCCCTTTTTTATCAATACACATTTGCCAGTAGGCATTGCGTTTACCTTCGCCATCAATTAGGTTTTGCTGTACATTAACCCACTTTTGTGAGATAGTGCTATACTTATTCATCACCAGGTTACCGTTGCCCGAACCGCCGTCGCGATAAACAAATAACAGATCGCCACCCGGCAAACGGTAAAACTCGGGGTAACTTACCTTGCTTTCGATAATACCTGTCATGTTTTGTTGTGCCGCTAAAACCAGGCTGCCGGGCTTAATGCTTTTAGCATAATTCAAAGCCTGATTATGGTGCCCCCAGGCAACGTGTAAGTAGCCGGCTCCATCAACCATAATACTGATATCCTTATGGGCATCAGCAGCATCGGCTTTATATTGCGTTGCAGCAACCTGCCAGTTAACCGATCCGCTTTTTCTTTTAGCCAATACCAATACCTGGTCGTTATTATAATAGGCCGCATACTGTTCACCCTTAAAGGTGACCAATGAGTTTTTGCGGAACACCACCGTATTAACCGAGTTATTTGCCCATCCCAGGCCTATAGTACCGGTAACAACCTTGCCGGTTTGCGCTATTGCAGGCACCGCACCGCAAAGCAGGATGTATAATAAAAGTTGATGTTTTAAACGATATAGCTTCATAAAAGTAAAAGTAAGGGCAATAAATACTGCCCTTACTTTTTATTTGTGTTTTAATTAATAACCTGGATTTTGCTCCAATACTGCATCTTTATTCAACTGAATTTCTGATAGCGGGATGGGCAGCAGCAGATTTTTAGCCGCTATACCTGTTGTTGGGTGAACAGCATCGTTACTGTTTAACCGCGTAGCCCTATCAACCAGGGTACCGGTACGCATTAGGGTTTGGCGGCGATTTTCCTCGCCTATCAGTTCCCGGGCACGCTCATCAAGCACAAAATCAAGTGTTATTTGTGCCGCTGTTACCTGGGGTGCATTAGCCCGGGTTCTTAGCACGTTAATTGAAGTGGCTGCATCGGCAGTTTTACCCTGCTTCATTTGAGCTTCGGCAAGTAATAAATATGTTTCGCCAAGGCGCATCATCGTAAAATCTTTGATCATAGCATAACCGAAAGTATCATTAGGGTCAAAAGCGCCCCATTTAGTTGTACTCGGGCAAATCCTGAATGCGGTATCAGCACCGGCAAATGGTACCGGCTTACCTAACAATGCAGGAAAAGCAGGGTCATTATAATAGTATTTCCTTTTAATGCTGTATTGCGAGTTACGCAGATCGCCTTGCGGATACAGACCGTAAAGTACCCAATTGCTTAGCCTTAACCTGGCAATGCCACGGCCACCCAATGAGTCGCAAGGTAACATTCCGGGAATTGCGTAATAAGCAGCACCCCATACCCTGCGCTGCTGGGCATTATCAACATTACCGCCCACCACAACCGATGGGTTTTCCTGCTCCAATATCCAGATAGCTTCGGTGTTTCCCTGTGCACGGCGTTCATTACCATATACAAACATATCCGAATAATAATCGCCTGCGCCTCCTGCCCTAACCCCATAACGGGCTTTGATCAGGCTAAATTTGCCACTGTTAATAACAGCCTGCGCTTGTTGTTCGGCAAGGTCGTTCTTACCCATCCGCAAATAAGCCTCTGCCAACAGTTGCATGGCCATGTATTTATTAGCCCTGCCTACGGGTTTACCCTGAGCATTAGTTTTTGCGGTACCGGCATTTAAGTCGGCCAGATTGGTACTGGCATAAGTAAGGTCACTTACGATAAGTGCGTTTAACTCATCAAGCGAAGCTCGGGTAAAATTTATTTTGGGAACAGTTAATGCATGATCGGTAAGCGGAACTTTACCAAATAAGGTAACCAGGTTATTATAGGCATATGCCCTGAAAAACTTAGCCTCGGCCTCAACCTGTTTTTTACCTACAGGGCCTAATAATGTATTTGACGGATTTTCGGCGTTATCAATTATGATATTGGCGTTATTGATAAGGGCGTAGTATTTGCCCCAGATATAATTGGCGGCACCATCTTGTGATGTTAACAGGCTATAGTTGTAATAAGGGACCTCGATACCCTGCTGCTGTATGGTAGAATTTGCCACATCGGTACCTACCTGCCAAACACTTGGCCAACCCTGTGCGCTTGAATACGTTAGGATACCGGTTTCAAGATTGTATAAACCTATTGCCGATGCCTCCATACCTAATGAATCGGTGACAGTAAGGGGTGTATATGACGAGAATGGCTTTTCGTCGAGATATGATTTTTTGCAGGAAGCGAACACGGTTAGTGAGGCTGCAAAGAGTAATATTGCTGAATAATTTTTCATGTCTTTTACTGGTTCTTTATTTTAAAGAAATATTGGCACCTAAAATGATTGTACGGGTTTGAGGATAATTATTTGTCCAATCGCCCGATCCGCGGGTTGAGTAACTGGCCTCAGGATCCCATCCTATCCAGTTCGTAAAAGTTTTCAGGTTACGACCACTCAAATAAAAGGTTAAACCGCTTATGCCTGCTTTATCAAGCAGTCTTTGGGGAACCACATAGCTAAAGGTGACATCTTTAATGCGGGTATAGCTGGCATTGCGCGGATAACCATAACCACGTGTGTTGGTATAGGTTAATGACTGAAAGTCGTTACTGTTGTTGGTTGGTGTCCAGTAGCCAACTGCCGCAGGTGTATTTCTTCTGCCCGATTCGTCGGCATAATTTAAATCGGCATTATTTTTTAACATGCCCTGTGCCGTTTGTACAAAAATGCTCAGGTTAAAATTTTTATAATGAAAAGTGTTGGTTAAACCGCCAGTCCATTTAGGGTCCTGCTGGCCCAATACAACTCTGTCACCATCGGCAGTAATTTTACCATCGCCGTTAATATCGGCAAATTTCAAATCGCCAGGCTTAGCAACCGGATCCTGTTTGGAAGGATCTTCGCCTGTTTGCCAAACGCCTGTCATTTTATAATCATATATCACATTGATAGGTTTGCCGATAAACCACTTGTTACCTATATCATCTTTGCCATCGCCATAAAGTGCAACAATTTTATTTTTATTTGATGCAAACACGATAGTGCTTTCCCATCTAAAATCTCTGCCATCAATATTGCGGGTATTTAATGTTACCTCAATACCTTTATTAGCAACTTTACCAATATTATCAACCACCACATTATAACCGGTTACTAATGGCAGCGCGCGGTTTAGCAACAACCCGGTTGTTCTTGAATCATAATACTCTACGGTACCGCTAATCCGGCTTTTTAATATCGAGAAATCGGCAGCAATATTGGCCTGGTTGGTACTTTCCCAGTGCAGGTTACCGTTACCAAGGTTACTTGCCTGTATACCAACACTGCTTACGCCGTTAAATGGAAACCTTACCGTACCATCAGATGTTATGGTTCTGTACACACTCACCGCTTCATTACCTGTTTTACCGTACGATGCCCGAAGCTTTAGGCTATTGATCACCTTTGAGTTTTTTAGAAAATCTTCATTAGATGCATTCCAGCCAAGTGCGGCAACAGGGAACCAGCCATATTTTGATGTATTAGCACCAAACACAGATGAACCATCGCGTCTGACAGTTACTGTTGCTAAATAACGGCTGTCATATGAATAATTTAACCTCGCCATTTGTGAATTAAGTGCATACCTGTCTGAATAGGTACCTGAAAACGAATTGTTAACCGTTGCACCTGATACCGTTGCACCAATACCAACCTGATTAAATGACAGCTCATCATTTATATAGCCGGTACCTGCTATTCCTGATGTGAAATATTTGCGTTGCTGCGCACTGTATAACCCGGTAAAATCAATCCGGTGCTTACCAAAATCGCGGGTATAAAGTAAAAGGTTATCAAGCGTGTAACTGTTGGTTTCGGAACTTAGGGCAGCAGCCGATCCCAAAGGGGTATTTGCCAAACGTCCGCTATAGCTATCAACACGGGTAGGCAGGTAAGTGTATCCGGCATTTAAGCGATATTTTAAACCTTTGAGCACACCGCCAAATTTAACTTCGGCATAACCGTTACCACTGATGTTTACGCTGCGGTTTATCTGATCAGTAGTTAAGCCAAGCAGCGGGTTGGTATATAACTGCTCAGGCGCCATTGGATAAATGGTGTAAGTACCATCGGCGTTGTAAACATTACCATATGGGCTCATAGCGGTAGCATTCAACAAATTTGCCCTGCCCCCATCATAGTTATTATTGGCGAAATACAGATTTGCGCCTATGCTCAGGAAGCTGGTTACGTTCACATCTAAATTTGAACGTACGCTGGCACGGTTATACTGATAGCCCTTTATAACACCTTTTTGTTTTAGGTAATCACCCGATAAAAAATATTTAACATCGGGTGTTCCACCGCTTACGCTCAGGTTATGATCCTGCATAAATCCTTGTTGGGTAACTTCTTTTACCCAGTCAATAGTACGACCTGCGGCATAGTTAGCCCTTTCAGAGTTATTATATACCGGCTCCGGAAATTGCTGGGTTAGGTGGTTTTGCGATTCATAATCAAGAAATTTTTGGGTAAAAGAGGCGGGATCACGCGGCTCAAGAATATGCCCGAGGTTTTCATAACCGGCATAACCATTGTAACGGATAACGGGTTTACCTGTTGTACCACGTTTTGTTGTGATCAGGATAACACCCTGTGAGCCATTTGCACCATAAATTGCCACTGCAGATGCATCTTTCAGGATTTCCATAGAAGCAATATCATTTGGATTAATATCATTAAGCGACCCGCCGCTTTTTGTTAACGGGATACCATCAACAACCACAAAAGGTCCCGAAGCTGCCGAAATAGAATTTTGCCCCCTTACTGTAACTGAAGGTTGCCGACCCGGAATAGATGATGATGTGGTTACAGTTACCCCTGCAACGGCACCTTCTATAGCCTGTAAAACGTTAGTAACAGGCAATTGCGACAGGCGGGACTTTGGAACCGTTGTGACCGAACCCGTAACATCCGAACGTTTTTGGGTACCATAACCTACAACCACTACTTCATTAAGCTGCTTGTTATTGTCCTCAAGTACTACGTTCAATGTAGTTCTGTTTTTAGTAACTACTATGGTTTTCGGAACCATGCTCACAAACGAAATCCTTAGCGTAGAGCCCTCGGTTACTTCAATTTTAAAAGCACCATTAACATCGGTTGTGGTTGACTGGGTTGTACCCTGGATGTTAACTGTCGCACCTGGCAGGGCATTGCCTGTGGCATCTTTTACAACGCCTTTTACATTAATTTTTGTTTGCGCATTTGCTATTTGAGTTATGCCCAGCAGCATGATCATCAAAAGCCATACGGAAAAACTGTTTAAATGAGTAAATCTATATTTCATAATTTAATTGGTTATTGGGTTTATTTAATTTGGATTTTCGATTGTGATCCGTGCTTATCCGGGGCGATTTAACACCACAGCAGATGCGATCCAATTGCGCGTTTTTGAAACTTTCATTACATTAATTTTTAGTTTATGAATTGCCGGCAATAAAATATTGGTACTGATTATTGCCTGTCGGTTGAAACGAAATAAGCGGAATTTGGCAATACGAGAGAGGGGTAAAACTATAAATTACCGGGGTCAAAACATACAAAAACACGCCTTTTTGATAGTTTTTGTAGAATACACGAGAAAATAAGTGTCAAATTCACTTTTATTTTATTTCAGGAAGCTTTCCTCGTGATGAGATATCACCCTAATAATGGCAGGACTATTTGGAAGAGTTTTTTTCGAACTCGTTCATACGATACGAAATTTGAAAACTGGCGCGGTGTTTCTTGATGAAATCCGACGGGTTGATATTATATTGCTTGAAGAATTGCTCTCGAAAGTATTTCACATCGCTGAAGCCAACCTGGAACGCAGCTTCGTTAACATTGCAATTGGTTTGGATGAGTAATTCGGCAGCTTTGCGCAGGCGCACAAAGCGGATAAAATTATTAACCGACTGCCCGGTAATGTTTTTAAGGCGTTTAAATAAGGTTGCATAGCTGATACCGATCTCCTTGGCCAACACATATACATCAAACTTATCGTCGGTAAAATAATGCTCGATCACCGAAATACAATTATTCAGGAAGTCTTTATTTTCCTGCGAAATACTGCGGCCGGTACTTTTTTTGGTAACCTCTTTATAAAAATAGTTTTGCAGCTCAGTTTTATTGCGTAATACGCTTTTTACCCGGGCTATAAGCAGTTCTTTATCAAATGGTTTGCGTAAAAAATCAATAGCACCCTCATCTATGCTCTTCAGCATAATATCGGGCGTGGTATCACCCGTTAGCAGGATCACAGGGATATGGCTTATAGCCTGATCCTCTTTTATAATGCGGCACAGATCAAGCCCGCTCAGGCCATCCATAACTATATCGCTTATAATTACGTCGGGCATGTGTTTTTTTATCAGCTCAAGGCCTGTTGCACCATTTTGGGCTTCAATCACATTATATCCCGGCGTAAAGATCTTTTTGATGTATGAACGGATCTGATCATTGTCATCAATCACCACAAGGGTATGCCTGGCCGAACTGAATAGCTCTAATGCAGCCAGATCATCCTCTTCCGCCGCAATCGCTTTGTTGTCATCATCAATAAGCTCATTTACATAAGTATAATCCGGTACAACATCCTCAACTATCGCATCCCCGGCAAAATGGGCTTTACCCTTTGGCATTGCAAGCACAAATGTAGTACCGCCATCGGGATTGTTAGAGTAGCTGATATTACCCTTATGGCTTTCAATAAAAACCTTAACCAGGTATAAGCCTATACCAAAACCTTTGCGGAAATAGTTTTTGTCCTTTGCCTGGTAAAATTTATCGAACAGCCTGTCACCCGCCTCTGCATTTATCCCTATACCGTTATCCATTATCTTAAAATATACATGAACATCGTCCTGTTCAATTATAATATGGATTGTACCGCGGTCGGGCGTAAATTTTATAGCGTTTGAGATCAGGTTGAACAAAGCTATTTCAATCTTCTCCAGGTCGCCGTACACTTCAATGCTTTCTGATTTGCTTTCAAGGGTGTAATTAAGCTGTTTAATTTTTGCCTGCTGAATAAAGCATGAATAAACCTCATTACATAAGCTTACAAAATTCAGCTTGCTGACTTTCAGCGATGCATTTTCGCTTTCGGTTTTCCTGAAAAGCAATAAATGATCAACCAAACCCAGCAGACGGCGTGCATTGCGGTATATGGTGCTCAGCTCTTCTGTATTTCCCTTGTTTTGATTAAGAAGATCCTTTATAGGATTAATAATAAGCGTTAACGGTGTCCTGAACTCGTGTGATACGTTGGTAAAGAAAGTCAGCTTCTTTTCATTGAGCTCTTTTTCCTTTTCTACCTGTAAATTGGCCAGCTTTACTTTAAACCTGAGTTTGGCCTGGTTTACCCTGTAATTATAAAATGCATAGGCTATGGCAAACACCACCGACAGGTAAATTAGGTAAGCCCACCATGTGCGGTACCAGGGCGGTAAAACAATAATTTTAATGGAGATCGGCGCAGCCGTCCATTGGCCTTCTGTGTTGGTAGCCCTGATCCTGAGTGTATAAGTGCCTTCATTTAACCGTGAAAAATAGGCCGACTTTAGTTTACCCACGTAGTTCCAGCCATGGTCCCAGCTTTCAAGATAATATGCATAGGAGATCTTATCAGGAAATGAATATTCAAGCGCAGTGTAGCTGATATTTAAGGTAGCTTCACTAAACGGGATGGTCACTTTTTTCAATTCGTTTAACGGCAGCTTTTGTGTATATGTGCTACCCTGCTCAATTGATGCATTATTTATTTTAAAATCAGAAAGCATTAACCGCGGCTGATGAACGTAAGAGGCAATACTATCAGGCGAGAAAAGGTTGAACCCTTTTATACCGCCAAAAAGCATTTTACCCGATGCCAGCTTTAGCGCCGCGTTATAATTAAACTGGTTGCTTTGCAGCCCGTCGGAAGCATTATAATTGGTGATCTTTTTTGTTGTTACGTTAAAGTTGGAAAGGCCGTTATAACTACTGCACCATAAATTCCCGCTGTTATCTATCAGGATATTCAAGATCGTATTGCTGGGCAGCCCGGCCGATTCCGTATACCTTTTATATTGATTAGTATGGGTATCGTATTGAAGCAGCCCTCCCCCTTCAGTGCCTACCCATAAATTGTGCTTATTATCTTCGGTAATAGCCCGGATGGCCTGGCCAATAAAGTAAATCCGGTGCTTTTTATTTTGAATATCAATTTTTATCAGACTGTTGTAGTTGCCTGCCCAAAGGTTGCCGGCATGGTCCTCAAAAAGTGCGTGGATATTTACCAGGCTTTTATCAAAAAGTTCAAACTGATCTTTAGCACGATTGTACAAAAACAGAGCACCTCCCCAGGTGCTGCCGGCCCACAGGCGGTGTTGCGAATCTTCATAAAGCTTCCAAAAATTCCGTTCCTCCTTTTTGTCTACCGGGTTGTAGCAACTATAATGCTTAAACTGCCGGGTAGCATTATCAAACGCATCAATACCGCCGTTAAAGGTAGCCACCCATATTTTGTTGGTATAATCGTTTAAAATACTTACTACAAAATTACTGCTGATGGATCCCGGGGCGTTTTGATGCACATAGGGAGTAAATGTGTTTGTTTTGGTATCCCAATAATTTAACCCACCGCCATCGGTACCAACCCAAATATTATGTAGCTTATCCTCACAAAACGACAGAATAAAATTATTGATAACGCTGTTTTTATTAAAAGCATCGTGTGCAAACAAATGGAATGACGCCGGCTTACGGTCAATAATGTTTACACCGCCCCTTAAGGTTGCTATCCAGATCCGGGATTCATCATCTTCATAAACAGCGTCAACGGCACCGCTGCGTAGGCTATTGGGCGTTTCGCCGGCGGTGATATAAGTAATGTTACCCACCGCCGGGTCCCAAACTTTGATCCCTCCACCGTTTGTGGTAACCCAGATATCCCCGTTTTTTGTTGTGGCAAGGCTAAAAATGCTGTTATTTATTAATTTGTTAAGCCCTATGTCAAGCTTTGTGGTTTTCAGCGTAAGCGGATCGTACATAAACAACTCGTTACCCAACCCTGCAATCACTTTTCCTTTTCCATCGATAGTTATACTCCCCGCATTCGCCAATTCGGGCGCTACAATTTTTATCTTATCAGTTGCAGCATCATATCGGCCAAGCCCGGCCCCACTTACCAGCACCCATATGGTTCCCTGCTTATCCATCCGCGCTGCAAGCGTATTGAACCGCTGTTTCTTGACATCATACAAGATCTCTTTGCCGATAGTATCTGTTCTTCCAAATTTCAGGAAGCCATATGTACCATTAGTGGCAAAAATATTACCTGACTTGTCGGCTACTATTTCATTGATGTTAAACCCGATCTTAACAGGCTGTTTTTTTTCATTATAACAATAAAGTGCATGAAAGCGGGAATCGGCATAATCAAAAAACATGAGGCCCTTTTCAGTCCCCACATATAATCGCCCGCCGCAAGCATTAATAGATTTAATGTGATTGTTAACCAGCGAATTTTTATCCCCCCAAATATTCCGGAAAACCTTAAATGTGTAACCATCATAACGGCTAAGGCCATCGTAAGTTCCCATCCACATAAAGCCATATTGATCCTGTGTGATACAGGTTACCGCGTTATTTGAAAGACCGTCTTCAATACCTAAATATCTAACCGGAAAACCCGGGCCTTTTGCTGAGGTTATGAAAGAATAACATAAAAAAGGAATAAGCAATAAAGCCTTTAGTCGCTCAAACATTAGCCGGATAATCGATAACTGGTTAGGTCCAAAGGTATCAAAATGCAACAGGCTTTTATTCGCAGATTTTATCCTTTTTTGATAAGGTAGAAATAGCAATACAACAAAAGCCTATCAAAAGATATAAAGAAAATAACACCCATATTGGCGACAAATAATTAACATTTAATTATATTTGAGATATTATAAACCGGTTGTTAATAAACATTTATTGTACACGGCCATCATTCCTGAAATTGAGAATACTGTAACTACGCGTATTTAAATTGTACAGTTATAGTGGGTCATACTTATTTATTAAAAACATTTGATTAAACATTTACCCGCATTGACTAAGTATTTATTTATTTTTTATTTGTGCCTCTGGGCGCTTACTTCACGTGCGCAAAATGTAGTCAGCATTGATAAAAGTATTCAACAGCATAAGTTTACCCTTAATGAGGTAAAATACCTGCAAGACAGCGCCGGAAAACTAACATTCCAGGACATACAGACAATGAGTTCGTCTTTTGCCGAAAACAGCTCATACTATCCCAGTAATCACCATAAAACCTCTACTTACTGGTTCCGCGTACGGATGTATTTTGACCAGCCTGTAAGCGGCAACAGCATCATTGAGCTGTTTGATCAAACAACTGATGAAGTAACGGCTTATATGCCTGATGCAGCGGGCGGGTATATCAAAAATGAGTCGGGCGCTAATCTTGATTTTAGCAGCAGGCTTTTTCATCATAAAAACTTCGAGTTCCTGATCGGGGATACCCAGGCAGGCTATCATACCTATTATTTCAAGATAAAATCGCACAATGCGGTTAACGTTATTATAGTTTACCGTACCATTAATTACTTTATTCACTATGCGCTTAATGAATATTTAACCTACGGCCTGTTTTATGGCATGATCCTTATTTTTTGTTTCCATAACCTGCTCATGTTCCTGGCGGTTAAAAAGAAACAATACCTATACTACGTATTTTACATTTTAAGTGTAGGGCTGTATGAGATGAGTGCCGACGGCATAGCGTTCCAATATTTATGGCCCGGGATTCCTGGTTTAAATCACTATGGCAATGGCATTTCCTTATACTTTATCAGCATTTGTGCACTGGTATTCAGCAAGGCATTGTTGCAGGTTAAAACAAAAGCTCCGCAATTTAACCGGCTTATAAATTATGTGGTTTTGCTGCGCACTACTTACTTCCTTTACTGCCTTATTTTCAACAAATCACTGTTTGTTTATAAGTTTGTTGAGGTGATCCCGCTATCGCTGGCCTTTATTACCGGTTTATATATTTATAAAAATGGTTACAAGCCAGCCCGCTTTTTTGTATTAGCCTACTCGGTGCTGTTTATAGGCTTTATTGTAAAAGCACTTACCGCCCTTGGTTATACCTATTTTTTACCAGACCCGATAAGTTACTACAGCCTCAGTTTTTGTTTTATTATTGAGATGGTGTTGTTATCATTTGCCATTGGCGATCAGGTACGGATTCTTCGGAAAGAAAAAGATGCGGCCCATGAGGAAACCATAAGGCAGATGCAGTTGAACAGCCAGTTACAGGACTCGATCAATGAGGAATTGGAACGGCAAGTACGGGTACGGACACGTGAACTGGTCGAAAAATCAAACGAGGTAAGGCAGCAAAGCCAGATCATCGAAAACCAAAATACAGAACTGCTGCGGGCCAACCTGCAACTGGAAAAACAGGCCGGCGAAATATTACGAATGAACGTTTTACTTGAAAAAGATAACGTTCAACTGAAAACCAATATTGAAAAGGTTACCGAATCGCGTGCCTTATCCACAGAGCTGGGTTATGAGGAATTTAGTGCCAAGTATCCCGATCAGGAGACCTGCTTTAAATTCCTGTCGGCTTTAAAATGGAAGGATGGCTTTATTTGTACCCGCTGCTCAAACCCAACCTATTGCGCCGGGAGACTGCCGCACAGCCGCCGGTGTACCAAATGCAGTTATGAAGAATCGGCTCTGCATAATACCATATTTCAAAACAGCCGCATTCCCATTAACAAAGCGTTTTACCTTACTTATCTTATTTACAGTACCAACGGAACTATCTCATCACATCAACTTTCCGAAAAGCTCGATATCAGGCAAAGCACCTGCTGGACCTATGCCATCCGCATAAAAAAGGTACTACAGGAAAAGAAAAAATCGCGTAAGAAGAACGATCAGCAAGGTTGGACAGTGTTGGTGATGTGATTAGTGTGCATTACAAAGACTTCCAAAAGACGCATGTGGTGCGTTTCTACACTACGACCCTAAATTGTTTCGTTGTTTCGCTGTCCGTAGACTCTGTCTACGGACAAGTATGCCTGTAGTCTTCGACTACAGAATGCAATCATCAAGAATAATTCGATATTTTAACTACATGTAGTTGCAAATTACAGGCATAGTAAATCCGTAGACAGAGTCTATGGATAGCTGACTCTGAATGGAAAATAACATCTCCGCCGCGTCATGCTGAACTTGTTTCAGCACCCCACTAGAAAGGTCGCCGACTTGCTCAGCATGTGGCTTAGCGAGTGAGGTGTTGAAACAAGTTCAACATGACGATAATTTTTTTCGTTCCCTCAAGGTCTTTAACCAAGCTTCCCACCCTCTCATTTCCCTCATCAAAACTTGGTTTTCTGCATAATAAAGCAGGTTTTAACCACTCTCTAATCCCCTCAATTGTCATTTTTTAAATTATTTTCACTTTTTTTTCTTGTTCACAAAGCGTATCACCTGTAAAAATCAACCGGGTGTAACCCGCTGTAAATACGCCACTTCAACGTTTGAGTTTATCGTTATCAAAACGTATCAAAATTGATTTAAATATCTTAAAATCAATAACTTACATACAATCCACCTATTGCATAATTGATTTATTCCACGTTAAATTTACCCCACCAATTACCAATTAGTAATACGCTTAACCAACAAATTGTACAAATGAAGTAAACACCGCACGGCAGTACCTACCTGCATTGCTATTGTGTAAACCAGGTTTGCCTTTAGCGAATTCCGGCAGCCGCGGCTGCTTAACCAACTAAACAGCAATTAATTATGAAGAAAAAAATTACGCTAATTTTTGTTTTACTTATTACAATACTGACACGGTCCTTTGCACAGGACATTACCGTGAAGGGGATTGTTAAAGACAGCCAGGGTTTGCCAATACCCGGCGCCACCGTTAAAAACAAATCAACGGGAGCCGTAACTGTTACGGATGTAAAAGGCGGTTATTCCATTACCGCAAATGGTAACGCAACACTTGTATTCAGCTTTGTGGGTTCGGCTACGCAGGAGCAACCAATTAAAGGCCGCACCACTATTGATGTAACGCTGGCCGATGCCAACAAACAACTGGAAGAGGTCGTGGTAATAGGTTACGGTACACGTGCAGTAAAAGATGTTACGGGTGCCATCAGCAGTGTTAAAGCCGAGAAATTGGAGAACGAACACCCAGCCAGCGCTACCGACATTATCAGGGGTAATATCCCCGGTATTTCGGTTGCTCTGAATACCTCGGCCAAAGGCGGTGGTACAGGCGACTTGCAGATCAGGGGTAAAGCCTCGCTTTCGGGCAACGTTCAACCTGTTATCGTTTTAGACGGTGTTATTTATCCCGGGCAGCTGGCTGATATTAACCCTAACGATATCGATCGCGTTGATGTACTGCGCGACCCAAGTGCGCTTGCCGTATACGGTGCGCAATCGGCAGGTGGCGTTGTTGCTATCACTACCAAAAAAGGAAAAAAAGGTGGGACTCAAATCACCTTAAATGCCAACTTTGGTATTGCACAGCTACTTCAAAATCAAAAATATTATACAGGCGATGGCTTCCTTAACTGGCGCGCCGACGGAGCCCGCAGTTCCAATACTTCAAACCCCTATTATTATTACAGCAACCCTAACAAGTTGCCCGATGGTGTAACGTTACAGCAGTTCTTAAACGGTGCTACCGGCGATCCAACCACCATTTGGCTGCAGCGTTTAGGTTTATTCCCGAACGAGATTGCCAACTACCAGGCTGGTAAAATTACCGACTGGTCGAAACTGATATTCCGCAATGGTTTCCGCCAGGACTATACCGGCAGCTTTTCGGGTAGTTCAGAAACGGTTAAATACTATGTATCCGGCAACTACACCAAAAACCAGAACCTGATCCAGGGCGGACAGTATACCGACGGTCGTTTCCGTGTAAACCTGGAAGGTAAGGCCGCTAAGTTTTTAACGCTTGGTGTTAACGCCCAGTTTGCAAGCCGCGATGAAGGTTCTGCCAGCACTCCGTTAAGCGGTCAGGGCATTGATGGTACTGAAGCCGACTGGACGCAGATCATCAACTCATCACCTTATGGCGATATGTACAATGCAGATGGTTCCTTACGCCGGATAGATACCGATGACAGCGGTCTGAACCAGCGTAACCCATTCCTCGGTAACCGTTACAATCAAAACGTGGCCGTTCAAAACACCCTGTTCTCTGTACTTTTTGCCCGTTTGGATCTTCCTTTTGGCATTAAGTATACCGTGAACTATGCACCAACCATCGAATCGTACAGGAACTTCTTCTTCCGTCCGGTGGCTAACCCTAACGAACTTACGGGCGGTACTGCTATCCGAACACAGGAAAACCGGTACAGGTATAACCTTGATAACATATTAAGCTGGAACAAAAGCTTTGGCATCCATAGCTTTGATGCAACCTTCCTGCTCAACAAAGAAAAATATTCAACCTGGTATACCAACGCTTCAAATACACAGCTAACCCCTACCGATATTTTGGGTTATCATAACATTGGCGCAGGTACGTTACCTGTTGAAAGCAGCGACGACCGTGTTTATAACGCAGATGCCATCATGGGCAGGATCAACTATACATTGTTAGGCAGGTATATTGTTACCGCTACTGTACGCCGCGACGGCTTTTCAGCCTTTGGTTTGGAACATCCCCGCGAGGTTTACCCTTCGGCAGCAGTTGCCTGGGTATTCAGTGATGAAAACTTCATGAAAGGTGATGCTTTTAAATGGCTTGATTATGGTAAATTACGTTTCAGCTACGGGGCCAACGGTAACCGTACCTCAACTACTACTGCTGATCCATCTATATCCTTAGCTGTATTAGGCGGCATCAAATACCCAACTGCAAACAATTCCGGTACAGTTACCAACAACAGCGGTATTTATGTAAGTACGCTGCAAAACGCGGCGTTGAAATGGGAACGTACTGTAGGGCCAAACATTGGGCTTGATTTCACCATATTGCACAACAGGCTTAGCGGTTCAATAGATGTTTATGATCGTAAAACTACCGACCTGCTTGTTAAACGCAGTATTCTTGACGTTCAGGGCTACAACTCATTAAACGATCTGCCGGGCGGCGCTAATAACTCCAACCCATATACCAATATAGGCCAGGTTAACAACAAAGGTTTTGAAATTTCATTGGATGGAAAAATTCTTAAAAGCGAAAATTTCAACTGGAATGCCAGCGGAACATTTTTCCTGAACCGCAATAAGATCGTTCACCTGTATGGTGCATTCCCTGTTACTGATGCCAACGGTGTTACCACTAATGTTGAAAAAGATGATATCGGCAACGGCTGGTTTATTGGTCACGATATAAATGCCGTTTGGGATTACAAGATCCAGGGCGTTTGGAAAACAACTGAGGCCGATCAGGCTGCTAAATACGGCGCTAAACCTGGCGATTTTAAACTTCAGGATGTAAACGGCGACTTTAAGTTCACTAACGATGATAAGCAATTCCTGGGTTCACAAAACCCAAGCTTCAGTTGGTCATTACGCAACGATTTCAACTTCCTTAAACATTTTGATGTATCGTTCCTGCTGGTATCAAGCATTGGCCAGTTAAAACAATATAATCAGGCATTGAACAATCCAGGCAGCGTAGGTTTTGCCCGTATGAACTCATACGTACTGCCTTACTGGACCCCTGATAACCAGATCGATGATTACGCCCGTTTAAATTCAGGCTCATCTGGCACTACTATTAACGTTTGGCGCAAAGCTTCGTTTGTAAGGCTGCAAACTGCTTCAATCGGTTATACTTTCAGTCCGCAATTGATCAAACGCCTGGGCATATCAAGCGCCAAATTATTTGTGAACGCAAGCAATGCCGCAGTGTTCTCAAGCTGGCCGCTTTGGGACCCGCAAAACGGCGGCCCTACTCCAAGATATTTATCAGCCGGGTTTAACATAGTTTTTTAAAGGAGGGATTTATACATGAACAAGATAAACAAAAACATCATGGCTGCAGCTTTAACAGCGGCAACCATATTTATAACGGGAGGCTGTACCAAGCGGGCTGATCTTTATCCGCAGGCACCATCAAAATTTACACCCGATGTAACTTACACCTCTCCAGCTGCATTTAAAGCCGCTTTGGCTACACTAAATGTAAGCGTTAGGTTTGAGTATTTCGGCGACTCGGCCCCGTTACTTACCGAATCGATATTTACCGATGCCGCCGTTGAGGGCACTACCGATAAAACCACACCGGCGCAGGATTTGAACGCGCGTATCACCCCTACTGCCAACTTAAACAGCGACGACTATAACAAAATAGGCCGCTACTGGAGCTCATGGTACCAGGGTATACATGACTGTAACGTTATTTTATCAAGAATCGATAACATCAAATGGCCGTCAGATGCTGATAAAAACCTGGTAAAAGCCACTGCATTGTTTCACAGGGCTTACCGCTACTATCGTTTGGTGCATGAATTTGGCGATGTGCCATTGCTGCTAAAAGAAGAAACTGCTGTAAATACAGGTTACTTCAGCACGCAGCGCATTGTGATCCTTAAGCAAATGAAAACCGACCTGGAGTTTGCTGTAGCTAACCTTACCGATGCAAATGCCAAAGGCGATATTTCAAAAGGCGGCGCGGCCCACCTTTTGGCTAAAGTTGACCTTGCCCTTGGTTTGTTTGATGATGCTATCGCTGCGGCCAACGTTGCTATCAATGGCCCTTATCACCTCATGACCAACCGTTTTGGTATCGTAGCGGGTGATGCTTCAAAAAACATCATATGGGACCTTCACCGTCCCGAAAACAAAGCACTGGGAACCAATGCCGAAGCTTTATATGTAGTGCTTGACCGCGAAACGCTTGATGGTGCTACGCCAAACGGATCGCAGGTAATGAGGAACTGTGTGCCTATGTGGCATAACGGTACTATCCTTACCCCCGGCGCGCTTAAACCGGGTATTTCGGATAAAGTAACAGAAGAGTTTCCGCTTACCTTATGGTATGGCCGTGGTATAGGCCGTTTACGTGGTACACCTTATGCTACCAAATACATCTGGACAGATAATACCGACTTAAGGCACGCTCCCGGAAACTGGATGAACATGACCGATCTTGTTTACAACAGTCCGGCTATCAAAACTTCCGATCCTACCTGGTACGGCAAACACCTTGAGCAGTATACCGATGCCAACGTTAGCAAACGTTTCCTTAATGGTGCCAAAGATACCATCCGTGCATGGTTTGGCTGGCCGCACTATAAGGTATTCATCGGCTCAGGCCCTATTGCGCTTGATAAATGGTGGAGCCCGCCGCGCGGTACCAACACCGACTGGTACGTTTTCCGCTTAGCCGAAACTTACCTGCTGCGTGCCGAGGCATACATATGGAAAGGACAAAATGCACTTGCCATGGATGATATCAACAAAGTAAGGGCACGCGCCAATGCACAACTGTTAACCGATCCAGGCAATGTAAACATAGGTACCATCCTTGACGAACGCCAAAGGGAATTGTATTGGGAAGAGCCGCGTAAAACCGAGCTCACCCGCATAGCTTACATCTTTGCGCAAACAGGGATCCCTGCCTATAACGGAAAAAGCTATAACGTGGCCAATTTTTCAACAAGCAATTTCTTTTATGACAGGATCATGGAGAAGAACGATTTTTACAAAAATCCAAATGTTGTAACCAACTCAGGTAACCACTATACTATTTCGCCATACCACGTATTGTGGCCTATCCCGCAAAGCGAGATCGACCTGAACGTAAACGGCCATATTAACCAAAGCAAGGGTTATTCGGGCTCTGAAACCAATATACCACCTTTGGATAAGGTACAATAGTTAACACCAAACTGTAACATTTGAGCCGGGCATTAGTCAATGATTAGTGCCCGGTTTTTGTTTTATGCAGATCTTAAAGGATAAAATAATTAGTTGCGAAGCACTTTTTTTCACATATTTAAATCATTATTTAAACCTTATATAGAAAAATATGGGCCTGTTCAATATCCTTCGGAACGAACTTATAGACATTATAGAGTGGGTTGACAACACTCAAAACACCCTTGTATGGAAATTTCCACGCCACGACAATGCTATCAAAATGGGTGCCCGGCTCGTTGTACGCGAGTCGCAGGCGGCTGTTTTTATGAATGAAGGCCGTATTGCAGATGTGTACACTGCTGGTACTTATGAGCTGCAAACTCAAAACATGCCATTATTGACCACCTTAATGAGCTGGAAATATGGATTTGAAAGCCCGTTTAAGGTTGATGTATATTTTGTAAGCCTGCGCCAGTTCACCAATCAAAAATGGGGAACAAAAAACCCGGTCATGATCCGCGATGCTGAATTTGGGCCGGTACGTTTAAGAGCATTTGGCTCGTTCAATTTCAAGGTTCAGGACCCTAAAACATTCATCAAAGAAATATCTGCCACAAATCCCGATTTTGTTATTGAGGATATTAATGAGCAATTACGGAATACCGTTGTATCACGCGGCATGGATGCCGTAGCTGAGTCGAAAATAAAGATCCTTGACCTGGCGGCCAACTACAACGAAATGGGGAAATTCATAACTGAATCTATCCAGCCAGATTTTGCTGATCTTGGTCTTAGCCTCACCAAATTATTGGTTGAAAACATTTCCCTGCCACCCGAAGTTGAGCAAATGCTTGACAAACGCAGTGAAATGGGCATATTGGGTAACCTTGGCGCTTATGCACAATTCCAGGCTGCCAACGCCATTGAAAAATCTGCGGAAAACACTATCGGCGGTAACTTAGGAGCCGCCGGTATGGGTTTGGGTGTTGGTGCCGCTATGATGGGCCAGGTTGGCAATATCTTTCAGCAAAACCAGGTTACACCTAACAATACCGGTGCTGATACACCACCGCCGCCGCCCACTCCCGGCGTTCAATACCATATTGTAAAAGACGGTAAATCTGACGGGCCGCACTCAATCGATGACATCAATGCAATGGTTAGTAGCGGAACATTAAGCAGGGAGAGCATGATCTGGAAAAAAGGTATGGCTGCATGGACCCCTGCATCATCCGTTGAGGAAATAGCTGAACTGTTTAATAACGTACCGCCACCGATAGCCTGATCTGTAACTATTCCTAAATCTATATTTCTGAAATGAACAACCAGGTTAATCCATCGGCTATAAACAATTCATTAAATTGTTCAGGCTGCGGAGCCTTATTACACTTTAATCCCGGCACGCACAATTTGCTGTGCGATTATTGCGGCGTGAGCAATGTCATTGAGGATGCTCCCGATAGTCGCGACATTTCACCTTATGATTATGAGGAGTTTGTTGCCGGCATCGATAATACCAAACAAAGCGCCGATCTGAAGGTGGTAAATTGCAAAAACTGTGGCTCACAAACTATTCTTGATCAGTTTGTAACCTCAGACAAATGCCCGTTCTGTACTGCTCCTCTTGTGCTGGATTTGGAAAGCGGGCAGCAATACGTACCACCCCATTATATTTTACCTTTTGCCATTACCCAGCAACAGGGAATTGAATTTTTCAAAAGATGGCTTAAAAGCTTGTGGTGGGCACCGAACGATCTGGCAAAAAAAGTAAGCGACAGTTCATCAGCATTAAAAGGCGTTTACCTGCCCCACTGGACCTACGATACCTATACCGTAACTGATTACAGCGGCGAACGCGGCGATTATTATTACACCACTGAAACCTATACGGAAACAGTTAACGGCCGTGAGGAAACCAGGACCAGGCAGGTACGACACACCAGTTGGTCATATACTTCGGGAAGGGTAGAATGCGATTTTCGCGACCTGATGGTACCGGCCAGTAAATCATTGCCTGAAAAAACACTTAATAAACTTGGCCCCTGGAATTTTGACATGCTGGTTAAGTTTGATGAACGCTATATGAGCGGCTTCCGTTCCGAAACTTACCAGTTAGACCCTGAACAGGGTTTTGTAAAAGCAGCAGAGCAAACCGTTGGAGAAATAAACTCAGCAATAAGAGATGATATTGGCGGCGATGAGCAAAGGATAGACAGCACGGATACCCAATACCTTGATAAAGCTATAAAATACCTGATGCTACCGGTTTGGGTAAGTGCCTATAACTACAACAACAAGGTTTATCAGTTTACAGTTAACGCCAGCACCGGAGAAGTTATCGGTCAGCGGCCGGTAAGCGCTATCAAGATCATACTTGCAGTGTTGCTTTTAATTGTTTTGATAGTAACGGGAGTTATTTTGTATCAGAATGCGCACCCGAATGGATAACCTTGATTAAAGAAACATATTACATTAAAAAAAGCGTCATTGCGAGGTACGAAGCAATCCCCAATTTGCAGGTCAGCCCTGTGTAGTTCGCGATTGCTTCGTACCTCGCAATGACGTTCCTATTGTACAACCAACTCCTTCTCAACCTTTTTAGGCCGCTGTGGTTTTACTGCCGGCTTTTTATTCCTCTTTCCCCACCAGATATAAAAACCGGTTATAGGTAAGCTTGCTGATACCATAGCAAGAAAAAACGCTATCACTTTGCCAGGGATGCCCAGTATAGCACCTACATGGATATCGTAATTCATCCTGCGCAATTTATCGGCAGCACCGGCATCTTCGTATCGTCCCGAAAACGGCCCTGCCGATTTGAGCGGTTTAAGCGTATACTGATCAAAATTGTAAATATTGGTTTTGTAATAAGTACCCGAACGCAGGTAGGCTATCACTTCAATCAGGTCGGCCTTTTGGCGGGGTAAGTTGATGTAAAAACCTTCGGGCTTGTCCTCTATGGCAATTTTGTTCCAGAGTTTATCAACAGAAGTCATATTGAATGACAGCTTTGTAGTAGTATCTGAAACCATGGCAACTTCTTCGGTTAATGATTTCCCGCCCGATGTAGCCCAATATACTGATTTACTAACCCACTGAAAGCTCCACACCAGGCCGGTTAAAGCGATGATGAGCAACAACAACATACTATAAAAACCAAAAACATTATGCAGGTCGTAATTAACCCTTTTGAAACTGGCATTCCATTTTACTTTGAAGCTTTTATCGCGCGTGGCTTTAGTCCACTTTTTGGGCCACCATAATACCAGGCCTGATAGTAATAAAACCACAAATATCAAAATTGCTACCCCAATAATGGGTCGGCCTATGGGATATGGCAACCACAAAGCGCGATGACCGTGCAGTATAAATCTAAAAAAGTCAAAGTCGCCTTTGTTGCCTACAAAATCGGTGGTCGTTTTTTTCAATACCCGCCCGCTATAGGGATCCATAAAAACAGTTACAAGCAAGCCTGTTTTTCGGCTATAAGAAACCGCCGCTGCTGATTGGTCGGGCAAACCATAATTTATCGCCGTAGGTTTCATACCCGGCACCGTTTTAACGGCTGTGTTTACCAGTGCAGAGGGTGGCAGCATTTTTTGATTTTGTGGCTGTACACGTGTCCACGGCTCGGTTACACTGCGGATCTCTTTTTCAAAAACATAAATAGCTCCCGTAAAGCTTACAATTACCACAATAATTCCTGAAAAAAGCCCCAGCCACAAATGCAGCCACGCAGATATCCTTTTAAACAGCGAATCGCCTCTCTTTTTTGGTTTAACGGCACGGGCCGGAGTAGCAGTTTTAAGCATATTGAACTAAAAAAGGCAGGCCGGAATCCCGGCCTGCAAGTGGATAAATTGTTTTTTAGAAACGATAGCTGATGCCAAGGCGATAGTTACGCCCGGCTTCTGCCTGCCAGTAATAATAAGTGGCATAGGCGGCACCGCTGTACAGGTACTTATCAAGCAGGTTGTACACGTTAGCGCTTATCTTGATGTGGTCTTTACCCCAAAACACGCCGCCATCAAACTTGTAATAATCAGGCAGCTGCAATTGGTTACTGCTGGCGTTCCATGTCCAGGTGGTGCGGTCGCCCTGGTAGGTTGCGCCTGCATAAATCCCGCTGTTTTTAAGGGAACCGCTTTGTATGGTATAAGTTAATGAAGCGTTTGCATTATGCTTTGCGTAGCCAGGCACTTTTGCTCCAACAACAGCTGTTGCAGGCAGGTTGGCTGCGCCACCGGTCTTAGAAATCTTTGAATCGGTATAAGCATAATTGGCTACTAATGAAAGACCGCTGAAGATCTGTCCGCGGGTATCAAATTCAATACCCTGGGTTTTGGTTTGGCCAACATCTATCACAAATCCTTCTGAGCCTTTGTTATCAGGGTCGGCAGTAAGGGTGTTATTTTTAAGGATGCGATAAGCAGATAAAGTAGTGCTCCAACTGCCATCGAACCAATCGCGTTTAATACCGGCTTCCAGGTTGTTGCCGGTGATAGGTTTTGGCAGGCTGCCATCACGAATCAGCGCGCTTTGCGGCACAAATGATTGATCAAACAAGCCGTAAACAGATGTTTGCCTGTCGATATTTACGCTTACACCAAAACGTGGGGTAAATTTTTTCTGGTTACGGCCTGCAAGGTAATTGATCTCTTTTACATAGGTATAACGACCGGCAATGGTTACACGCAATACATTATCGAAAAAGCCCAGTTCATCCTGTCCGTATACGCCAGTATATGATTGGCTTGAAAGATTGCCCGCACCGCGTTGTGCCAAGGGTTTCGATCTGTCAAATACAGGTAGGCCTAAAGCAGGCTGGTTATAAACCGGGTTGTTGATGTTAAATGGTTTGGCTTCGCTGTCAATAGCGCCGCCTTGTCCCCAATCGGCAATGTATTGTTTGTTACCGAGGTCAAGCCCGCCCAGGATCCGGTGACGCACCGCACCTGTTTGTACATCGCCATTCAAAAACACCTGGCCAAATTTCATCACGTTTGATGCATCCCAGATGGATATGCTTCGGATAAGATCACCATTGGCTTTTACGCTATTCACCCAGCCCGAACTACCCTGCTGCTGGTAGTTGAAATACCCCAGCTGTCCGGTTAGTTTCCAGTGCTCATCTATCTGGTGATTGAGATAAATAAAGGCGCTGTTATCTTTTACGTAAGTWGGTGCTATGCCGGGCTCGGTTATGGTAAAATCACGCGGTTTTACTGCGTAACCCTGGGTTGCAAATACATAGTATGAGCCAAGGTTTGATAATTTGGCATGCTGATAGGTATACTCAAAGGTAAGCGAGGTTTTATCATCAACTTTCCAGGTAAGTACCGGGGCTATGCTAAAACGGTCGTTAAACTCATAATTACGGAACGAGTTTTTGGTTTGATCCATCAGGTTTAAGCGATATGAAAGGCTGCCCGATTTAGTGGCTTTACCATCCAGATCTAAAGTGGCGCGGTACAGGTCATAGCTGCCCATGGTCATGGTGGCCTCGCCGTTAAAATCGCGACCTGTAGGCTTTTTGGTAACCACGTTGTAAATGCCGCTTGGTTCACCGTTACTCATCATAAAGCCGGCCGGGCCTTTTACAAATTCAATGCGCTCAACAAAGCTCATGTCCTCGCTTAGCGGTCCCCAGTTTGAGGTTACGTTCATCCCATTGCGAAATGCCGCCGCACGGCTGCCGCGCATATTTACACGGGTATACAGATCGCCCCAGTGTTCGAGACGGGTAGCACCGCTTACATTGCGAATAACACCATCTCCCATGGAGATCACCTGCTGATCGGATAGCGTTTGCGAGGTAATTACCTGGATATTTTGTGGTGCTTCCAACAACGGCTCGTTAAGGCGCATTGAATTGGATGGTACATCGGCCTTATAGCGACTTTTAGCCCCGGTGATAGCTACCTCTTTTAATATGCTGGCGTTCTCTTTCAGTATAAAATCAAGAATTTGGGTGCTGCCGGAAGCTACGGTTACCGATTTTTCTTCGGGTGCAAGGCCTACAGCAGATACGCGGATAGTATAGCTGCCGGGTTTGATTTTAGCGATAACATAACGGCCGTCGGCATCGGTAAGGGAACCATAAGTCGTATTTTTTAAAGCGACGGTAATACCAACAGCTGGCTGACCATCGGCAGTGGTAACTTTACCTTTTATACTACCGGTAGCACCGTCATCAGCCTTAGCAATGAAGGCCGAAAAAGAAAGGATGATTAAAAGAAAGTAAAAATGTTGAAATAATAGCGAAGTAAAGTTTGACCGTTTACTGCAGAGTAAAACAGATTTCATAAATTTGAGTGAAATGATTAATGGATTAAAAGGATCGGTTAACATTAACCCGATGTAAAGTTTGGCGACGGAGCATCGGGATTTTTTGTTTATAGGAACCGTCAGGGGGGGTACGTTGATGTTCATTGCTAACAGGATTTAGCGCAAAGAAATGACTTATTTAGAATTAGTCCAAATAAAATTAACGTTAAAATAGCATAGCCAAGAACCAGAGCGAGTTGTTTCATGGTTTTGCTCCCTAACAATATCTTTACTCCTCTTTATCAATTCAAACCTTGGTTACCCGCAAGCCCCTTACAAACACATTAGTAGTTGAATAAAAAGATGAAAATAAATTTGCGTAACTCGCAAGTTACATATATATTTGAGTAACTTAAAAGTTACCTATCATGGCGAAAATTATTCAGCACCAATTATTTTATCCCCACCCACCAGAAGTGGTTTGGGAATTTCTTACCAATCAGGAATTGATAACACAATGGCTCATGCCCGGCGATCTGAAGCCTATACCTGGCCACGAATTTGAGCTAAGGGCTAAACCGATGCCCGAAATGGATTTCGACGGTATCTTTTATTGTAAGATCCTGGAAGTAGTGCCATTTAAAAAGCTCTCCTATTCATGGAAATTTGGGCCGGGTAATGGTGAATTGAGTAATTCGACGGTAAACTGGATGCTAACTGAAAAAGACAATGGCACCGAGCTTTTACTGATCCACCGCGATTTTGCAGACTCTGTAAATCCGTTGATGTTTAACTCAATGGAAAAGGGATGGTTGGTGCTCATCAACAAAATGCTGCAGGTTATAAACGCAGAAAAAGATGGAACAGCACAGGCTTGATGTATTCCAGGTAATTGCCGATCCGAGCAGGAGGCAAATACTACACCTGCTTTCGAAAGATAGCCGTACGATTAATTCGCTGGCCGAAAACTTTGATATGAGCCGCCCGGCTGTTTCGAAGCATATCAAAGTGCTTTACAACGCCGGCTTTATCGCTATCCAGGATATCGGCAGGGAAAGGCATTGCGTTTTAAAACAGGACGGCTTTAAAGAACTTAATGAATGGTTAGCATACTATGATAAGTTCTGGGGCGATAAACTGGACAAACTGGGGGTTTTAATGAACGATAAAATGAATAAGAAATGAAAGATCAGGATTTAACCGTAACCATAGTGGTAGACAAATCGCCCAAAGAGGCCTTTGATGCCATCAACAACGTTCGCGGATGGTGGTCGGAAGAAGTAAAAGGTGGTACCGAAAAACTCAACGATGAATTTACCTACAAAGCCCGCGACCTTCACCGTTGCACCATGAAATTAACGGAAGTTATCCCTAACCAAAAAGTAGTTTGGCTTGTGCTCGACAACTATTTCAGCTTCACTGAAGACCAAACCGAATGGAAACACACCAAAGTCATCTTCGAAATTTCCAAACAAGGCGATAAAACACAAGTCCGTTTCACACATCAGGGGCTGGTTCCGGAGCATGAATGCTATGAAGTTTGTTCAAACGCATGGACGGGCTATATCACCGGCAGTTTGTACAACTTGATCACTACAGGTAAAGGTGAGCCTAATCCAAAGGAAAGTTAGAGGATGGGTTGAGTTTAAAGTCCGTCTAAATTCTATTTGTCATGTTGAGCAGGTAACGAAAGATCTTCTCCACCAAACATAGCGAACTTGAGTGGTGAAGAAGATCTTTCCTACCGATGATATGATTAAAAAGGGTGTCATGCTGAGTGTTTAAATCCGATGAATTCTGAAGGTGAAATGACATCTTCACCACGTCATTTGCGAGGTACGAAGCAATCCCCGACAGTCAGGTAACGATCTTTATTCTATGGACTTTCATCGTCGCGCTCTTGGCCGCGCAGGGCCAGATACTTTTGTCTTGACACAAAAGTATCCAAAAAGTCAAGTCAGCAGGTAGGCTTCTTTGCGCACAGGCCTCTGCCCTGCAAATCGGGCAGAACCACGGCTGCAATTATTTTGCCCTGCTGCGCTCACACTTTCCCGACGCTTCCGCAAAAACTTGCTATGCCCTTTCCTACGCTCAAGACCACCATAGTTCTGCCCGATTTCACCCGAAGCTTACCTGCTGACGGGAACATTCTTTATTTATCATGTCATGGGTAGCTTGTCGAAGCATGGTGGGTAAGGCCCCTGCGCGCGAGTCTTCGACAGGCTCAGACTGACCGATCCTCTTTTTTCATTTCGCCTTCAGAGTTTACTGAATTTAAACACTCAAGGTGACGGGCCTCTTTATATTTAGTTCTTCACCCTGTTCTGCTCACTCTCTGCTCCATTAGCATCATGCTGGCGCTGCCCGGATATAGTTTTACCGAAGCGATAGCTGAGCGATAATACACCCGTACGGGTATCGCTAAGGTTACGCCAGTCGGCCCGGGTTTGGCTGAGGTGGGTGATAACGCCTGTGTTTTTAAAAGTGTAGAAAATATCATTAACAACCAGTTTCAGCGTTGTTTTTGCCGAAAGCTTTTTGGAAACAGCCGCATTTACCTTACCCCTGCTGCCCAGCACAAACTGTGCACTGGTAATTTTGCTTTGGTAACCGCCGTCAAGCTGTGTAGTCCAGTCGTTGCCCAGTTTAAAGGTGAGTATCGGCCTGAAAAAGAAGTAAGTGCCTTTGGTATCCAGCAAGCCTGTGTAAAAATCGCTTACAGAATGGATCTGTGATACCCGCCCGGAAATATGGAAGTTAAACCATTTCGCCGGATCAAACGTAGCATCAAAAGAAAGCGTTTTAACGGTATACTTGCCGATATTACCCGGTCGGCTGTAATAAATACCATCTACAATTTCAATGGTTTCGTTTACATCATCATGCGACCTACTGTAGCTTACAGTTGTAGTAAACCTGTTCTTGTAGGTATGCGAAAGTTCAAAGTTATCAGTAAACGTCGGCCGCAAAAAGGGGTTGCCAGTGTAATAGGTAAACTTATCAAGCGGCGAAAGGAACGGGTTTAGGTCCTGGTAATAAGGGCGTTCAATACGGCGGCCATAGTTCAGGCTTAACTGGTTCCGGCTACTGGTGTCCAATTTATATTGCAGGTAAACAGTTGGGAACAAGTTGGTATAATTCCTTTTAAAGGACGAATCTGGCCGCTGCACATTTCCCAGCTGATGCCCGTTGGATATGGTGTTCTCTACCCTAAGCCCGGCCTGGATGGAAAGTTGTTTATAATCCCTGGTTGCGTTAATATAGGCTGCATTAATATTTTCTTTGTAGATAAAGTGATTGGTTTTGCCGTAATCGGGGGTCATGGTACCCGCGATGGTGTAAAAATAATCGGCAATATTATCTGTATGGGTATAGCTTGATTTTAATCCGGCCGATAGCTTGATTCCATTTTTAAGCGGGTGGTCGTAATCTGCCTTCGCCGAATATATATTGATATGCGCCGGCAGCATTCCAGTCAGGATCTCGTCACCTGTCAGTGTACCATTCGGCAGGTAGCTGCTGTTATTGAATAACTGGTTATTATTGGTATAATAATTTAGATAGTCCAGATCGGCAGAAAATTCATGCCCGTTCTTGTCATACTGGTGACGATAGTTAAGGTTGGCACCCCCGTTTTTAAATGTACCATGTTCCTGATTGTGGGCAATTATAGTAGAATCGGGCTGGTTTGCCGCGTTTGAAAACTGGCTTGTTACCGGAGTTTTGGTGCTGTATGGATTATAAATACCAGTAAGGTTGATACCGAAGGTGCTTTTGTCGGAGATATAATAATCGGCACCAATTTTTGCAAAATAGTTATCGCTTTTGCGCCTGATGAAGGAGTTTTGGATAAAGTTAGAGGTAATTGCGCCGGTGGCGTCTTCAAAGTGGCGGTTGATATCCAGATCGCTGAAACCATTCCCTTTATTGTAACTCAAATTACCGAAGATGTTAATCCGGTTGTCGCGATAATTGAAGTTTAAACTGTTATTGGTTTTAGCATAGCGCCCTTGCGTGTAGTTAAGGCTGATACTGCCATTAAAGCCTTTCACCTTATTTTTCTTGGTGCGGATATTGATCACACCGCCATTACCTGCCGCATCATATTTGGCCGGCGGATTCGGCATTAACTCAATCTGATCTATTGCCGCGGAAGTTAGCGACTTTAGGTAATTTTCCAGGTCGATGCCGGAAAGATAGGTAGGTTTATCATCTATAAAAATGGTTACCCCTTTCCCTTTTAAACTTATCGCGCCGTTTTGATCAACGATAACCCCGGGTGCTTTTTCCAATACCTCAAGCGCGGTGCTTCCGGCATTGCTGATGAGCGCCTCTGGACTGATGATGGTCCTGTCTATCTTTTGTTGTACAAATGGCCGCTGGGCAATCACATTAACCTCTTTGAGCGCCGTACCCGAAGCGTGTAAAACCATCGGCTCCAGTACTTTATCCTGATCCAATTGCATCAAGCCTGATTTATACACCTGGTATCCCATCATGCTAACTGATATCTTGTATGCGCCCGGTTTTATCCGAAAACTATACAAGCCCAAAGCGTCAGCAAGCGCTGTTTTAACCAATACAGAATCCTGACCTTTGAGCAGGTAAACAGCGGCACCGTCCAAAGGCTTATTATCGGCCCCAATAACCTTACCGCTAAGGCTAAGCATGGTTTGTGCATTTGCAAAAGTTGAGGCACTAGTTATCCAGGCGGCAAAAAAAACCGCTATTTTTATTTTCATGATATTGTATGGTTAAGGGTTAAATGCCGATTACCTGTTTATTTTTTTCAATAGTTATCCTGTTCATGCTTTTGGACACAATTGATTATGGTAGATATTTAGTTTGATGATTATTGTGGATGTTGCACTGCTTGCGTTGAGTCTTTTTTAACATCGAAATTATACATCCATGACCAGTTGCCCAGTTGTCCTTTTACGGGTGCTTTTACGTATGTTTTTTTGAATTTCTGGTAAATATCATCCGACATTTTTTTACCATTAACAATAAACTCCGTATCACTCAGTTTAAACGAAACCAATTCGTCGCTGTTATGAATAATCCCTTCGGTAATGAGCTCGGCGGTTAGTTTCTTTCGGTTAGTATCGTCGAAATAGTCCTTATAGGTTTCATGGTATGAGTCGGCGGGGGTATATTTAGCCGCCGCGGCATTATACGCTTTTGCGCTATTACTGTAAGCACCCGGCGATGGTTGGATGCCGCCCAAATTTGTTTTTAAACTACCTAAAGATGTTTTCATTGGCGTAAGGCCAACACCCGGTTGCTTTATAGGTGTTATTGGATCGGGTTGTCGGGCAACCCGGGCAGTTTGTGCAACGGGCGCAACAGGTACAGGGCGCCGCATTGCCTGATCAATAACTGAAAGATAAGCTGGATATTCATGAGCTGGTACCGTTTTGCCGTTAACCTGCAATGAGCTGATACGGTCATTGACAAAGTTAAGCTGATATAATACACCATCAAATTTAACCAGGCGGGTTTGTACGCTGCCATTGAGCAATGACATCGATGTATGGTCGCCCACCTCATCGGGGCTGTAGATCCTGAACTTAGAGGTATCCGGTTTGACTTTAAAAGTAGTATCTTTAGGTATCGACAATACAGCTTTTGCTGCTTTATCAGCCGTTTTTATTCTTTCAGGCTGAAGGATGGATTGCTTATGAGACGCTGATACATTTTTACTTTGTACTACCTTGTTAACCAATTTGTTTATTTTATCCACGTTGGAAAAGGCGGCGGTAAGCAATATTGCCATTGCCAGGCAAACAGCCAGCAGTGAACGCTCCATCACATTTAACGACTGGTTATTATTGGAAAGCATCCGTTTTACGCGCCCCATCAAATGATTTTTACGACCGGCTAAGGCCATTGCATAGGCCGGGGTAGCCAATTGATATTCCTGGCAAGCTACCAAAGCCTTTATATAGTTTACTTTGCTGCCGGTATGGGTAACAGCAATATCGTCGCAACAATTTTCGCGCTCTGCGCGGATAAGCGAAGCAATCCAAAGCACAGCCGGGTTAAAGAAGAAAATGATCTCCATCATACTCACCAGCAAATTCATGATATAATCGCGGCGGCGGATGTGGGCCAGCTCATGTATAAGGATAGCCTCTATGGCATCAGGGGGCATTGCGGTGATGAGCCCCGCAGGGATCAGGATCAATGGTTTTAAATGCCCTATTACCATGGGCACTTTGGCTATCCCCGATTCAGCTATACCTACCAATTGCTTGATGCCTAATTGTAAAGCTAATTGTTTAACCCGGTTTTCCCAGGCTTCACTTACAGCCAAAACCTGACGCCTGCGCAGGTAATACAGGCTATGTAAACCCGTGAGCAATTGCAATACGCGCGCAATCACCACCAAAAACCATACTAATACAATACTGCCGGAGTGAGCATTCAAAAAACGCAATACGGCTTGATAATCATTAGTTTTTGGAATAGCCTGAGGCACTAACGCTGCATTTTCAGCAATGATAACCTGCCCTCCTATTATTACCGGCAGTGTTGTTTTCTCCTTCGTAACCTCATGGATCAATGTAAAAGCAACCGTACAGGCAAAAATTAACAGTGCTGTCATCAATAAATTGTAGCGGCGTACCGGGCTCGATCTCCGGGTGCAAACAACAATTATACCTGCCAGTGCAGCAAGTAATACTCCTTGCCATAATGAATGAATAAGCGTATCGCATAGCGCTTTAACCAGGTAATCGGTATTTGCTTTTACAATGGTAACATCCATGGCGGTTAAATTTTATCGGTTAATTATTCTTCCAGTTTTTTGAGCAGGTCTTTGATCTCCTGCAATTCCTGTTGCGATGTTTTTTTGTTCCCCAGTAACTGCATCACCAGCTTACCGGCTGAGCCTTTATACATGGTATCCACAAACTTATCCAATAGATGCGCTTTGGTTTCCTGCTCCTCCTCTACCACCCTGTAGATGTGCTTCATCTGGCTTTCATCGCGTTTCAGGATCCCCTTATCCGCCATGATCTGCATCAGCTTTAAAGTTGTAGTATAGTTCACCTCTTTTTGCTTTAGCAACTCATCATTCACTGAGCGTACTGTTAAAGGACCTTTTTCCCATAATACCTGTAGTATTTCCAATTCAGATTTAGTGGGCTCTATCGGCTTATTTTGTGCTTTCATATCTATCTCCAAAACAAAGGTAGAAAACTTTTCGTACGAAACAAATTTTAGGTAGGAAATTTTTCGTAGGCTAGCAATACATAAGTCTATTTTGTTGATAATTAATTATTTATTATATTCATCCAACCAAACAAAATCTTTAATATCCTTTATTTCTGTTTTTAATTCAGGGGCTGTGGCTCAAATAAGAAGCAGAATTTCTGCATAGCGCAGGAAGAGCTACTCGCCGCATGCCTGTATACACAAGTTGTTTTTTTAACATCATTAATATAGACTTTCAACTATAAACAAAACTAAAATGGAAAAAGTCTCAACCGAAGTTTACGAAAAAATTGACAACAATCTATACAACGCGGATGGTGATATCTGGTGGAAACCTGACACTGTACTTCACCTTTTAAAAACCAGTGTTAACCCTTGTCGTGTTGGTTACTTAAAAAAAGTACTTGCCAGGCTAAATATAAACCCGGCGGGCTTAACAGCTCTGGAAGTTGGCTCGGGCGGAGGAATACTTTCTGAAGAAATATGCAAACTGGGCTTTGAGACAACAGGGATCGAACCTTCTGAAAACTCAATGAATACGGCCATAAATCATGCTAAACTAAGTGACTTAAATATAAAATATGAACAAGGTTTCGCCGAAAGTTTACCATACCCCGATCAATCTTTTGATTGTGTGGTGTGCTGCGATGTGCTGGAACATGTAAGAGACCTGCCTAAGGTAATTTCCGAAATAACGAGGGTGCTAAAACCTACGGGGTTGTTCTTTTACGATACCCTAAATCGCACTTTTGTTAGCAAGCTGGTGGCTATTAAAATTTGGCAGGAATGGAAACGCTGGGCTTTTATGCCTCCCAACCTCCACAATTGGGATATGTTTATCAAGCCCGAAGAATTAACCGCTTTATTAACCAAAAATAATTTTGACTTTAAAGAGCACAGAGGTTCATCTCCGAATGTTTCAATCCCTACGATGCTGGGCTATCTGCGAAAAAGAGCCAAAGGAACATGGACCTTTGCTCAACTTGGAGAAAAATTCATTTTGGTAGAAAGCGACGATATGAATATTCTGTACATGGGATATGCCATTAAAAGGTAACACCGTTTATTGGATGATAATTTTCAGCATATCGGTTCGGAGCCAAATTTTATAACGCAACTATAGCGGTTCTCCAAAAATTCATGAGATTTACGTTTAAAACATTTGCTTATGAATTTAGGATTAGATCAAAAGATAGCCGTTGTATTGGCGGCAAGTAAAGGATTGGGGAAAGCCTCGGCGCTGGCCTTATCTGCAGAAGGAGCGAAAGTCATCATCGGTTCCCGCAATATAACTGAACTGAATTTAGCAGCAGAAGAGATCCGGTCTCAAACGGAAAATGAAGTGACCTGCTTTCCGGTGGATGTTACCGATAACGAACAGTTGAATGCATTTATCAACCAGGCAGGCAGTGTGTACGGACGGATAGATATCCTTGTCAACAATGCAGGCGGGCCTCCGTTCGGAAAGTTCGAGAGTTTTGACGATAACCAGTGGCAGCAGGCGTTCGAGCAGAATATGCTTAGTTTCGTCCGAACATCAAGGTTAGTTTTACCTTTTATGAAAGCCGCAGGCAATGGCCGTATTATTAATATCATTAGTGGTTCAGTTAAGTCTGTACTGGCCAACTCGGTGCTTTCTACCGCTATGCGTATGGGCGTGGTCGGTATGGCAAAAATGCTGGCCGACGAATTGGGTACCTATCAAATTACAGTCAACAATATTGCGCCAGGCCTTATTTTAACCGACCGGATCAAACACACACTACCCCAGGATGTAGATCCAGAAGAAGCAATTAAAGAAAAGACAAGGAACATTCCGCTTGGGCGCATTGGCAAACCGGAAGAATTTGCAGCGTTGGTTGCATTTCTTTCATCTGCCCAGGCCGCATACATCAGCGGAACAACTATACAAGTGGACGGCGGTGCAAACCGGGCTATAATGTAATCGAACATTAGAAATCTTACCCAGCTTTCGGCTTTGTGCATTATGCTTTCAGCTTTCCAATACAGTATTATTGTTACATTAACAGTTAAAAACGCTATTGCTTTTTAATTCAATTCTTCGATATTTGATTTCGTAGCACATAAGTGCCGGCATTAACCAGTTTACCTTTTAATCAACGAAAAAATATAGGCGCTCCCCCTAATGCGTCCACGTTTTTTTGAAGAAAAACAACCTGCAAACAAAACTATTTACTACATGGAAAAATCACGTCGTACCTTTATCAGGCAGGCCGCTTTAGCCGGGGCCGGGATTATGCTTGCCCCAAAAAGCTGGAGCGCCCAAAGTTATAAACGCATTATTGGAGCCAATGACAGGGTTAGAGTTGGAGTGATAGGCTTCTCAGACAGGCATAAGAGCTCACATGTACCCAGCTTCATGAACCACTACAAAGAACTCAATTTTGAGGTGGTTGCCGTATCTGATATATGGAATAAGCGACGTGAGGAAGGTGCAGCCCTCTGGAAAGAAAAAATGCAGCATGACGTAAAAGCTTACCGTAATAACGAGGAACTATACGACAGTAAAACGGTTGATGCTGTATTTATCAGCACTGCCGATTTTCAGCACGCACGGCACGCTATTGAAGCTGTAAAGGCCGGCTGCGATGCTTATGTAGAAAAACCTTTCGCCGAAACCATGGAAGATAACCGCGCTGCCTTAAAGGCGGTAAAGGAATCGGGGAAGATCGTACAAATTGGATCGCAGCGCAGAAGCGGCGCTAACTACCATGCAGCTAATGAATTTATCAGCTCGGGTAAGTTTGGGCCAATCACCATGGTCGAACTTACCTGGAACGTGAACCAACCCGGCCGCTGGCGCAGACCGGAACTGTTAGGGCAACTGAAAGAGCAGGATACCGACTGGAAGCGCTTTATCATGAACCGGCCATATGAAGATTTCGATCCGCGTAAATACCTTGAATACCGTCTTTTCTGGCCATACTCATCTGGATTGGCCGGTCAGTGGATGAGCCATCAGATTGATACGGTACACTGGTTCAGTGGCTTAAAGCACCCACGCAGCGTAGTCGCCAACGGAGGTATTTATATGTGGAAAGACGGGCGCCGCAATTGGGATACTATATTGGCAGCATTTGATTACGGTCCGCTTAATGACCCTTCAACCGGCTTCCAGGTTACTTTTGGCTCGAGAATGCACAATGGAGATGAGCACCCGGCCGAGATCTACTACTCAAATGGCGGCGAGCTTAACCTTAATACCAATACAGTATCGCCTGAAGGGGGACTTACCCAAAAAATGGCCGATGCTATGCATATGAAGGCAAACCTGCTGCCCGAACTTAGCCTGACCAATACCGAAAAAGTAGTGGCTTCAGCCAATACCGGCGGCGATATACTGACATCAAACCATGTACGCAACTGGATGGAGTGCGTGCGTAGCCGTAAGCAGCCAAACGCCCCTGTTGAAGCAGGTTACAGCCATTCGATAGCCAACATTATGACCAATGCCGCCGTGCATACCGGATACAAAGCTACTTTTGATGAAGCTACCCAGGAAGTAATGGCTAACGGGAAAGTGTTTAAATATTAAGGCTAAACATATAAAAATCTCCTCTTGAGAGGAGGACGCGGAGGAACAAATGGTAGCAGGGCTGTGTTTCTGCAATAGGCATATCAAAGCAGTAACACACCCCTCCCCCCTCTCAAGAGGGAAATCGTACAATCCAATGCTTTTATGACTAATCTTTTCACACGCTTATCTAACCTTACCTCTTATGAAAATATTAAAAAAGTGGGCCTGCATTTTTGCTGCTAACACCTTATTTGCTATGACAATACATGCTCAGCAGGCCGAGCCTGTGAAATTGGTCAAATCAGCAGGAAATAAAATAGAGATCCTGATAGGTGGCAAACCTTTTACCACTTTCCTGTATCCGGATACTTTGGAAAAACCGGTGCTATACCCTTTGAGGTCGGCAGATGGCACATTGGTAACCCGCGGCTTTCCCCTGGCTCCACGCCCCGGTGATCCTACCGATCACCCTCATCATATTGGCCTCTGGTTTAATTTTGAAAACCTGAACGGGCTCGATTTCTGGAATAACTCCTATGCCATACCTGCCGCTAAAAAGAGTGGCTATGGCTGGATCCGTACCGACAAAATTTTGGAAACAAAAGACGGGGCAAAAGGCATACTGGCCTACCATGCAAACTGGACAAATCAGCAAAAACAAGTGATATTGGAAGAACATACCCGTTTTGAATTTAGCGGGAACAAACAGGAACGTATTATTGACCGCGTAACTACGTTAACTGCCGATATGGACGCGTTTTTTAAAGATGCAAAAGATGGGATGCTTGGCCTGCGCCTGGCCCACGAGCTGCAGATCCCCGATCCTGCCGATCAGAAATTTACTGATGATAAAGGCAATGTAACGATAGTAAAAGGCGGCACCGATAAAGTAGCCAACGGCACTTACCTTACCAGCGAGGGCAAAACAGGCAATGATGCATGGAGCACCCGCGGCGTATGGTGCAAAGTGTATGGCAAAATAGGTGCCGATTCGGTAAGCGTTACTATTATTGATCATCCTCAAAACCCTAATTATCCTACTTTTTGGCATGCCCGTGGTTACGGCCTGTTTGCCGCCAATCCGCTGGGCGAAAAGATTTTCACCAATGGTAAATCAGAGAAGAACCTTACTTTAAAGAAAGGGGAATCGGCAACATTCAGATATCGGATTATTATACACAATGGTCAGCAAACCAACAGCGCTGCCCAACTAAACCAGGCAGCAGCAGCTTTTAAGTCATTTAAATAATATCAAATACCAAACAGACCAGTCCGGGATATTTACCAGGATTATTTTTTACCCATTTTTAAATATTCCGGTAGGTATGTTGTCTACGGCAGAGGCCGGGGCAAGATTCAGGTAATTACGGGGTTGCTGCTTTTCTGCGGCAACCTCAACCAAAATATCCCTCTCCGTTTTTCGAATATTTTTCTCAGTAAGATTTTTTCGTTGCTGGTATCAGTTCTTTTGAGATAGCCTGTGTAACCATCATTTTCCGTGGTAAGGGAATTACTGAATGTAAAGCCGGTTGTATTTATCAGTCCTTAACCCAAAATTTGCTATCGGTCATGATATTATAGATGCGTCAAAGAGACCCTACATATGGCTTATTCATAAGCAGTATAAATGACAGAATTAGTTAGCGCGAAATCCTTTATCCCTTTAATCAGCACCATAGCATTGCGATAATTATAAAATATGCAATGGCCAACATGGCCCTGTTGTTCTTTTGCTATTTACCGGGGATATCCTCGATCATTATTTTTTTGATAAAACAAGGGAGACACCCCGGTTTGCCTTTTAAAGCGGCGGTTAAAATAGGAGATGTTATTAAAACCGCTTTCAAAACAAACCTGCAAAACGCTGAGATTTTTTTGTTGCAACAAACTGCAGGCGTAGCCAATGCGCAGATCGTTAACAAACTCAGATAGTGTTTTGCGGGTATGCTGTTTAAAATACCTGCAAAACGCCGAAACTGAAAGGTTAGCTATAGCAGCAATATCCTCAAGCACAATATCATTCCTGAAGTTATCAAGCAGATAATGGTAAACAACAGTCATTCGGGCCGTATCTTTCTGTACGCTTGCAGCTATTTGTTTTTGCACCGATAGCAACTCGTAGGTTATTGCTTTGGAAAGCAAGCCCAATACACTGATGAGGCCTGCTACTGCCTCAGCATCGTCAACATTTACCATGGCCTTTATTTTTTTTTCGGCGAGATCGCGCAATGGCCCGCTAAAAGCAAGTCCGTGCTGTGCCCTCTCTAATAAATTCCTTATTGAAGCAAACTGCGGTTTATCAAAAAAACCAACGCCAAGGCAGTTTTCATCAAACTGGATAACAACCTGATGCACCTCCCTATCTGCAGGCATATGCTTATTATAAAATGTATGAGGTAAATTGGGCCCAAACAGGCACAGATCACCTGGAAAAAAATCTGCTATATGATCCCCCACATAACGCGTGCCCCTGCTTTTCATTACCAATATAATTTCATACTCCGGATGGGTATGCAACGGAAAATCGTTGTACGGAAAACTTTCCTCTTTAATTACAAAAAGCCTGTCACCCGTTAATATTTTCTCCTCAAAAAACTTCATATATCAATACAGTGCTATAATTCGGTAATGGAGTATAAGATAATTGACACATTATGCTACATTTTTGCACTACATTACCAACAAACATAACAATTATCTACGTCTCTCATGCTTTTGAAAACCTCAGCCGCAAAGCTTTGTTTCTGTATTTTATTCACTTTCCCCGTTGCTGCCCTGGCCCAGCAAGCACAAATAACAATCAACGCTTCGCAGGTGCTTAACCGGGTGCCAGCTAATGTTTATGGAGCATGTATTGAAGACGTTAACCACGAGATATATGGCGGCCTTTACGATCAGCGTATTTTCGGGGAAAGCTTTGAAGAGCCTCGTGCCGCACCGCTTATTGCGGGCTGGAGAAGCTATGACGGCTATTGGCAACCTGGTCAAAACGGTATAAGCGTAAATGCCGGAGAGGGGTTTAAACTTATAAAACAACAATGGCCCGGCACTTCATATACCGCGGAATTTTTGATGAAGTTTGGCCGTCGAAATGATAACGCAGGCATATTGGTTAATGTGAACAATGCACATAAAGGCGCCGACAATTTTAAGGGTTATGAAATCAGTCTGGACCCGAATAAAAAGGTACTGGTATTTGGCAAACACCAAAACAACTGGACCCCAATAAGTGAAACGAGGCTTTCTATCGATTTTAAAAACTGGATAAAGCTTAGGATAGAAAATAACGGCAATATATTTAAGGTCTATCTTAATGATGATAAATCAGCCATCGCCACCTTAACAGACATTAAAGCCCCTTTACCTCCGGGAAGCTTTGGGCTTAGAACATACAATGCCGATGTGGAATTTAAAAATCTTTCTATCGCGACCGAGGAAAAGACCGTTGCCGAAAACTTCCATGCGGAGCCTTCGCCGAAAGTAAGCGGCGCCTGGGATGCAATTAACATTGGCGGTGCGGGCTCATTTTCATTAGACACAAACAATGCATACAACGGCAAACAATCGCAGGTAATTACACACAACGGAACTAAAGGCATAACCGGCATTGCCAACAGCGGATTAAACCGCTGGGGAATAGCTTTGCGCAAAGGCAATATTTACTCAGGTACATTACTTATGATGGGCGATGGCATTAACGGAGGAGTAACGCTATCGTTGCAAAGTGCCGATGGCAAAAAGATTTATGGCAGCCAGGTAATAAAAAAAATAACATCGGGCTGGGTATCGTACCCATTTGCATTAAAATCATCTCAAAGCGATGCAAAAGCCCGGCTTGCCATTAGCATAAGCAGCAAGGGAAAGCTTTGGGCCGACCAGGTAACATTCATGTGTAAACAGGAACAGTTCAAAGGCCTTCCGCTACGCTCCGATATAGCAACGGCCATGCAGCACGAAGGACTTAACTTTTTGCGATACGGCGGCACAATGGTTAACGCTGCTGATTACCGCTTTAAAAACATGATCGGACCGCGGGATAAGCGGCCACCTTATCGCGGGCACTGGTATCCTTACGCTACCAATGGTTTTGGCATTGAAGAGTTTCTGCAATTTTGTGAGGCGGCAGGCTTTGAGGCAGCATTTGCAATCAATATTGAAGAAACACCACAAGACGTGGCCGACATGGTGGAATACCTGAAGGGCGATGTATCTACCAAATGGGGCAAACAACGTGCTGATAACGGTCACCATGCCCCGTACAAAATAAAATATATTGAAATTGGTAACGAAGAAGTGATCTTTAACGGAGATGTAAAATCAGAATATGAGCACTACGCTGAACGTTTCAACCTCCTGCAGAGCGCTATGCACTCAAAAGACACTACCATAAAATTTATTTGTTCGGCATGGTGGCGCCCCGGGTCGCCTAATATGGAACTGGTTTTTAAAGCAATAGATGGTAAAGCTGATTACTGGGACCTGCATACAGACGCCGATAATCCGAACGCGGGTGCTAAGGTAGATAGCTCCCTTACCCAAATGAAGGCGATGTTTGCCGCGTGGCATCCAGGTACAGACCTTAAATGTACCATATTTGAAGAAAATGGTGGTCGTCACGATGTTTCAAGGGCACTTGGCCATGCAAGTACGCTGAATGCAGTACGCCGCCACGGCGATTTTGTACTAACCTCATGTGCGGCAAACGCACTACAACCCTTAGGGCAAAATGATAACGGCTGGGATCAGGGACAAGTGTTTTTTACACCCGCCCATGTTTGGGGTATGCCGCCGTTTTATGTGCAGCAAATGGCATCTGCAAATCATTTACCTTTAAACATTGCAACTACGGTTACCGGCCAAATTGATGTTAGCGCTACCCTTAGTGAGGATGGTAAACAGTTGATATTGCATATTGTAAATCCTGAAGAAAAACCGGTTCCGGCCAGTATCAACTTCGTTGGTTTTGAAAAACGAAAATCAGCTGCCTCAATAGTGCAGCTTACAGGCAAGCTGAAAGATGTTAATACCCCTGCGCAACCAACATTGATCAGCCCGAAATCAGCCCGTATATCCACGACTGAAGACGTAATTAATTATACCTTGCCAGCGGTTTCTTACACCATAATACGCTTTAACCGATAAACACAAAAAATGAAATTAAAAAGCACCATACAATTCCTGTTAACAGGCAGCATAGCTATTACGGCGTGCAACACGGCAGCCATTGCACAACAGATAACACCTGTAGATATAAAACATGTTACGATAAACGATGCGTTTTGGTCGCCTAAATTGAATACCATTCATACGGTTACGGTTTATGACGTACTCAATAAACTTGAGGGCGATTATGAACCTGATCGCGAAGACCTGATAAAGGAAAAAGAAAAGACTGGACGTACACGTAATGCCTTCCTTAATTTTGACAGAGTAGCACAAGGTAAAAAAAACACCGGCGAAAGCGATGGGCCGCCATGGTACGATGGTTTGGTTTACGAAAGCATTCGCGGGGCCGCAGATCTTCTGGTTGCATACCCCGACAAAGCATTAGAAAATAAACTTGATATATATATTGACCGCATTGCAGCAGCACAAGCGGCTGACCCTGATGGTTACATCAACACGTATACCACATTAAACCGTCCGTCTCAGCGCTGGGGAACAAACGGCGGGGACGACCGCTGGCAGCACGATTTGTACAACGCGGGTATGCTGGCAGAAGCAGGTGTACATTATTATAATGCTACAGGTAAAACCAAACTTTTAACTGTAGCGGTTAAGATGGCCGATTATATGTGCAGCGTAATGGGCGATTCGCCCAAACTTAACCTTATACCCGGCCATGCTGGTCCTGAGGAGGCTTTCTTCAAGCTTTACCTTCTGTTTAAGGCTCAACCAGCACTTGCAGGCAAAATACAGGCGCCGGTAATGCCCGATGCTTACCTTCACATTGCAAAATACTGGATCGAACACCGCGGCGTACCCGCGGATGCCGATGGGTCACGCAAAAGACAGGCGTATGGCAGCTATAACCAGGACGACCAATCTGTTTTTACACAGCAAACCATTGAGGGCCATGCCGTGCGCGCCACGTTACTGGGAACAGCCATTGCTGCTATTGGAGCCTATGATAATGACCCGCCATACATCCAAACTGCAAATCATTATTGGGATAACATGGCGGGTAAACGTACCTTTATTACAGGTGGCCAGGGTGCAATTGCCGATGACGAAAAATTTGGTAAAGATTATTACCTGCCACAATCCGCATATCTTGAAACCTGTGCATCTATCAGTGCTGCTTTTTTTAGCGAGCGCATGAATGAGTTGCAGGCTCACGGTAAGTATATGGATGAGTTTGAACGTGCGCTTTATAACAACATTCTTTCAGGTATCTCGCTTGATGGTGCGCACTACAACTATGAGAACCCCTTAATTGCAACTGATCACCCGCGATGGGTATGGCATAGTTGTCCATGCTGCCCTCCTATGCTATTAAAAATATTTGGGGCATTACCGGGCTTTATTTATGCTACAGACAAACTGAAAGGCGTTTACGTTAACTTATTTATAGGAGGCAGCGCTAATATAGGCAACGGCCCAAACAGAGTAACCATTAGCCAGCATACTGCCTACCCATGGAATGGCAAAGTACAGATTAACGTTAACCCGGCTAAGGCGAATAATTTCACGGTACATGTCCGCATTCCCGGTTGGGCTATCGGCAAAGAAAACCCTTTTGATCTGTATAATTCTAAATCTAAAGGGCAAGTGACAGTTGCCGTGAATGGCAAATCATTTCCTGTTCATGTACAGAACGGTTATGCAGTTATAACACGTAAATGGCGGGCAGGTGATCAAATTAGTTTGGATTTGCCTACGCAGCCGCGTATTGTTACACCTAACACCCGGGTTGCCGAGTTGAATAATAAACTGGCTGTCGCCGCGGGCCCGTTGGTTTACGCTTTTGAAACTAATAACAACCCTCCTCTTTCTGAAAGCAGCATTATTGAAAATGCCGTTTTACAACTACAACCTAAAAACGGATCAGCAAAAGGTTTCAATACAATAAGAATAACATCATCTGGAAATAAACAAACGCTCACCGCAGTTCCGTTTTATTCGGTGGGTAATGAGGGCAAAGCAAGTTACCAGGTATGGATGGACGCACTGCATTAAGGGACTTGCCGACGGTGAAGATTCAATACTCTGATTCGGTTAAATTGCTGCAATAAAATAGGACAAACGTTGTAAACCCCGTTACTCATTACTATTGTCAATGCTGCTAAATAGCGCCCCTGCACCATGGCTACAATGCTTGTAAGCAGAAAAAAGGCAAAACAAACAAAATGGAATCGTTCATACATGGCAATGGTACTGAGATACCCTTCCGGGTTTACGATCTGTCGGATAATCGGATGTGCCGGATGGCTCTTCCTTGCCAGCCGGGTTGCAAAATCACCGTGCTGAACAAATTTCCGGATGAACCTCACCCCTAAACGCTCGTAAAATTTTGCATTACGACTCAATTGAATTCTATCAAAAAAATTTCGGGAAAGAAAGGCCGGAATAGTACTTAAACCAATAAACAGGTAAAACCAGGCAGATAAACCTTCTGAAAACCAATAGGCAAATACTGCCGCGAAACCAAGTGCAGTCCAGAAAAGATTAATGAATTGGTTCATTATATTTATTAGTTCGGTACCCGAATATCGTCATTACCCCGTTTTATTTATCACCAACTGGTGCCTGGCGATCCGACTTTATAACAAAGTCGTTACAAGTTTTCGTTGTTTTTAATAATCATACCAAAGCATCGAGGTTTATATTTGTAATACCTGAATTGGAGAGCTTTAATACCCCTACGACCCCTATGTCTGCCAAAGCCTGTCATTGATGGGCTTTTGTATTTTTTATATTACAATTTATTTTTTCGCACAAATGAACATAAATTTGACACATAAGTTATTTTAATAGGGGTATTAAATAACTAACACTGCGGCCATGCTTCATAAGGAGCATGGCTTTTTTTGTTAGCTATTTCGAAATGCGTTAAGCAATTGCAGCATATGTGCCAGATTATTTCAAAAAGATTAAGCAGGCCACCGGCAGCACCCGTTACTGCATAAACCATATAGAACTCACATCATTTTCAGCGATTAAAATAGAAGGCACAGGAAATAAAAAATAAAAGCCCCAAAGCGCTCGCCGCCGGGACTTTTTCCTAAACCTTATCACATGAGACTTAGGAAAGTCTCAGCATATACAAATATGCTGATTTAATATTTAATTAAACCATTTCTAAACTAAAAAGCACAAGAGCATCATAATAAACTAAACCTTGATTCAAGTTAAAGTGCTTAAAACAATACTTAACAAAAAACAACAATAAGCTCCTGCAAAAGAGGGCCTATTGTTGTTTTTTGTTACATACATATCAGTTGGAAGAGATTATCTCAACTCCAATATGATCTGCCCGGCTATTTGTAATCAGGATTTTGAATCAATATCCCGCCGCTCTTATCAATTTCTGTTTGAGGTAACGGCCAGTGGTAAAACTTATCCTCAAAATGATAATTAATAAGGGACGACACGACAGCGTTAAGTACCGGCCCGGCTGTGTGCCATCTTAACAGATCATAGTGTCGTAAGCCTTCAAAAGCAAGTTCAACACGACGTTCATGCCTGATACGTTGGCGCATCTGATCTTTGGTATATCCCGCCGGGTAAGCCGGCATATTTACACGTGCACGTAAATCAGCCATGGCTTTATAAACTGTTGCATCAGGGCCTGCAATTTCGTTTTGGGCTTCTGCGTACATCAACATAACTTCGCCTAAACGCAGTATAACTGCATCCTGCTGGCTAAGCGTTGAAAAACCATAAGGCATGTTATTAGGTTCGAGGAATTTGATAATTCCATAGCCTGTGGGCCTGAGATTTGAAGGATGGTGAACTTTACCCGGACCAAAATCAACAGAATCTGCATACACAGTTTTACGCAAACGAGGATCGCGGTTATTGAACTGATTTTTTGTATCAGTTAATGGCGAAGTACCGTAAGGTTGTGCATCAGTACACTCATAAGCATCTACCATGTTTTGCATTGGCGCACAGGCATCCCAATCGCCGTAATACATATCCCAGGGGGCTGTATTGTTCGGCGCGAGGAAGTTAACCGAAAACATAATTTCGGTGTTGTTTTTCTGGGTAGCATCCCTGAAAGTATCCTCAAAATTGGTGCTCAGTTTGTATTGGCCCATCAAATCAAGGCAAAGGTCCCTTACCTTGGTTAGGGTGGCGGCATCCGGCGTACCGGTGTTACCAAATGCCGCAAATAATAAAACCCTCGCTTTTAAAGCCTTTGCAGATGATGCCGCAGCATGACCACCGTTGGCAGAATAAGTCGCAGTGTTCAAGTTGGCAATGCCATAATCAAGATCGGCAGTGATCTGGGTGAGTACTTGCGCTGCAGGAACTTTAGGCTGTTTTTGATTGCTTAAGTCAAGCGGCTGTACCACCAGCGGAACATCGCCATAAATACTGTATAACTGGAAATAAAGAAAGGCACGGATAAATCTTACTTCGCCCTCGTAGATTTTACGTTGGCTACCAGATATATCTGATCCTTTGTAAGTACCTAAATTTTGCAAAAACAGGTTTACCCTTGCAATACCGGTATAACTATCGTTATAAATAGCGGTTTCGTAACCACCGGTGGTAGGGTTAAAGTTGCCCTGAACAAAATCCTTAGCTGCGCCCGAATTGAATTGGTTGTATCCGTTATCGGTAAACCCATCCCTGAAGCCCATGCCATAGGAAAATTCTTCTGATTGAAGGGATGCGTAAACAGCAGCCAAAGCCGCATCAAAATCAGCTTTCGTTTTGTAGAAAGTTGAAGTAGCGATCTGATCATTGGGGTTCAGATCCAGGGCCTTTTTACACGCACCTAAAAACAGTGATGTAATTAATATGATGGTTATTATAATTCGATTTTTCATGTGGGCTAATTAAAAAGAAACGTTCAAACCAAAAGAGTAGATTTTATTTTGCGGGTATTGCACCTGGTCTCCGCTGCCATAACGTTCAGGGTCAAGACCCTTGAATTTGGTTATGGTTAGCAGGTTATCGCCGGCGAAGTAAACCCTTAACCGGTTGATACCTATTTTTTTGGTGAGCTTTGCCGGGATGGTGTAACCAAACACAAGGTTTTTAAGCCTTAAGTATGATGCATCCTGCAGGAAGTAAGAAGAACGGCGGCCGATTTTATCCGGTGCGCTTTGTCCAAAATAAATGCGCGGCATAGTGGTTGAAGGATGCTCAGGTGTCCAGGCGTTTAACCAATCTGTAGTTGGCGATGATCCCTGAACAAAAGGTATAGTGCCCCAGCCTGATACGTATGATTTAACACCATAAACGCCTTGCATCATGGCTGACAGATCAAAACCTTTAAAGCTGGCCGACAAGTTAAATGAGTAGTTTAATTTGGGATAAACACCACCAATTACTGTTTTGTCGTTCTGATCAATTTTACCGTCGCCGTTTACATCTCTATATTTCAGGTCGCCCGGTAATGTAGAATCAGAAAACTGTTTAGGGGAATTAGCCACCTCTTGTGCAGACTGGAATATGCCGATAACCTGTAGCATATAAAACGACTTCCATGGCAACCCATTTTGGTTAATTGTATAGTCTCCAATTTCGGTTTGACCAAATTTAACCAGTTTATTACGGTTATGATCAACGTTTGCGCCTACATTAAAAGCTAAGCCTCTTAAAGCACCGTCAGTTATTACGTTATTATATGATACGCCAAGTTCGATACCCCTGTTGTTCACCGATCCATCATTGATAGTAGGAGCACTTAATCCCACAGCTGCGGTAACTTGCGCCTGCCTCAAAATATCGGATGTTGTTTTATTATACCAATCGGCAGTTAAATTGAAATTTTTGAAAACAGTAACATCCAAACCAATATCGGTCATGGTAGTGGTTTCCCACTTAATGACAGGATTGTTCAGATTTTGCTGGGCTACGCCAGTTACCAGTGTCGAATTATCAAAAGAATAGTTCCCGGTGAAATTCAATAAGGCCTGGTATGGATAATTGGCTCCGTAGCCGTTAATAACTATATTTTGATTACCCAACTGTCCCCATGAACCTCTTAATTTGAAATTATCCAGCCAGGTTAAATTCATGGCTTTTATAAAAGGCTCTTCGGTAACCCTCCATCCTGCCGAAAAAGACGGGAATACACCCCATTTATTTTTACCGGCAAATTTCGAACTTCCGTCATCACGAATGTTACCTTCCAGGAGGTAACGACCCTTATAATCATAATTTAAACGACCGAAGTAAGACATCAGCGCCCATTGATTGCTGGTTCCACCTGCATTTTGGATGTCAGAACCACCTGCATTCAGCTCCTGCAGATCCAGATCCGGGAAGTTTTTACGGTATCCCTGTAGGTACTGATACTTACTTTGTTCAATGCTGTAACCAAATTGTGCCTTAATGTTATGCCCGTGAAAATTATGAGCGTAATTTAAGTAGCTAAACAGGTTGGTGTATACGGTTTGTTCATCCTGTTCAGTTAAGCCCTTACCAAGATCAAGCGACGTTGCCAATTGATTGGTTTGGAAATTATACTCATCAAGCGTGGCTTTAAAATCCTTGTATTTATTCATATTAAAGTTCACAGCACCCTTGGTATACCAGGAAATGTCTTTAGTAAATTGAACCTCAAACCAACCCTGGGCGTTCACCGCATAATCATTAGTGATCCTCCTGAAGTTTTGATCCAGTACCGCTATAGGATTCTTGTTGTTATATTCAAAGTCATATGCCTTGAAGGTATACCTGCCGCTGCCATCAGCTAAATAAGGGCCATAAGTTGGCGCCTGTGACATAGCCGAAAGGAAAAGATCCATTGACGAACCGTCCCACTGGGTTGGTGATGATGGGTTACCGGCTACAGCACCTCTCGTACCTGATTTTAATAATACGTTGGTACCAAATTTTATATGATCATTGATTTTTGAGGTTAAATTGATACGTGCATTATACCGTTTATAATCAAAGCCTCTTTCAATACCATCCTGGTTAATATATCCTAATGATACATTGTAAGTAGTTTTTTCGCTGCCGCCCGCAAATGTCAGGTTATGGTTTTGGGTAGGGGCAGTTCTGAATATCAGGCTTAACCAATCGGTATTAGGATAACGCACCCTATCTGTAGCGTTACGGTATAACTCAATCTGATCTTTCGGGTAAAGCGAGCCGGCATCTGTTGTACCGCTGTTAATACGCGCCTGGTTAAACATCTCCATATATTGAGCGGAGTTAGTTACCAGTTTGAACATTTTGGTAGGGCTGCTGTAACCCAAATTTCCATCATAGGTAACAGACATCTGCCCGGCTTTGCCTTGTTTGGTTGTTACCAGCACCACACCGTTGGCAGCCCTTGAACCGTAGATGGACGCAGAGGCTGCATCTTTCAAAATTGATATATTGTCGATATCGGTTGGGTTAACATCGTTGAAGCTACCAGGCACACCATCGATCAACACCAATGGGTCCGAACCTGCGTCGCTGAACGTGCTGTTGCCGCGGATGCGGATAGATACAGCCTCGTTTCCCGGTTCGCCGGAGCCGGTGTTTACCTGTACACCCGGTGCCAGGCCTTCCAGCATAGAGGCGGGATTAACAATAGGGCGTTTATTCAGTGTTTCGCCGCTTACTGATGATACAGCACCGGTAAGGTTAGCTTTCTTTTGTGTGCCGTAGCCAACCACCACAATTTCATTAAGTGCCGATGTTTGTTCCTTAAGCACTATATCAATTTGGGTTTGATTACCAACGGTAACCTCCTGGTTTACAAAACCAACGAAGGAGTAAACCAACACAGCATTATTATCATTTACAGTAACTGTGTAATTACCATCTATATTGGTCTGTACGCCTGTGTTTGTACCTTTAACCTTTATAGTTACACCAGGTAAAGGCACACCTTTTTGGTCTTTTACCATGCCTTTAACGGTTAGTACCTGTGTCGGCTTCTTTTCGGCCGGTTTGGGTGTAACCACAATAGTGGTATTATTAATTACATAACTAAAAGGCTGATCACGGAAGCATTCGCGCAATGCTTCGTCCAAACCCGCATCTTTAAGATCAACACTTACAGGCAGGGCCTTTTTTAGCATTTTGGAATTATAAAGCACGCTGTAGCCACTTTGCTTATGGATATCTTTAAGCGTTTCAACAAGCGAGGCGTTGCTTTTACTAAGACTTATCCTTTGTGCAAAAGTGGATGAGGCACTTACCTGAAGTATCGAAACCAGACACAAAAAGAACGACAATTTCATGATCAGAAATAATTTTGATACAGCACGGGGTATCTGCCCGCGCTTTAATGCAGTAGAATTTTTGTACATTTGAATGTTAGGTTAAATAATTGGTTGTGAGAAAAATGATCGTTAACTGACCTGATTGCTATCCGTAGCATTGTACCAGGAGCGGTGCGAACGCTCCTGGTTATTTCTTTAAGGATAGCATTATGTAAGTATGAGGTTACTTCATAATGATAACCCTCCTTCCTTCAATTTTGTAGTGGATACTGCCGGTAAGCTTAATATTATCAAGCAATTCTTTAATATCCTTGTATTTTGATATGGTACCGCCAAATTCATTTTCCTGAACCTCGGCATCCTGGTATTCAATATCCACATCATACCAGCGGCTTACTTGCTTCATAACATTCACAATGCTTTGATCATGAAATATAAAAAAGCCGTTTATCCAGGCCATGTTGGCTTCAACATCTGCCTGGCTCACTTTTATTGCTGAGCCCTTTTGACTTACAGTTCCCTGTTGTCCCGGTAAAAGCATCACTGCAGCCATACCTTTACTCATTTTAACTGAGCCTTCCAGCAATGTGGTGGTAATATCCGGGTTATCGCTATAAGCATTAATATTAAAATGAGTACCCAGCACCTGCACTTGTGTACCATTAGCCTTAACTATAAATGGGTGGGCCTTATCTTTTGCTACCTCAAAATAAGCTTCGCCGTTCAGTTCAATCTCACGATTGGCTCCGTTAAAAAACTCCGGGAATTTGATTGATGAAGCCGCATTGAGCTGTACTTTGGTACCATCTTCTAAAACAAGCTGGTATTGACCACCCCTGGGGGTAGTTATGGTATTGATTTCCGGGGTATTTTTGTGGCCCGGTTCACCAGGTTTCCTGTCAAATTTATAAACCACTACACCATTGGCCGCTTTACTCACTTTCACACCGGCACTTGCCGCCAATTGGCCATTTTTAGCATCATCAAGTACTATTTTACTGCCGTTTGCCAAAGTCAGATAAGCCTTGTTACTGCCGGGCAGTATAGTTGTTTCATCTTTTTTTGCAATAACATTGTTAGCATTATTCTTTTTGGCAGGCATAAATAGTAATCCCGCAAGTACTGCCATAGCAACCAGTGAGGCAGCAGCCCATAACCACCTGTAGTTGGTACGTTTGGGCAACATTACAATAGCGTCCCTCCTGTTTTCGCTCAGTTTTTGCCAGATCCGTGCACGTACTTCCAAAGGATCGGTATCTTCCTCCGTCCATACGTCGTCGGGCAGCTGCATGTCATCGCTGTATGCAGCCAGCAATTCTTTCTCGGCAGGAGTGCATTCACCATCGAGATACTTTTGGTATAGCACCAAAAACTCTTCTTTAGTTATCATTAAATGTTATGAACTGAGGTTTATAAAAGGTAAGTGTAGATTAGCACATGGCACACACATACTTTTTTATCTTTTTGTCACTTTCCGGATAATTTTAAAAATTAGCGTTGCTTTTTATACATTTACCTACCCAATTATATGCTTTACAGTTCCCTAACAGATGCCGAGTTGTGGAATGCCGTTCGTCGGGACGACGAGGTGGCATTTACTGCCCTGTTTGACAGGTACTGGGCGAGGCTGTATAAATTGGCTAAAAATTATCTAAAAAACCAGGAAACGAGTGAAGAACTGGTACACGATATTTTTCTGAACATCTGGAACAGGCGCAGATCACTTGAAATAGAATCTTTCCAGGCTTTTTTACTCACCGCTGCACGCTACCAGGTATACAACCGCATGCGGGCGGCAAAACCCATGATGTTGGTTTTGGGTGATACGCTTCCCGCAAATGAACCTTTTCAAAACAACGAAGGCGAGGATCATCTGATTGAACAGGAGCTGCAACAGGAACTACAGCAATATCTTGTACAGTTGCCCAAACGCTGCCAGGAGATATTTTATATGAGCAGGGTAAAAAACCTGTCAAACCAGGAAATAGCCGACAGTTTTGGGGTTTCGAAACGTACCGTTGAAAATCAAATTACGATAGCATTAAAACACTTGAGGATTTGTTTGAAATATACATCCACCACAGTTGTTTTATTCCGGTTACTGCTTTTCCGTCAATAATATTCCTTTGCTGGAATTTTGGGTGATGGATTGGGCATTGAAACAAATAGATTTCCCTTCGAAGCTTTTTCCAAAAATCGATTTCCTTTAGAATTAACTGATCCACAATGTTGCCGCGCTCCCGGAAATCGGCTGACCACACAATCAATAATCACTGAATTTCAATAAGTTACTATTGTATTTATCAAATAAATAGTATATTTAATGACCTAAATAATTCACATTATGAGCTCTCTAACCGTAAAAATCCTGCGCGGCGATGCCAAAGTAATGATCGCCTGTAGTCTTGAAAAAAAAGACGCCGAAAACCTGGCCGGCTTTACCTTTTATTGTGAGCCTGGTACTGAAACGCCTTACTATATATTTAACCAGATGCAATTTGCAGACCCTTCCAGTCATGCACAGGTTGCATTGGAACCGCCAAGATCGAGCATTAATTCACCGATCCAAAAATTCCGGTGGCTGCATGTTCCAGGCTCCCTTCACCAAAAGGACAAGGTATTTTATGGGCTTTATAAGTACACTGTAACACCCAGGTTTTTCAAGAATGGCCAGTTATTGCCAATAGACAAAACTTTGGGAATAACCGTCAGCACCCTGGTAGAACCTTTCAGAAAAGGAGACATCGAACTCGGCTTTACCCGCGGGTTCGTTCAGTCGCAGGCTTTCGGCAACCGTTTTGGTAAGGATGCTCCGCTTAAACCAAAAGCTAAATCTCTTTTGTATGATACGTCCCAACAAGCCGGTACCAACAACGCAGGCGAAAAGTATACCTTTTTGGACGAATATATTTGGTCGGGATTTACAGCGAGAGAAAAGATCTTCCAGATTGTTGAACAGGTAGTGGCCGATAAGAGCTTATTCCTGGATGTGTTTGCTTATGACCTGAACGAAACCGACCTCCTGGCCCGTTTCCTGACACTTGCAGAGCAAGGCCGTATGCGTATAATCCTGGATAACGCCACGCTGCATCATGATGAAAAGGATCCTAAACCGGAGGATCAGTTTGAACAACAATTCAAAATAGCTGAAAGCAAGCAACCAGGCGGGGCGCCTGCTGAATCGGGTATTATTCGCGGTAAATTCAAACGTTTCCAGCACAATAAAATCCTTATCATTTCCAAGGGAGACACACGCACACCTGTTAGATTACTAACAGGATCAACCAACTTTTCGGTGACCGGGATGTATGTCAATTCCAATCACGTGATCGTTTTCAACGACACCAAAGTAGTTGAACTTTACCAGCGGCTATTCGAAGCTGCCTGGACAAAAAAAACAAATGTGAAGGAGTTTTTAGCTACCGACCTGCCAAAACAGGAATTTACATTCAATGCTGTGGGCCTGCCGCCAATGTTTATCACATTCGCACCTCATAAGAAGCCGCAGGCGCTTGAAAATTTGAATAAGATCACCACCCGGATGGCCGCCGAACAAAGTTCTGTACTTTTCGCAGTTATGGCAACCGACCCTAAATCGACCGGGCCGGTAATACCTGCGCTCAAAGAACTACAAAAACGATTGGATATCTTTAGTGCTGGGATCACAGATTCCACTGATGGGTTAGAATTTTACAAGCCTTCTTCTAAAACAGGTGTGCTGGTAACAGGCAAACCCAATAAAACATTACTGCCGCCACCTTTTAATGAGGAAGCCGGCATTGGCCTCGGCCACCAGATTCACCATAAATTTATTGTTTGCGGGTTTAACACACCGGAGGCTGTTGTGTGGCTGGGCTCCAGCAACCTGGCCGAGGGCGGCGAAGAATCAAACTCCGATAACCTAATTGAGATAAGGGACCGTGACATAGCCACGGTTTTCGCGCTTGAAGCCCTGGCCCTGGTGGATCATTTCCACTTCCGTGATAAACACCCGGCAGCTAAAAAGCCCAAAAAAGGCGAGCCAGCCCCGCCGCCACCTAAAAAGCTGACTGTTTTCAATCTCTTCACAGATGCCAAATGGGCCAAATCATACTATAAAAAAAATGATCTTCATAAAATTGACCGCGAATTATTTATGAAATAGATCGTGGATTTTCAACTATCGGAGCTGCGATGCCAAAAAGATCAAGCCGTTAAAAGGCTTGGTCTTTACAAGAGAAAGTGATTATTGTTAAAGTCTCGGGGTGCTTTTAATGCCCAAGCGAAAAATCGAAAAAAAGCAGGTATACAGCAAATTAAATTCAATAAAAAAAGCGATAGCTACATTTAGATATCGCCTTAAGGGTGGTTGGCAATGCAAAACCCTACCCCCCCCCCTTATTAATGAATTGATATCGGCCGGTGCTTTGTGAAAAGAATTATCAATGCTAAACGTACTTAAATTCACAGATTATAAAGCAACCGTAAACTGATACGTATCGGAATATGAGATATTGCCTTTAGCATCGCGGGTAGCAATCTTCCAGTAATAGGTAATGCCTTTTTTTACGGGGAAGTTTTGTACAAAGGCATTGGTTATTTTACTTGCATACAATACCGGCGAAACTTTATCATCCAGGTAAACATCAAAATTCACAATATCATTGTCAACATCATTGGCTTTCCACGTTATATTACAGGTTAACTGTGCACCCACTGATACCGTTGCACCCATTGTTGGTGAAACTGCCTCTGCCGGGAATGGTGCGTAGCTTGTTATACCGGGCCCCGAATTATAAAACTTCCAGGTATCACTTTGCGTAGTAACAGCAGTGTTTTTGGATGACAAGGCAGTCACATACCATGCGTAAGGTGTATTGCGGTCAAGCGTTACCTCGAGCTGATTTTGAGTACTTGTTAGCAACGTACGTATCTGGGTTAACAGGTTGGTATAACTGATGGAGTAGCTATCGGCATTAGCGGCGCTGCTCCATTTTAAAACAACTTTGTTTTGGGTTGACGATATGATTGTTCCCTGGTTACACAATTCATCCTTTGCCGGAAAAAGCAGTGACGCTTTACCGGGTGACGGAGCAGGGGGAGTAACGGTATCTTTACTACCTTTTCCGCAACCCGCGACCATAATGCCTATAGCTATAATAGTTAATAACTTTCTCATTTTTTGATGATCTTAAAAACTGACTCCCTGTTATCCATTGACATATTAAGGGAGTATGTACCACTCCTTAATGCTGATAAGGCGACCTGAATAACGCCCGATTGATTGCCGATCTTTTGCTGGTAAAGCAATTTGCCATCGGCTATATTAAACACCTTTATTGTGCAATTAGTAACCGGGGTGTCGCCAAGGTTAACATTTAAAACATCCTGAAAAGGGTTAGGATACGGCAGCATAGTATTACTCAAATTGATGTTTTTTTCGATGATGCCCTGGCATAGCTTATCAGTAGCAACCACCAGTTTATTGCTGCCTTGTAATAGCGGTAATGACAAGGAGCTTTCGCTGGTATGGTAAACGGTACCGTTAAGTTCAACCGCATAGTTATCGCTGCCGTTGAGCTCCAGGTTTAAACTGTTGGTGGCTTTATTTACCGACGAAAATACCGCGAGGTCCTTAGGTTCGGTGATTGCCAGGTCATAGCATTGCTGGTAATCTGCCTGCCCGCTAACCGTGATGCAAACATTGTATGTACCTGGCGACAGATCATTAATGGGCACAGCGCTGGTAAACGGATATGATTTATTTAAACCGTTACCCGTTATGGTGGCCTTATAATTTAAGTTTTGCAGGGCGGTTATATTAATGATACCATTGTTTTCGCCTTTGCAGGTGGCGCTGGTTGCCGAGGCTTTAAAATTATCGGCAGGCAGGTCAAAAATAACGGTTACGTTTACCGGGTCAGATGTTAGGGCGATGCCGCCATAAGTAACATTTACTGCATAAACACCTGTTGTTGTTGCGGTGTAACTATATCTTGTGCCTTCGGTGCCGGTAATGTTTTTACCATCCTTCAGCCATTGATAGGTATAGCCCGCTGCTGATACTGTGTTTAAAGTTACGCTGCCCCCTGTGGTAAAAGTTGTTGGTCCTGACGGGGCTATAACCGGCTTGCTTACGTATACAAATCCATCGGCCACCGCACCGCCGCTTGGTGTAAACACACTCACCACCCCACTTGATCCTTTACCAATTATCGCGGTAATTTTTGTATCAGAATTAATAACGAACGATTTTGCAGGTGTATTACCAAAACTTACGCCATTGGCAGTTGTAAAGCTTTGTCCTGTTATTGTAACGGCTGTACCCTCAGTGGCTGCTACAGGGCTGAAAACGCTGATAAGCGTTGGCTTTGTAAACACAAAGCCTTTAATACTGCCCGTGCCTGCCGGTGTTACAACGGTGATATCGCCGCTTGCGCCGGCATTGCTTATTGTTGCGGTAAGCTGCGTATCCGAAATAACAGTGAACACGGTAGCCGGCACACCGCCAAAGCTTACCGACGTTGTGCCTGTGAAACCTGTTCCTGTAAGATTTATTTTGGTTGCACCCGATGCCTGTGTTGGTGTAAATGCTATGATTGCCGGCGCGGGGGTAGTTTCAAACGTAAATTCAGTGGCCGACGTTACCGTTCCGCCGGGTGTGGTTACCGTAATTTTGCCCGTTTTACCACCATCGTCAACCACCGCGGTGATTGCTGTTGCAGAGTAAACGGTAAAGAGCTGTGCCGGTACACCACCAAAACTTACGGCGGTTGCTCCCGTAAAACCGGTACCTACAAGATTTACCTTTGTGCCGGCCGGACCTTTTACGGGTGTAAACGAGGTAATTACCGGCGTTTCATTATAAGTAAATGTGGCTGCAGATGTTGCTGTACCACCGGGTGTTGTAACTGATATTTTGCCGGTTGCGCCCGCCCCTGTTGTAGCGGTTATGCTGGTTGCTGAATTTACAACGAACGATGCGGCAGCCGTTGTACCAAATTTCACTGCCGTTGCCCCGGTAAAATTAGTGCCGGTTATAGTAATCTTAACGCCCGTAATGCCAAACGCCGGTGTAAATGAACTTATAGCAGGTGCCGGCAGGTAAACAAAGCCTTTTATCGATGAAATATTAGCCGGTGTTATCACCTTAATATCACCCGATGCTGCGTTATTGCCAACCACCGCCGTAATACTGGTGGCTGATACTACCCTGAATGACTGGGCAGGAACACCGCCAAAAGTAACAGCCGTTGTCCCGGTAAAGCCCGTACCGGCAATGGTCACTGTAGTACCCGGGCCGCCGGTTAAAGGCGCTGCCGATTGTACCGAAGTTAAGCTGTAGGTTTTAACAAACGCGCCAAAGCTATCGTAAGCCAGATATAACTTGTGGTCAAGTATGCTTATCGATGTATTAAGACCATCCGCAGATGATACGGAGTAGCCGCCTACGTCCTGCCAATCGTTGCCTGCGGTGTTATAGGTAACCACACTTACTCCTTTGTTATCCCTTACGGTAGATATATATGGTGTATCGCCATCAAATGTAAGAGAGATAAAGCCTGTTCCTGTATCAGATGATGATGGTGTAATTAAGGACTCCCAGCCGGTACCATCAGCCTTAAGCCTGTATAGGTATAGTTTTTGACTTGCGCCCGCACAAGCTACATAGGGAATATCGCCACTAAAGGCCAGCGAATTAGAGCCTGAAGGGGCAAAGCCCGGTGTGCCCACCGTTTCCCACTTGCCTGCTGTGTTGAGGCGCACTAATGTTACCCGGCTGCTGTTGCTGGCATCGGCAAAGGCTACGTAGGGTACAGTGCCCTTGAATATGATACTTGTAGCACCTATGGTGTTGACGGTAAAGGGATTGCCAACATCTTCCCACGCGGTACCTGCTGCGTTAAGGCGTTTTACTTTAAGCACCTGATCGCCATAAACAACGTAAGGCGTGGTGCCACTTACCGCAAGCGAAATGGGGGTTGTTACCTTACCTGTTGAAAAACCTGCCGGGCCGGCCGTTTCCCAGCCCGTACCGGTCGCGTTAAGCCTCATTACACTTATTTTGTCTCCTTGCGAAAAGTCGGCAATTGCTATATAAGGTATTGCCTTTGCAAACGCCAGCGGGATTTTATTGATGTCACCTATCGTTGGTGTAAATCCCGGGTTACCAACATACTCCCATCCGGATGTTGAAGTGTTATAGCGCATTACGGATGCCTTATTATTGTTGCCGTTATCGCGATAAACAACATAGGGTGTATTGCCGTTAATTGCCAGGTTCATGGATGAAGCATAGCCTAACGAAATCCCAAGGGTGGCCAGTGGTTCCCAGGTAGTACCGGCTGCGTTCAGCTTCATTACCTGTGGCTTAAGAAAATAAGAATTATCAGAAAATGATACATAAGGCGTATTACCATTAAACACCAGGTTTAAAAAAGTTACCGAAGATGATGAAATGGGCGACTGACCAACCTTTTCCCAGCCTGTGGCTGCCGAGTTAAGCCGCATTACAGTAGCCCTTGAATGGTCGCTGCCATCAGCTGATGCTACGTAGGGTACGCCGTTGTTAAAGGCAAAAGCAAGATAAGTTGGCAGCCCCTGTAAGAAACCTGCTGTGCCCACCAGCTCCCAATCAGTACCTGCGGCATTTAATTTTTTTACCGTTGCGTTTTGGCGATTATCTTCATAAGCAATATATGGCGTAGCTCCGTTAAATGCCAGCTTTATATAAGTAGTGGGATAAACTGATATGGCCGTTTTGCCCACCTGCTCCCAATCGGTGCCTGCTCCATTTAATTTAGCCACCTTGCCCTGCGCTTTATTTTCGCCCTCGGCATAAGCTACATAAGGGGTAGCACCGTTAAACCCAATTGAGGTATAGTATATTTTATCGGCAGAAAAACCAGCCTTGCCAACTACATCCCAGGTATTGGCACCGGCATTATATTTCATAACTGTGAGCTTGGATGCATTGTCTTCGTCCTGGTAAGCAACATATGGTGTAGTGCCATTAAAAGCCACCGATACATTATCGGCCTGTCCCGATGAAAATCCTTCCGGGCCAACTGATTCCCAACCTGTTGCATCGGTTTTGAGCCGCTTGACAGCAAGCTGACGGCCCCTGGCAAAACTGGCTGTATAAAATATATACAGGCGCGCGTTGTTTACCACTAATGATATATTGGAACCGGCATCCCTAACATAGATTTGGCCCCCAACGGTTTCCCAGCCGGTGCCACCGGCAACAGGACGCCTTACCAGTATTCCGGTTTCATGGCTATTGTAAAAAGCCACGTAAGGTACCTGGCCAACGAATGTCATGCAGGTTGAAGCCGCTCCGCGGGCAAATATCTGGTCTTTATCGCTTGGGCCGAGGGGCTGCCAGGTCTGAGCAAGCGTTTGATAAGATTGCAACAGGAACAGGATAAGGACACTGATCGCAAAGATGTTTTTTTTCACTTTTATATATTGAGATAAGGCTATAGTTATTTTATACATCATTATACGCAAAATAACGCTTTTGGGGTGCATCAAATTTGATGATGTATACACTGTTTTTTGTTGAATGTGATCGTTTAAGCTGGCGCAAATATAATAAAGCATTCCTCATTGAGCAGGAACGTTACAGTAGTTTAGATAAAACGGTGGATGAGCAAATTGGAGGGGACTAAATTTATTATGAAAAAATAAAAGCTCTCCCCACGGCCAGGCACATACTACCGAACTATTTTGTACTCCCGGACCGGAGATCATTCGAACCAAATTGTAGAGCAATTAAAGCTATTACATAAGTTTTGTTCCCTCTATGGGTTATCTTTTAAAAACTATAGTATGCCCGACATATAGCCCCGACATAATTAGTGTAATTTCTGATTACTTTTTATAGGAATTTTTTAGATGATCGAAAGCCTGCTCACAAGTTTTCGATCATCTGTTATGATGTCAGCACTACCTTTTAAATCTGATTTAAAACTCAACATAACGCCGAAATTGGTTCTAAGAGGATTAGGCAAACTGACAACGATCATATAATTATTGGTAAAGGTATTGTTCTTATCTCTGGATTGATTTGTTGTTAACGAAATACTTTGTACCCTGCCCTTAATGGTTCCATATTGTTGATAAGGATAGTTCTCCAGTTTTACAATAACTTCCTGCCCTAACTTTACTTTTCCCGCACCGTTTGAAGGTAAAATAAGTTCACCTAACGGTTTATTATCTTTGGGGATGATGCTGAAAGTCTCCTGTCCTTGTGATACAAATTGGTTTTCACGCCAGAAGTCAAGAAATTGTACATTTCCATCAGAGGGACTTATAAATTCAAATTTAATGTTCCCTTTGTGATGATTATGGATACTTCAGATATAATTAGTTTTAATTTCAGGGTTCATTAAAACCCTTATAACGTACGAGAGAATCATTAATTTTCTCGTACGTTATTAACTTACACCCTGTTACTTGCGCGCGCAAGTAACGCCGGGCTTAACTTATACCCGGCGCTAAAAAAGATAAAATTCAATAAATACCCGACCACGTGTATGATGGGGTAACAACGGTCTGTGAAGTATTGCAATAAAATAAACTTCCCCATCCAACTTCGTCGGTAATGGTGGCTGTAGCTCCTTCATTTACATGGCTGGCCATAACCTGTTCGGTGTACGGCATACTTAAACCGCGATAGCGGTGATAATAATTATACCCCATATACCAGATAGGGCGGTAATTACCTCGGTTAGAAGTTGAAATAGAATTGATGGGAGGAGTTACAGCCCAGATAGAGGTTGCGGGAGTTACAGGATCCCAGGTCACGCTGTTTCCAAGGTTGTATTTAGCCGTATATTCCATGGCCTTACCAATCACCCCACTACGCGCGTCATATAATGATTTGTCACCTTGATTATACGCCATCTGGGCCCATTCCAGGAAGCTGGCTAAACATAGCTGGGTATAATATTGATCACGTCCCCCTTCAACAGGCTGTCCTGTTGATAAAAATGCGGTTACGTTGGTACCATTGTCGGCCCCATTGGCAGCAGTTCTGTTAAAATATTCCAGCGATAAATTATATGCTGTCTGGCTTTCGCAGAATATGCCGTATGCCATTATAAACTTACCGGCACTTGATCCCCAGGATGGCCAACCAGCCACAACAAACGGACTTGTTTTGCTATAAGTGGCGGCATAAGCTGCATAATAGTTATAAAATATTTTGAACAGGTTTTTATAATTGGTTTTCTTCGTTGAAGTAAGGCCAGAATAGTTGTAAACCATATCTGCCCCGTAAATCATAAAATGCAACCCGTAACCATTACACAACTGCCAGTCGTTATCAGGATATTGAATAGAAGTACAGGTTGAAGCCCATGCATCAAGCAATTGAATAACCTTGTCGGCATACTGGGCTTGCCCGGTCATGTTCCACATTACACCATTAACGAACATAGCCATCGCATCGTTTTCATAATCGCTTTTAAATTCATTGCGGCCAACCTGGGCGTGAGCGTGCGGTGCATAGCTGCTGGATAAAAATGTAGCATAATTGCTTTGGAAATTAGCAAAGGTTGTTTTGTATGGCTCCACATTAGCCATTGCCTGAGCGTAGGCATACTGCATTTGCGGCTTGGTCAATACCGTTCCGGGATGTATGAAATCAATCGCCGAGGTTTTCACGTTGCTATTTTCAGATTCGCCGGCGGCTTTTGTCCCTACCAAGCCTTTTTTTTCCTTAGAGCAACCGGTAGATACTGCAAGCATAATGATACTCGCATAAAACAAAGCTTTTCTCATAATTTATAAAATTTAATTGGTGAATTATAATTTAGTATGGTTTAAGAAGTGCCAATTTTTCGGTAGCATTTCCTTTACTTCAGGCAATAGAAAACCTGTCGCGCTGATTCAGCACCGTCAAACACTTTTATAAAAACATTGATTTTTAACTGATAATTGGCAATCAGTTTTCCAGGTATAATGAGAGATTTTTATACCGTACGGGATATAATTGATCCATCCCTGAATCAATTATTGATTTTAAGTGGTTTTAATTTATTTCATTGGCTTGAGATTTAAGTGATACATACGGAGTTAGTTAATAAAAGCATAGCCATGGTTAATATTTAAGTGTCGAAGTTATTTTTCTATAAAAAAAGATTGCTCTACAGGTGTTGCTGTTTGCAGTTTAGGCTCATGACTATCACCATACTGCCAGGCCACTACGGTAACCTTTACCGGGAAACGGCTGCGCGGCGGAATATCTGTAATATTTAAGGAATTACCCAACAGCTCGGCCGGGCCTTCCAAAACATAAAAACCTACTGGTACATGCGCATCTGACGAGGCTTTCAATCTTATCCCCTTTGCGTATCGTTTTTGATTAGGGATTGATAAAAATGTAATATGCTGTTCTTTACCAGCCGTGTTGCGTGGCGGTACAATCATCAACGATTGTTGAACTGCAGGTTTATATTCAGCATCCCCAGGATGGGTGGCAGCAAACCACAGTTCATAACTATGCAGATTCTCCCAGTAACCGGCCTGTGGACTTAACCTGAAAGTAGAATCATTTAACTTAATAACCGGCCCTGTAATCCGGTTAATAGCTATAGGAATATCTCCTGCTGCATGACCTATTGGAGAACCGACAGGCATACCTGACCACATGGGTAAACGAGGGCTACCGCCAGCCACCGTATCATAAAACGCAGCATGAAGTTTAAAAGTGATCCCATCGGTATCAGGTTCAAATTTCAGGTTTACCTGCTGGTGCGTATTGCGTTGTTCAACCATTTGGCCGTGTTGTACATACCCTATCAGCTGCGGTTTTTGGTTGCGATGTTTTTCCTGGTAAGCTGTTGTTACTTTGGCCGTTTCTTCATCAAAATACCAAAAGGCTTTTGATGCATCGCCTTTATAGCTACCCACAGGCGCAGGGCTTGCCGCAGGCAGTTCATTATAGCGCCATTTATCAACCATCCAGCCAGTTTTTGTAGGATCGATATCAATCAATTTCGGCGCTGTATTCGTCGGTAGATTTTTAGGCAACCGGTATTGTATGGCTTTTTTGATGTAAAAGGCAATGTAGGCGGTCTTTTCTCTGGTGGTGGCGAAATGCCCCTGGGCCGGGCTGGATAGCATGCTCAGCGGCAACAGAGGATGTTCCTGCCGCTCCTTTAATCCTTCCTCACTCCAGGTGTTGGCAGCCTCATATTCACCCATCGTTTCCAGGCAAGGGATATAATCAAGGCTTTGATCTTTGCTCCAGATATCGGGAGCAAAAACATTTCTTACATACGGCCATTGCCCACTTACCGAGATACAGGCCAGCGTACGCGCCGGGTTCCATGCGCCAAAATAGTATGGCGCGCTTGCTGCTGCCGAATGCCCCATCGGGATTACCGGCGCAATTTTCAATTCACTATAACCGGAAATATCAGCCAGGTCATTAACCAGCGCATTAAACTGTTCCCCCGCTCCTTCATTAAATAAAAATTTCAGATTGAAGGCGGGGCTAACCCAGATCTCTGCAACCCCCAGTTTACCCATTTCAGCTCTAAATTCTGGGTCTTCCAGTATGGATTGCTCCTCCATATTGTTTTGAGTGAATATGACTGCCTCTACTTGTTTACAGTTTGGCGGTATCCATAAAAATGCTCGGGAAGGATCTTTGTTAACACTTACCGGTTTAACGGGTACCGACCATTGCCATACCGCGGCATGAGCAAACTGCCCCGCAAAAAGCAGTAGAACAATCACAAGTGAAATGTAGTGGTTATGCCTTCTTTTCATAATCTTAATTCAATACAATTTCAGCATCGGCACTTGCCGGCATATTAAAACACCATTGTTTTTTACCGTTTTGGTTTACCGGCTCGCCTTTTACCGTTACATTGTTTAGCAAGACGCTATGGTGTGCGGACAATATGATAGCGGGCAGATAAAGCTTCACCGTGTGATCGGCAGTAAAGTGCAGCTTACCCTGCTCCAGCCACAATGAAGCAGATGCCGGCTGCGAAGAAGTTAAGCCGTAGCCATTTTTAGCTATACTTACCCCTTTACCCAAAAACAGACTAACCAGCTTACTGTCGCTAACGCTGATCACCCCATATAAACCCTTAAACTGCATATCTTCGAAACCCGCCTGTCGTGTTTCGGCATGGGCAAAGATGTAATCGCTCCTTCCTAATTTATTGTTGACTATAAGCCCGGTAAAACCCGGCTCGCTACCGAATGAGCTGATACTTTTAATTGCAGTTCCACTATTGGCAGCTCCTGATGGTTCATAGATTGCGGCAAATGGCTTACTCCATGCTTCGCCGGTTTGGCGCACAACAACCGTAGGTAATGGCATATTGGCAATGCTGTCCGGGATCATTTCATTTTTACGCCAGGCTTTTGATGGTGGTGCTTTTACACTGAATACTTCCCTGCCGGCATAGCCTTTCATCCACATATTCATGAATATGCTTTCCTTGCCGGGGATGCTTAAACTGAAACGGGCTTTAAAATCGTTGTCAGTTCTAATCGATTTTTTATCATAGAAGTAATCGTAGCCTACCAATTCTGTATTCGCGAACGTAAGTTTCTCCGTTGGCCGGATCTCCAACGGTTTATTGTCATTAGCAGATAAAGTGACCTGCTGCCCGAGGTTATGGTAGATATAATCATGCGACTTGTCCTTACCATCTTTACGCCTTGACCTGAAGATATCTACATAATACCCTGTCGAATCGCCGGTGCGGACAATGCTCATCAGCCTGTTTTGATCGGCATTAGTTTCGGGTTCAAGAAAAGAGACATCCGAAAATGTAATGCCTTTAAAATATCCCCCCTTTTGAGCAGTCTGCGGGTAACAGGCATTTAGTTTCAGGGGGTGGTTGCTTTTCATAGCCGGATATGATGAAATCCCATCAACCACTACGGTATTATGTGCCGGAAACTGCGAATAATATTCGGCATAATCGGTCTGAAAATAGCTCCCGCCAATGCCCCCTTCCGGCGCAAGTACTATTCCCCTGCCATAAAGTTCCATGGCAATGCCGTTTGCATGCATATGGTTACCGCTGGAACCGGCTTGAGAGATCATCAGCCCCGTATTTACATCCAAACCATTACGCTGTACCATCCAGCTTACATTAGGCGACCAGAACGTCGCCGTCAGGTAATCCCCCGGCGATCCTGCCTTAACTGTATCAGGAATGGTAATGGGTGGGGTACCGAAAAGTGCATTAAAACCTGTTTGCCGTATAACTGTTCCGGGGCTGTCCTGCTGCCCCAGGGTGTTGATCGTTTTTAGCATCCGGCTGTAGATAGCTTCCTGACCGCGTTTATTGTTCACGCGGGCATTTCGGATCAGATCGGATATGGCATCGGTTCGGAGTTTGCCGTAATGGGTATCGCCGAAACCAACAATATATCCGTTGGGGTACAGGTATTGGGCATAAGCCAGCACCGCTTTAGGCAAAACTGGTATCTGTTTCAGAAGATCGGTATGTAATGTGCGATCAAAGAGGTTTACAAAGCCCGTAAAATCAGCTATCACATTTTGAGAATAACCGGGGCACTCGCCCCAGATAGCTGTTACCGGGTCATAGCCTTTCAGCAGCGTAGTTAAACTCCACTGGCGGGTATAGGTTTTATTCAGGATTTGGTCGAGGTAATACTGGCATCCCCGTTTATCGGCATAATAGCTATCGTTTTCAAGGATGATGGCAATATCTGCTACAAACTTGGCCTCTATTAAATCCCAGTTATTAAACGGCACGCCATTTTTGATGATGAGATCGGCCCATTTTTTAAAGGTAACGGCATACGTCTGTAATTTTTCGGGGTGATGCTTTTTGATATAATGAAAAAGGAAATCATAGCCGGCAGTTAAAGGCTCCAGCACATCTTCGTGGATCACTTCAAAGGCAGATAAACCGACCAGTGTTTGATCATGACCGTGGTTAAGGTCAATGGGCTCGTTCCGGTATCCCATCCCTGTGATATAGGTATCCAGGATAGCATAGGAAAAGGCTGCATACTTTTCATCGCCGGTAAGCCAGTAAAACATTGCGGCGTTCCGGGCCTTTTCAATGATCTCGATATTGATCGATTCGATGATCCGCCCTGTTTTTGACTGTTCTACCCACTCCCATGGCTTGCCCGGCACAGTTCCGTTTTGCAGGTACAATTTACCATCCTCATCCATATAGGGCCTGATATCTTCCAGCTTTGGGCGCATGTATTGAGTAGCTGCGTCCCGCGTTCCGGTAAACCTGACGGTGGGTACAGGTGCATGACCGGTTGCATAAGCATAGATGCCATTTTTAATAAAAACATCAGTATAATGCTGCTTCCAGTACATCTGTAACCGGGATGACATCCATGTGCTGTCTGTTTGATAGCGGGAAACATTTGCATCTGCGTCTGCCCGGATCTGGTTAAAGGTTGTTGTTGCCCAGTCCTCCTTTTTTATGAGTGTGTTGACCTTATCCCTGCCGATGTTTTCATCAGCAAGCAAGCGGGGATGGCCTTTTACATTCACACCGGAGATATTTATCTGTTGTGCATTAACAGGTGTAATTGCAAGTAACCATAGCGATAAACCCGACAAGACAAGTTTGGCCACCGTGTTTTGTCTCCGTAAATATCTTTCAATCATAATGATCATCATTTATTCTTCTTTCTTTATAAAATAATATGCTACTTGTCTACCCTGAACCAGTCGAAATCCGCGTAGCCCCCCATACGTACATCGGGTGTGCTGATACAAAACAAGCCTACTTTAGCACCGATCCATTTATCAGGTTTGGCAGCAAACTCTTTTCCAATAGTGGTAAAATTTATCCCGTCTTCGCTGTAGCTGAAAACACACCGGGCATCGGGCGAGCTTACTTTGATACGCAGATATGCTTCAGCACTTTTGATCCGTTTCTCATCGGTTACTTCCTCTGCTGTACCGTCCATGGCGTTTTTACAAACCACGGCACTTAACTTGTAGCCTTGGTTATCTTTTGATATGGAGAGATATGCATAATCATTGCCCATCATCAATAAGCCGGCTTTTTTCCCCTGCCCTGCCTCCCACTCAACCTGGTATTTTACCTTGGTAGTGGCCGTAAAGTCGGGAGCCGGCAGTTTTTGCAACAGCAGATTTGGCGTGGTCCAAAGGTTAACCGCATTTTTATCCTGCGGATAAGCAAACAGCCTTAAATAACCTGATCCTTTGATCTGGGCGCTCCATTGAATCTTAGGATTGGCATGCCATTGCCATTGCAAACCGGTTTTATCACTGTTAAATTCATCGCTTTCGGCAGGCGTCTGAATGGGACACACCACGCCTGTATTGGGCTTTTTATAGGTGGAAACCGGTTCTCCTTTACCATCCTGATCCGGGTCATTACCAATCACCGGCCAGTAGTTCACCCATTTCACCGGTTGTAAATGAACTACCCGGCCGTAAACGCCTTTGTCCTGGAAATGAATAAACCAGGGCTCACCTGTTTGGGTTTCCACCAGCGCACCCTGGTGCGGACCGTTCACATTGGTTTTGCCCTGGTCCATTAGTACCTTTTCTTCATAAGGGCCATAAATATTTTTAGAACGTAGTGCTAACTGCCAGCCAGTAGCCACTCCCCCTGCCGGGGCAAGAATGTAGTAATAGCCATTCCGTTTATAAAACTTGGGACCTTCTATGGTATGATTTTTTCCGTGCCCGTCATAAACATGTGTTCCTTCATCGGTAACTGCTGTTCCACTTGCATCCATCTTAAAAACGGTGATGAGACTGTTAACACCGGCACGGCTCCCAGCCCAGGCAACGCCTAAATAAGCTTTGCCGTCATCATCCCAGAACGGAGCCGGATCAATGATCCCTTTGCCCGGCAATACCAATACCGGTTTTCCCCAATCTCCGGCGGGATTTTTGGTTTTAATCATGTAGATACCATAATCCGAATCCGGGTAGTAGATATAAAACTCGTTGTTATGATAACGGATACAGGGCGCCCAAACACCCTTGCCATGCTGGGGCAGATCATAAACCGCCGCAGGCTCCTGCCTTTTTAAGGCATAGTTGATCAGCTTCCAGTTCACCAGGTCATTAGAATGAAGGATCGGTAATCCCGGCATACAATTAAAACTGGATGATACCATGTAATAATCATTTCCTACGCGGATAGCATCAGGGTCGGAATAATCAGCGTGGATAATAGGGTTTTGATAAGTACCATTACCTTTATCTGCAACCCAAACTTTAGATACCTGTGCGAAACCTTGACCAATACCTGTAAGCAGGATCAATCCTGTTATTAAGCTTTTGATAAAACTGTTTTTATACATGTTTAAGCTATTCTTGTTAATTTAAATCCCAGTAAACCACATAGCGCTGGCGGTGCTGGTTATAGTAAGGTTCAAGTATAACCGGCGTTCCATTTGCGGTATTGGTGGTTTTAAAAATTAAAGGCTCCCCCTTAATCGGTTTTATAGCACCTGAAATGTTATCATTGTTGATATTCAGGGCATGTACAAGATTCGCAGGGATGTTATAATCATAGTCATAATACTGATAGGGATCGGTAGGGTCATGATAAGGTGCGTGCGCCGGCATCGCTTCGGTACCCATTTCACCTGCCAGTACTACCGGCCCGTACATCACAGCAGCTATTTTGGGATTATCGGGTGTTGGTTCCAGGTGCAAGGTCATTGGGTAGGTTATTTCTACCTTGTCACCCGTTTTCCATTTACGGCTCAGGGTGATATAGCTTCCGGGTGACTGGTCAACTTTGACGTTTTTACCATTTATTTTTACTGTTGCACCACTAAGCGCCCAGCCCGGGTAACGGATATAAAGCGATAAGCTTTCTGCATTTGCCGAGTCGATAATGAGTTTTGTAGTTGTCTCTTCGGGATAAGCGGTTTCCTGTCTTAATTTCAAACCTTTCGTTTTCCAGGTTAATACCGAGGGAATGAACAGGTTGACATAAACACCCTGATCGTTATGGTAATAAATAGCTTCGCCGTATTTCGACTGGCTCTCAAACCCTGAGCCTACGCAGCACCAAAACGAACTATCGCGGGTACTGTATAGCCGGAATGCTCCGGCTTTCAATGGTGTAAAATAACATACCATACCGGTTTTGGGATCCTGCTGCCCCAAAATATGATTGTATAAAGCACGCTCATAATAGTCGGCATATTTTACGTTGGCATCCCAGGTAAACAGGTGGCGCGTTACCTTGAGCATATTGTAGGTATTACAGGTTTCGCCGGTATAGCCGGTTATGAATTTTGAGATCTTTCCAGGCTCAATAAAATGTTCCTTATCACTATTGCTGCCGATGACATAGGTTTGATTATGGATCACATTATCCCAGAAATTGCTTACGATAGCTTTATCCCTGTCATCGCCGGTTAATTCATAAGCACGGGCCTCCCCCGTAATTTTGGGAATAACAGTATTGGCGTGCATCTTGTTGAGTTTGTCCTCCCCAACAGCTAAGGGATCAAGCACTGCGTGGTGATAAAACAGGTCTCCAAGCTTTTTATGCTCCGCGTTGCCGGTGATGGAATATAAATTATACCATGCTTCGTTCATGCCGCCAAATTCGTTCCTGAGCATCAGGGCCAGTTGATCCTCGCTCAGTGGCGAGATCTTTCGATAAGCCCATGAGGCCAATTTATTCACCACATCCAGTGCCTGCGTATCGCCTGCATACCAGTAAGCATCGATTAAACCGGCCACTATTTTATGCAGGGTGTACCAGGGAGCCCAAACACTTTTGCCTTGAATATTTCTGTCGATATAATTTTGCGGAAATGCGCTTAAATATCCTCCTTCGTTCAGAGTAACCTGCACCTCGGCGAGTCCGGAAACCAGGCTGTCTATCTTTTGCTTAAAAACTATGTTTCCGGTGGCAGCATATTGGAATGACAACCCTGATAACAGGTGACCTATACTATGACCACGCAACTCCATATCCAAAGCTTCCCAGCCGCCAAGCGGAGTGGGCATTTTTGTTTTACTATCTTTTTTATGGGTAAGCATACCCGCGTTAACCCTGAAGCTGTGCAGCAAACGCTCTACCGGCAGAGATAACATCCATTCGCCTTCGCGGTTCATATTTTCCTTAAAGCGACTATCAAGCAGCTTTACATCCTGTAAATCAAAACTGTATGCTTTAACAGTAATCTTTGGTGCTGCTTTTATTTGAGATTGATGCTGCCCTATATATTGGGCTGATAACCCTAAAGGCAGCATCAGCAATCCAATCCACAGGAACCTCCTAATTCTTTTCATCTTCTTTTAATTTTATCGTGTTCAAAAAAGCCAGCAGTTTTTCGTTGAAACCCTTGGGGTTTTCGAGATTGCTTACATGTCCGGCATGAGGAATGATCATCTGCTTAGCCGATGGTACTACTTTCAACAACCTATCGGGAACATTGGCATCGGCAGCGCCGGTGAGTATCAATACCGGAACGATTATTTTTTGCGCCCTTAACCGGGTTTCCGCCTCGGTACCAAGTAAAAAACGGGGCTCAAGATGCTGAGGCTGCCATGCATCCCATTTATAGATCATATTCCAGACGGGCTGCCTCAAGCTTTCGATATTTTTGCCGTTGCGCTTGGTTAGTTTGCTAAACCATTCCTGTTTATTGGCCTGGATGCCTTTTGCCTGCCATACTTTGATCTTTTTATATTGAGTTTCGGCCTCTTCGGAAGTCCATGGCTGACCGGGACCGGGCACGTCAAAAAAATCGCCACTGGCAGCAGTAGCCGAAAGCAGGCGACCGGGGTAAAGCGCTAAAAAATCGGTAACAATAAACCCGCCCAATGACAGCCCAACGATGTGCGCTTTTGCTATATGCAGCTGATCCATTAAGGTTTTCAGATCGTCGGCATGCAGGGCTTTCTGATTTTCTGAAGGCATCGATGACCAGCCGTATCCCCTTAGATCATAACGGATCAACTTGTATTTTTTAGCCAGCTCAAAAAACTGCGGGTCCCATTCCGTGCGGTCAAATGAATGCCCGTGGATCAGGATAAGTGGCTCGCCTTTTCCTGTTTCTTCATAATAGAGTTTAGCACCGTCAGCTGTTGTGATGTAACCTTGCTTTACATTTTTCATGTTTGCCTGTGCCAGCACATCCCTCACCAACAGTGGTAACACGGGGCTGCCTAAAAACGAATTGAAGCCGTTTTTCATTTCGGCTACGCGGGCAAGCAGGAAGCCATAAACGTTATGCTTTTTATCGATCCAGGGATAGGCCCCGGCCCAGCTTGGGCTGCTGATCAATGTGGCGTTGCCTTTGGCATCAACCTCTTCACGCCATTCACCAAGGCCATAAACATCCTTTCGTTCACTCGCCCGGGTGTTTTCAACGTAAGGATCGGTCATTTTAGCATTTCCAACCTGGTCGGCCTGCATCTCCTGTATGGCTTTTGCCGACAGGATGCGTTTGCCTTTATATACTCCGTTATGGATGATCATGTTTAGGAAACGAGCATAGTCTTCCAGTGACGATCTTACCCCGCCGCCCAACATAGGGCTTTGGCCGCCAACATCGCTCACAGGCGTAAAATGAGTCAATTGCATGCCTAAGGGTTTTGCTATCTTTTCCTGAAAGATCAATTCCCAATCTTTACCCGCAGCCAGTTCGGCCATACGATCGGCTACCTGCATGGCAAGGCCGCCGTATTTAAATTTGGTTCCGGGAGCAGTATCAGCAGGCAGATCGACAATATGGGCTACCGATTCTTTCAGGGTTTTATAGTTATCAGGATGTCTGCCTGCCGATTGATAATCGGGATAACCGGCAGTATGCGAAAATAGTTGCCTTAAAGTGGCCTCTCCTTTTTGATCTTTAAATTCGGGCAGCCATTTTTTAACCTTGTCATCCCATGATAATTTCCCATCATCAACTACGGCAGCTATAGTAGTAGCAGCAAGCCATTTGCCTGCCGATGCTATATAGGCTACTGTTTCAGGGGTATAATTTCCAAAATATTTTTGGTGGATAACCTTGTCATCCTTAACAATAATAACTGATGCACCTTTGTAGTAACCGCTATCAACCCAGCCGCTGATTTTCCTATCCAGGTAAGAAAAATCATACACCACGGGCTTTTTTGCCTGCATCTGCGCAGCTGCAACCAAGGCTATAGCCACTAGTATAAAAATTGATATGATTACCCGGATGCTTTTCATTAGTGCTTAACTTTATAAAATTTGGCGCCGAATAAAAAGATCACCGCATAACAAATGATAGGCAGGTAATAAGCATGTGCTACGCTGTGGTTGGCTATCTGCCCCATGATCATAGGGAATACCGCGCCGCCTACTACCCCCATCGCTATAAAAGACGAAGCCTGCTGTGTATGGTTACCCAGGTTTTTGATCCCCAAACTAAAAATGGTAGGGAACATAATGCTGAAGAAGAAATTGATCATCAGCAGGGCGATGTACGATGTCCAGCCTAAACTTTGTGCAACTACCAGGCACATTAAGATACTGCCGCAGGCAAATGCGGCCAGCAATTTATTGGGGGCAATAACGGTCATGAATGAGGTGCCTACAATACGGCCAAGCAACATCATACCCATAAATAAACTCATAAAATAAGCGGCTTTTTCATCACTGAAATGCATTACACTTGCGCCATAATTTATAAAATAAGCCCAGGTACCTGCTTGTGCAGCTACATTAAAGAATTGAGCAACACAAGCCCATACAAAGTGACTATGCTGGAATAGCTTTTTTGAAGGGGCTACATCTACATTAATGGCTTCCGGATCATCAGCTACAATGGTTGCATGAGGGTCTGTTAAAGCCGGTATCTTCAAAAACGCAAATACAACAGCTATTAATAACACTACAATGCCAATGGCTACATATAAAGTTTTAACTGAGGTAAGATCTGTTGATTTCACAGTGTCTCCGCTCAACAGGAAAAAGCCGCCAATGGTAGGCCCTATGATGGTACCCACTGCATTAAACGTTTGCGCAAAGTTTAACCGCAGGTCGCTTTTACGCTGGTCGCCAAGCGCTGCGGCAAACGGATGTGCCACCGTTTCGAGTGTTGCCATGCCACAGCCTACGATAAAAAGTGCTATCCTGAAAAAGACGAAGGAGGCGGCGTTGGCTGCCGGCACAAATAAAAATAAACCTCCGGCAAATAAAAGTAAACCTAATATCACACCAGACTTGTAGCCGTATTTTTTCATGAATAAACCTGCCGGGATACTCATAATAAAATAAGCGCCAAAAACTGAAAATTGTATCAGGCCGGATTGGGATATGGAGAGGTTGAGCACGTTTTGAAAATGCTTATTCAGCACATCGCTCATAGAATGCAGCAAGCCCCACATAAGGAACAGCGAGGTAACAAATACGAAGGTTACGATAAATCTTTTCTCGGTAAAAGCTGGTTTATTGGTCATATGGTTTATTAAAATTGATTACCCGGTTGATTGGCGTTAAGTAAAAATTCAGTTCAGATCTGCTTTCAAAACCCGCCGCGGCACCCATTAGGGCCGCATCTTCACCTAAAAGAGCCAATTTTATTTTAAAATTTTCGGAACCCGCTGCTAACCTGTCGCTGAGCCCTTTGAGGAACAGGTCCGATGCTTTTGCAATATTTCCGCCAATAACAACTACATCAGGTTTTTCGGCCAGGACTATATCTTTAAGGAATAAAGATAAGTTAGCCGTAAATTCATCAAATACGCCCTGGACTACAGCGTTGTGTTTGGATGTTAATGTTAGCCCGCTCACACCCGTAGCCGACAAGCCTGTTATTTCACGATATCGCCTTAAGAACCATCTTGTAGAGAAATAATCATCCGCGATACTATCCTTATAAAGCTCACTACCCAGGTTCAAATCCTTCGCTATACCATCAAAACCCAGAGCAGATCCAAACCCGGTACCCAGCGTGATCCCCAGGGCTTTCTGGTGCCCGGTACCTGCACCTGCCACAATTTCACCTTGCAAAAACGCCTCGGCGTCATTGCGGAACAGGATATCCGCTGTGTCTATCCCAAGCACTTCCGACAGGTACACCTTAATATTCAAACCATAAATAGCCTCATATTTATGCAGGTCTTTGATCAATGAGATCCCCTTTTCATAATCAAACGGGCCAGGCATTGCCAGGGCAACCTGTTGAACCGAAGAACCAAATTTTTCATAAGCTTGTGTCAATGCCGCTGACCAGCTTTTAAGTATTTCAGTTGCCGTTCCCTGAGAATTTACGTTTACCCGGGTACGGGTATCTTCAATGATCATTTTGTTTTCCAGGTCAATGACAGCAGCTGTAATATGCGTACCGCCGATGTCTGCACTGATCACAAAATTGTTTTTATCCGTTTTATTCATGCTGATATAAGTATATAGATAGACTGTAGTAAGCTGATCATCAATTATTTTTCCGGAGTAAGGCAAATTGCCTCCCCGCCCGATGGCAGCAATGCAAATTTCAATGCTGTTTTATTATTTACACTTTTACTGCTTACCTTAACATGCGTGGCTGTATTCACAGACGGATCATCGCTGTAAATTGTCGCTTTATATTTTTTACCGGGTTCTAAAAAACTCAAATCAAGCTTAACCTCACGTGCTTCATTGTTGGTGATGGTACCTACAAACCATTCTTTTCCGCTTCTGCGGGCTGTTGTGATGTATTGCCCCGGAGTTCCCTGTAATACTTTTGTTTCATCCCAGATGGTTGGGATCTTGTCCCAAAATTCCAATTCGGACTCATTATGCTCTGCTGAAGGCTTATCATACCAATACAAGGTTTGCAGCGGACTGTAATAAATAGCCGCCAGCGCCAATTGATGGGCATGGGTGGTTTTAATGCGTTTATCAAAATAACAGATGGTGTAATCGGCAGCACCGGCAATGTACCGCGTAAAAGGCAATACCGTGTTATGCGTGGCATCAGGCATTTCCTCATTACCACGGATCCCCTCGGACGACATCAGGTTTGGCCAGGTTCGCTGCTCACCCGTTGGCCGCCAGTCGTCATGAATATTTACCATGATGCGGGCATCTGCTGCCTGCTGAATTGCCTTTTCCACCCAGGTTGTCCAGCGATGCGAGCCCTGTTGTACAAACCCGAACTTTACGCCTTTAACTCCCCATTTATGGTAGATGGCAAACAAGCTGTCGCTTTGCGCATACAAGCCTTGCTGATTAACATAGAGCCAAACGCCCACACCTTTATCATTCCCATATTTAATTATACCTGGCAGGTCAAAATCAGGTATTGCAACTTTAGTAGCATCCGAGCTGAAGCTAAACGCAGGCCCGTACCACTTCCAATCAAACAGGATGTATTGCAGATTATGCTTTACTGCGAAATCTATATTTGCTTTTGCATCAGCTGTGGTCTGAGCCATTACCCGCATGATCTTACCGGGTTTGATCCAATCGGTATTAGCTATCCTTGATGGTTCGTTAAGATTAAGCATCATATAGTTATGTTCGATCAAATCCCCCGGCTTTTCAGCTATCATGATTGCCCGCCATGGGGTGCCTACCGGCGAGATCAGCTGTGCCCCGCCAAACATCGAGGTTACTAAGGTGGATGCCTTATCAGTACTCAGTTTAAATTTGGTGCGTGCATAGTCAACCAATTGCGCTTCTCCGAGTGCTGCAAACAAGCCATTAGGCAGTTCTACTGTTAGTGGCCGTTCGCTTTCGCCGGGCCAATTTTTCAGGGGTAATTTATAATATGGCGCTTGTGCCCAGTTGGCAAACCAGGTTTGAGTGCCTTCAGGAAGACTAAACTCAGTGTTTTCGGCAGTAATATTATAGTAAGTGCCTTTAGGATTTTCAGGAAAATAATACATGAACGCTACCCCCTCGTTGTAAACCCTAACTTGTACCTGCATTACATAAATTGGGTTATCATCTTTTACCAGTGTAATATTGACGGCGTTATAATGATCCCTGATAACAGCCCGTTCTCCGGTAACAGGTACCCAGGTGGTATCATGCCGGGAGGAATCAACTCCGGTGATCATCAGATTTTCGCACCAGTTTTTATGCTGATCGACCTTAAGCGCCATAGCTTTTTCTGAAAGATCATTATCCAATTGGAGATCAAGTACTGACTCAAGGATTACCGGTTTGCTTTTATAATCTACACTATAGTACATTGTACGCTTCCCGGCATCAACTTTTTGACTAAACCTGAATGTTATATTTTTATCCGGCGATTGGAGGCTAAGGGCAGTATCTTTTAAACCCTGTCCCCGAGCCATACTGATACAGCAGGTTAGCCACAAGCAGGTCATCATTATTTTTGCATTTTTTTTCATGTCAGATAGTATCACCCCCTGGATTTTTTATTCCGTTTTTCATTCTGGTTTTCTTTCACTAAAACGGTTTAACAGATATAGGACAAATAATTTCACGTTTTATAATCATATCAAAAGCAATTAGCAGTAATAATTATAAAGAGAACTACAGATCAGTTCTTTATGAGCATTATAAATACTGAAGCCGGCCGGAAACCGGCTTCAGTATTTATTTTTATTGTTCCTGAAAGATCTTTAGTTTAATTAGTCGGAATGTCCGTCAAGTTTTTATACGAACGTACCCAGTCCACCTTAGCTTTTTCGCCGCTTGCGCAATCACCAAAATCAAGGTAAAGGCCGCCGGTTGTTGAACTTGTAGGGAATGGCACCCCATCATTTAAGCCGGATTTTGGTGTCCATTTGATAACATATACCTGCGTACCCAAAAGCGTCATATCTATTTTACTAACATACCTGTAATCATGGTTTGTACCGCCTATACTCCAATAGGCCTGGATAGCCCAATCGTCGGTGCTCTTTTTAAGTTTGGGTATCTGAGTAACTTTAACAGCGAGGTAAGGATAGGTTACAGGATCTAACAGCGCAGAACCCTGCCATGCACGAACGTAAGTACCGATAGAAGCAGAAACTTCTAACTGGCCGTTAGCCACGGCAACCTTTGAATTTTCGGCCCATGGTATGCCTCCCCATCCTTCCAGCGCATCAAACTCCCATCTTAATGCCCCAACCGCAACAGGAGTTAAACCGCCTGCCGATGGATGATAAAACAATAAGCTACCCCAGCCGGTACCGTCTGTTACCGTGCCGATAGTTTGTTTTTCAATGGCAGTATACTGTTCCAGCACGCGCTGGGTATTTGGCATAGCTGCACCAAGACGGTTATGAAATTGATTGTAGGCCATATAAAATATAGGGCGGTAACTCCCCCTGCTATCAGTGGAGATGGCCGGGTACACCCATTTTCCATATACCTCGGGGAAAGCTGTATTGTAAGGTACATCCTGGCCCAGGTTATATTTGGCATTATATTCAAAAGCTTTCATAATGACGGTATCCTTAGCTACCCACATATCCGGCTTGCCTTGGTTATAACCCATTTCGCATAGTTCTTCAAAATTGCAAAGCCCTAACTGGCTATAGCTTTGTGTCCTGCCGGATTCCTGGTTTTGCCCGCTTGGCAGAAAATAATGCTCAATAGTACCATCCCCGCTTCCATGATAGAAATAATTGTAAGCAGCATCAAACATAGACTGGTCATCCAGAAATATCCCAAAGGCCATGATCGCCTTAGCATTGGCACTATCCCAGGTTCCGTTGGCCCCCCCGGGAATTTCGATACCCTTAATTACAGGATACCAGATGTTCCGGAACATATCTTTACATTTTTGCAGGTCTGCGGCTTGCCATCCCGAATAATCACGTACCAGTTCGGCACCATTGGCCATGATAAAACCATTGAAACTCGCACATAGATAAACATCCGGCCCGGTACTGGTAATACTCTTCAAAGTAGTGGACCACGCATTAAGCATTTTCACCGCATTATCCGCATAAGCGTTGTTGCCGGTAAGCTTCCACATCAGGGCCTGAGAAAAGATAGCATAAGAGTCATTTTCAATAATCGACTTATAGTTTATACCATCGCGGGCTATAATTGTAGGATCACGGGTAATAAGTGGAGTTGGCCCTTGCATTTGATAGTTTAAAGAAGCCCATGTTGAGGCTTTGAGGGCAATAAAAGTTGTGTTCCATGGCTCCGAAGATGATGCGATCTGCGTTTTGATATAATCTAACGACGATGCTGTGAGCAATACCCCCGGGTGCTTAAATGTCGCGGCTCCGGTCGGGTTAGCTACACCCTTGCTGCTTTGCTCTACACCATACAATGACGGTGATTTTTTGCAGGACATTGTTACCAATATGGCATACAACGCCATTAACCATAAAGTAGGTTTCATAATTGGGTCTTTTTTAATGTTTTATAGATCGGCTGATCTGATTGAGTCAATAATTACCTATCCGGGTTGTGTTGATAATTACCAACCCGGGTTTTGCGTAAGCTTACTGTTTAACTTAATCTGGTCCTGAGGAAGGGGTAACAGGTAGTTTTTCTCCTGCCAAGTCCTACTGTTATCGATGATCAACACACCGTTTGCATCCTGAGGTATGGTACTTGCGCCCGGCCAAATGGTGGCGAATTCGGTACCGGCCCATTTAATGCCCAGCGCCGGCATCGGCATTTCCGTTTCGGCGGTTTTCCAACGTTTAAGGTCATCAATGCGGAAACCTTCATTATATAATTCGATGGTTCGTTCACGTCTTATCTCTGTTTGCATATTTAAGCCGTTAGCGGTTACAAAATCATTGGTCAGTAACGGCATAACGGTGTTTGCGCGGTGCCTTACCTGGTTTAATGAAATATTTAAATCAGCATCAGAAATATTTCCGTTACGTTCATAAGTAGCTTCAGCGTAGTTCAGTAACACCTCGGCATACCTGATCACCGGGTAATCATATGACTCGTAAGTGTCGGCCACCTTTCTTTCCGATGCCCATTTCTGGTTCTGATAACCTGTACCAAAATTGGAAACCAGCGGTTTAAAAGCGGCGTTGGCGATATCCGTGGCATCATTTTTCCAGGTAACACGATAGTTTGTGTTGTTCCAGTAGTAATTGCCGTTTACCATTAAGGTATATTGCATACGTTTATCCCTGTTGGCAAATTCAGACCTCGCCGTGCCATACCCTTTAAACAATGGCGATTTTTCAATAGGCAAGCCATCGCTGCATAAATAAAGATTAGCCAATTTACGGGTTGCCCAATCCACAAGGCCATTGGCAAAAGTGGTTTTGGTTATGTTAAGATTAGAGATCCGGATACTTTCATCATAACGGTTAAAAAGGATATACTCGGTATTTGCTGACTTGGTAATACCTGCCGGATTTGATTTGGTATTTTCAAGTATAAACATATACTTCTGCGCCGAATCTCCTAATGCAATACTTGAACCTGTTGTACCAAATAAGGCATACTGCCCGCTGGTCATTACAGCTTTACCTGAGCTAATCGCTATGTCCAGCAAGGCGTTGGCGCGGGTTGTGTTTCCTCTGGATTTTTGCCAGGTACCTTCATAAAGGGCCACCCTTGATAGCAATGCTCCGGCAGCCCCTTTACTTACGCGCCCTTCATCTGCAGACCTAAGCGCACTTTCCAGCGGCAGGTCGGCAATAGCGGCATTAAGATCGGCTATAATAAAATCGGCAACTTCATCCCTTGAGTTTCTGGGAGCCATCAATAACGGGTCATCAGTATCAAGCGGTTTCGAAACAATGGTTACCCCGCCGAAGATTTGCAAAAGGTCGAAATACACATATGCCCTGAAAAATTTGGCTTCGGCTACATACTGGCTAATTTCGGCCGGTGTGGCATATGCTGAAGCTTTGTTTAAAAGGAAATTGACATTCCGGATCCTCTGGAAATCTGTATTGTACGTTCCGTCTGTTTGAACAACACTGTTAGCTCCCTGACTGTAAACGTTCTTAGTGCTGTTAGTCAACAAATCTGATCTCAGATCGCTGTGCACACCATCTGTAACGGTACCGGCAAACGTTCTTTCATATAAGTAAAATGCATTTGCAGCCAGCTTAAAATCATTGGCTTTTTTCCAATAAGCCGCGTCAGACAAGGTATCCTGCGGGTTCAGGTTTAACGCTTTTTTGCAACTGAATAAAGCAGCAATCAATGCAAACGCTACGATATATTTATAATTAAATCTTTTCATGTTTTTTAAAAATTAGAAGGTAACGTTTACACCGGCGGTTAAATATCTATAAAATGGATAGCGGCCATAATAAGGGCTTCCGTCTGTCGTGATCACATTTCGGGGAGCTTCAGGGTCCCATCCATCTTTTATTTTAGTTATTTCCCACAAGTCGTTTCCTGAGATATAAACACGTAGTTTTGATATAAAATTGGTTGCAGAGATCAGTTTTTGAGGTATTGTATAGCCTATTACCGCATTTTTTAAACGCAGGTAAGCACCATTTTCAACCGACCATGAAGAGGGCTGGTAGTTGTAGGAATTAACAGTGCCGTTAGTTGAATATTTAGGATAATAAGCGCCGGTATTTTCTGGCGTCCAGTTATTGTTTACCGATTGATTGGTGGTATTCAGGTAAACGGCGCTAAAAGGCACCCGCCATACGTCGCCATTGCGAAAAATGGTCCTGCTGCCTACCCCCTGAAAAATTACGGAGATATCAAAACCTTTCCATTGTACCCCGGCATTGAAAGAGTAAGAATACCGTGGATCGTCGGTACCTAAATACTTATAATCGGCGCTGGTGATTTTGCCATCGCCATTTAGATCTTTATAGGAGTTATCGCCGATATGAGTTGTGTAAGAACCACCCGGAATATCAGAGCCGGCAATTAGCTTGGTCGCAGCGTCTGCCTGTTCCTGTGTCTGGATGCGGCCGGCATACTCCAGCCCGAACACCGAACCTATCGGGTAGCCCTGAGTTGCGGCATTATATCCACCATAAATAGTTGTAGCCCCGTTTATGTTAATCAGCTTGTTTTTATTGTAGCTGATATTGCCTCCTACATTGTAACCAATTTCGCCAATTTTATCGGCCCATGACAAGCTAACTTCCCAGCCATTGGTTTTCAGGTGGCCGATATTTGCAGCCGGCGCCTGGGCCCCTAAAATTGTAGGATAAGTTTGCGGTAACAGCATATTACTGTTATCTTTTATAAAATACTCAGCAGTACCGGTTAAACGACTGTTCAATATCGAGAAATCGAGCGCTATGTTGCTGTTTCTAATACGCTCCCATGTCCTGTTTAAACTCACCAGGCCATTGGTTGGGCCAACGGTTACCGCCTGCCCCGAGCCCAGTATCGGGTTATTGCTGGTCACCGTGCCGGTTTTAGTCAAAACCAATTGCTGGATATAGTCATATAAACCTATACCGCTCTGATTACCCACTACGCCATAGGATGCCCTCAACTTCAAATCATTAAAGAAAGTAACACCTTTCATGAAATTTTCCTGGCTGATTCGCCAGCCTGCGGAAAAGCCATAAAATGCCTTCCACCTGTCTTCTTCGGCAAACTTGGAAGAGCCGTCATACCTGAAATTGGCTTCGAGCAAGTACCTCTGTTTATAGGCATAATTAACCCTGCTAAATGCAGAACCTATTGCATAATGGTTTTTAGTTTCACTGTTGGTTTGATTACCAATACCGGTTAATGTTTTAATATCCTGTGAAACCGGGTTAAGGACGGTAGCATCAAAATAATCATATTCGTCGCGCTCATACTGGCTGCCTGCTGTAACACTTACAGAATGGTCGGTGCTGAAGGTATTTTTGTATTCGAAATAAGCATTGGCATTATAGTAGTCTTCGCCAAGATTTGCACGTTTAAAATAGGATGCATCCTGTGTAGGATTAGTAATACCTGGCACAGTGCCTAAATAATTGTACCACTGAATTGAGTTTTGCTGCGTATAGCGGTTTGCATTGTTGGTATTATAGCCCAGGGTGGCAACAAATTTCAGGCTTTTTAAAATGTCATAATTAATTTTTTCATTGATATAAACGTTTGCTTTGGTCAAACGGTTATCGCCGCCCAGTTTGGCTTGCCAGTTGGGGTTAAGCTGGCCTCCCCAGGCATATGGCCCGCCATTAATAGTAGATATAGGCATCCCCGGCTGGGCGTACTGCCCAAGTACGTTGTTGATCAGGGTCGGCGTTAAAACATCATTACGGTCATAGGCTATATTTGATTCGATTTTCACCTTGCCGCCAATCAGAAAATCATTAGCCAAACGTACATTATATCGTTTATTGGAATTATTTCCCCATCGCAGGATACTTCCGTCGTCCATGTACCCTAAAGAAATCCGGTAGCCTGCCTTTTCGGTACGGCCGGCAACACTTAAGTTATTTTGGGTTGAGTTTGCCGTTCCCCATAAAACATTTGTCCAGCTGTTGTTAAAAAACACATAATCGTTTACATCACTAAAATTTGGTAAGGGGTTACTTCCATAGGTTTTGATATCTATATAATTATTCAAATTGGCCAAAGCCAGCTTACCATACTTGATCCAGACATCACTATCATCAAATCCATCATTTCTCCTGGCCGTAATCACACCATTGGCCCATTGCTCCACGTTCATTAAATGAGGTTGAAGGCCCACAATTTTGCTTGAAAAGGAACCATCGTATTGTACTACTGTTTTACCGCTTTTTGCTTTTTTAGTAGTGATCAGCACCACACCACCAGCAGCCCTCGCGCCATAAATAGCTGCCGACGCATCTTTCAGGAACGACATACTCTCAATATCATTAGGGTTGATAGCATCCAATGACCGGACGCCAACAGCAGCAACACCATCAATCACAACTAATGCATCTGTCGGGTTTATGGATGATGCCCCCCTGATATTGATATTCCAGCCTTCGTTGCCGGGAGCTGCAGAACCTCTTGTTATCAGTACGCCTGGTACCTGTCCTTGTAAGGCCTGGAATGGATTGGCCAGGCTGCCTTTATCTTCAAATGCTTTGGCGTTAACCGTTGCCACTGAACCGGTCAGCGTAGCCCGTTTTTGAGTACCGTAACCTACCACCACAATCTCATTCAGCTTATTATCTGTAACGGTGAGTTTGATGTTAATAATCGTCTGGTTGCCTACAACCACTTCTTTCGCATCAAAACCAACGAAACTAAATGCGAGCACCGCATTGGTTTCGCCCGAAGGGATAGTAATGGTATAAGTTCCTGCGTTATCGGTTACGGTATTAATGGCCTTTCCCTTAAGCGCTATGGTAACACCCGGCAGTGGTTCCCCCTTCTCATCGGTTACTTTGCCTCTCACAATTACTGCCTGCAGAGCAACCAGCGGTTCCGGCTCGGGTAATTTACGCTGAACTATAATTACTTTATTTTTTACGGTATAAGTCAGCGGCTGATTAAGGAAGCATTTATTAAGCGCTTCGGCCAGGGGGGTGTTTTTAAAATCTACATTTAATGGGCTCGCTCCATCAAGCATCTCATCGGTGTAGAGAAACGTGTAACCTGTTTGGTTTTGTATTTCGGCAAATACCTGTATAATGGACGCATTTTTCCCCGAGAAAGTTATTTTTTGAGCACGGGCAGCAAAAGATATCTGGACAAAAGCTGTGATCAATAAAACGATGGTAAGTTTCATCACCAACAGAAATTTATGAATATAGGCCGAATGCCTATACCCGGTAAGAGTATAAAATTTCATATCTTTGAAATGTTTGGGTTTAATTGGTTTATCGTTGTGGATCAATAATATATCGGTTATAAACTCAAACATCAGCCGGGGGTGTTCGCTGCACTTCCGGTTTCGTTTTTAAGTTTATACCATGAGTAAATTTATGGCATAACTATAACCCTCCTCTCAATAATTTTAAAGTGTACTAATCCTGTTAATTCAAGCGCGTTTAAAACTTCAGTTATGTTTTCAGAACGTGGTACAGTCCCTACAAAGCCCTCATTTGTAATATTGCCCTGGTATTGTACACTTACATTGTACCAGCGGGCCACTTTACGCATAATAGTTTCTATGTTTTCGTGCGAGAAGTTGAAATTTCCGTTCTTCCATTCCACAGCTTGCATTGCATTTACTTTAGCCACCTCTATTTCTCCATTCACACGGGCCTGCTCGCCGGGCACAATAAGTTTTTGTTCTTTTCCTGAGGTGATTTTTACTGAACCTTCAAGCAAGGTGGTATTAGTAGATTTCTCGTCTGCATAGCCCATAATATTGAAATGTGTACCCAATACCTCTACTACAGAATGATTAATAGCAACCTTAAACGGCATAGCCTTATTTTTTGCTACTTCGAAATAACCCTCTCCGGATAATTCAACATTCCGTTCTTTGCCGGTAAAGACAACAGGAAACTTAAGCGAAGAAGCTGCATTTAACCAAACCCTCGTACCATCAGGCAAAACAACCTGGTATTGGCCGCCATTAGGTGTGGAAATCGTATTATATTCCGGTTGCCCCCCACTTGCAGCCTCCCCTTTTTTTCCAGACGCATTATATACCAACTTGCCGTCGGCAGTCTTATCCACTGTAATATTAGCCTGGCTAACCAAAACTCCATTTTTAGCCTTTGTCAATATAATTTTAGAACCATTGGCAAGTGTTAGTACCGCATTATTACCACCAGGGGATATTTTATTGAAATAGGTTGCATTTTTTGTATTTAGTTGTTTATCGGATGTCTTCCTGATATATATCCCGATAGTGATAAACAATAGTATCGCAGAAGCCATAGCAAGCACCCTTTTTAAAGAGAACCTTCTAATCCTGACAGGGTTATATTGACTGCCTTCAGTATCCATGGCGTCCAGTTTTGCTTCTATTTCCCTCAAAAGCCCCGGATGTTGTACAGGCTTATGATCTGGAAAGTCCTTAAAAAACTGGCCATACTCGTCTAATACAGCCTCGATCTCTTCCTCAGGGAGTGATTCAAGCCATTTAATAAAAAGCTTGTGTTCTTCTTCGGTATGCTGGTTCTCAGAAAAATTTTCAAGAAAGTTGCGGCGTGTTCTTTCGTCCATATGTGTATAAGACGAACAGGAAGGAACAAAGGAGTACGCTAAAGAAAATATTTTTTATTTTCTTTAGTTTTTCTTCGAGCGACAGGAAACTTAAATGATCAGGCTGAATATAACAGGCTCCAAAAACCAATTAAGAATAATGCTATGGTCAATTCGCTGTGATTATGTATATATTTTCTGACGAAATCCATGCCGCTGTATAGCTGTTTTTTTACAGTGCCTTTGGAGATGGATAATTTTATAGCAATTTCATCCAAAGAAAGATCGTATTTGGTTCGTAATTCCACAATTTGCCTTCTTTTTTCGGGGAGCAGATTAATTGCCTCCTGAGCTATCAGATGGTAATCTTTAAAATTAATATGATCATCTGATCGTTCCTGGCTTTCTTCGGATTCTGGTTGAACTATAGCCAGTATTTTGGCTTCGGCTCTGTTTCTCCTGATATGATCCAATAACAGGTTCTTAGCAGAGCGATAAAGGTAAAATCGGAAAGAAGTAATATTTCCCAATGTTTCCCGGCGTTCCCATATTTTGATGAAAACACACTGCACAATCTCTTCGGTTAATTCTTTTGATTTGCAGATCAAATAAACATAACGATATAGATTATTACTGTTGCGGTTATACAATATAGTAAAGGCTTTTCTGCCGCCATGAGAGAATTGCCTTATTAATTCGCTCTCATCTAATTGTACTGACATCGCTTTTTTAATTATCTATGGGGGACTATTCTTCAATTATATTCAATTATAATTGTGTTAAAGAAGATACCCATTCTTTCTAAAAAGGGCTATCTATTCCACATTCATTATAATTAACTTATAACCGATAAGTGTGTAAATAACATTATAATTGGTATCCAAATGTAATAATTTATTTACCAAACACAATATACTTCCATGCCCCACATCGTAAGCTCGAAGCTTTATGAAAGGCAGCATCGTCCGACAGAAATGCTCCAGAGCGGGTTAATGTGATATGACGGGAGCCATTCATTGAAAGTCATATATCAGTTACCGGAAAATAAACTAAATGCCATTTTTGTGCTTGCCGATTCGATGTTTCCCGAAAAATTACTTTTGAAAATTTAAAACTCCAACCGCTAAAGTTAGGGACAACTTCCAGTTTGTACATCTGCCGGATAAGCAATTAAGAGGCAAAAAAAAGGGGCAAAAGATTTCTGAAAATCTTTTGCCCCGTGAAGGGTAAATGATGGGGCTCGAACCCACGACCCTCGGTACCACAAACCGATGCTCTAACCAACTGAGCTACATCTACCGTTTTGGAGAGTGCAAAAATAGAAAACTATTGGTTACTTGCAAACTCTTTTTTAAAATTACATTAAACTTACCTATTTAATTTAGAACGATTATTATTAATAGGTAGTTTTGTAAAATGGCTGAGCAATTAATTGAACTGAATGTGACTGGCATGCATTGTAATAATTGTGCCATGTCTGTCCATAAATTCCTCGAAAAAAAGGGCTTACATAATATCCTTGTTGATTTTGCCGGCGAAGAGGTAAAATTTTCGACCAGCGACGAGGCAAAAGTGCCCGAAGTAATAAAAGGTATAGAAAATTTAGGATTTAAAGTTGTTGATGACATTAACAGCCATTTGGTACCATTTTACGAACGGGTAGAGAACAAATTTATCTTCTGTGCTATCTTTACTGCGCCACTTTTACTGCACATGGTGCTGCCATGGCATTTCCTTCATCAGCCCATTGTTCAGCTGCTGTTATGCCTACCGGTTTTTGTTGTTGGGTGTTTGCATTTTGGCAAAAGTGCTATCAGCTCGCTTAAAGGTGGCATCCCTAATATGGATGTACTCATTTTTGTGGGCTCAACATCGGCATTTATATACAGCCTTATCGGCACAATACAAAATCTGGGAGCACAATATCAATTTTATGAAACCTGCGCCACCATCATTACCCTGGTGCTGTTGGGTAACGTATTTGAAAAACGTTCGGTAAGCCAAACTACCTCTGCGGTAAAAGATCTGATCAAATTCCAGGAAGTGAATGCCAACCGTGTAATAAACGGCAGCATTGAGGTGATCAATGCCAAAGATGTTCGTCCCGGCGATACGCTGTTGGTTAACCAGGGCGATAAAGTGCCGGTTGACGGCGAGATCCTTTCGGGCCAGGGTTCGGTTGATGAGGCCATGCTTACCGGCGAAAGTATTCCCGTTGAAAAACAAAAATATGACAAGGTTATTGGCGGTACGATACTGCTTAACGGCAATTTTAACATGCTGGCAACCCGTGTTGGCTCCAATACCATCCTTGCCCAAATCATTGACCTGATGAAGAAGGCCCAGGCAGCTAAACCACCAGTTCAAAAACTGGGCGATAAGGTTGCGGCTGTATTTGTGCCTGCGGTAATATTGATTGCCCTCATCACTTTTATGCTCACTTATTTTGTGGGCAGCGCCGGCTTACAGCATGCAATTATGAACGCCATTGCTGTTCTGGTAATATCATGCCCCTGCGCTATGGGCCTGGCTACGCCGACTGCCGTTATGGTTGGTTTGGGCAGGGCAGCAAAAAATGGGATCCTGGTAAAAGGCGGCGATACTATTGAAGCCGTTACCAATACTAAATATGTGGTATTTGATAAAACAGGCACCCTTACAACCGGCAAGTTTACCGTTAATGAGATCAGAATTGAAGAAGGTGCCGACATAGAGCATATCAGAGGAATTATCACCGCCATTGAGGAACGTTCCAATCACCCGATAGCCAAGTCGCTTGTAAACGGCTTAAAAGGACTACCTCAACAAAAGCTCATTTTAAAATCGGTTAAGGAAGAAAAAGGCTTGGGTATGCGGGCCGAAGATATTAATGGCAATAATTACTTTTTAGGTACGGCCAAAACAAACCACGAAGCTAATTTCAACATCGTATTATATAAAAACCAGGTACTGATGGCGCAAATTGCCGTTGATGACCAGATAAAGCCCGAGGCCCCGGCACTTATTAACCAGCTTAAAAAAATGGGCATTATCCCCGTATTATTAAGCGGTGATAAAAAGGACCGCTGCCTTAGTGTGGCCAACCAATTAGGTATTACCGAAATACATGCCGAAAGACTCCCCGATGAGAAGCTAAAAGTGATCGATATCTACAAGCAAAAGGGTAAAACTATTATGATAGGCGATGGCATTAACGATGCTCCTGCCTTAACCCATGCCGATGTTGGGATATCCATGAACGATGCCAGCCAGGTTGCTATCCAATCGGCCAGTGTGGTGTTGCTTAATACCGACCTGCAATCAGTCATCAAGTTTTTACAGATCAGCAAGCATACCCTGCTTACTATAAAACAAAACCTTTTCTGGGCATTTGCCTATAACATTATAGCCATTCCGGTAGCTGCCATGGGTTTCCTTAATCCTATGGTTGGCGCGCTTACCATGGCATTTTCGGATGTAGTGGTGATAGGAAATTCGTTGAGGTTGAAGATTAAAAAAGTCGATGGTCGATAGACCATAGTCCATAGTTTTTTTTGATTGGCGATCAATACTGCGTATGATTTAAAGTTTCTTACTTTTGCCATGGACTATCAACTATCGTCCATGGACTTAAAATATGATCGAGATTTTTACAGACGGGGCTTCAAGCGGTAATCCGGGACCGGGTGGTTATGGGGTGATATTACGTTCGGGACAACATTATAAAGAGCTATCCGAAGGGTTTCGCAAAACTACCAACAACCGCATGGAATTGCTGGCGGTTATAAAAGGTCTGGAAGCACTCAAAACTCCCAATCAGGATGTAATGATCTTTTCCGACTCCAAATATGTTATTGATGCTATCGAAAAACGCTGGGTTAATGGCTGGGTGGCAAAAGGCTTTGCAGGTAAAAAAAACAAAGACCTGTGGATGCGCTATTTGACGATAAGCAAACTGCATAAAATTAAATTCACCTGGGTGCGTGGTCATAACGGTCACCCTGAAAACGAGCGTTGCGACCAACTGGCAGTAGCAGCCGGCAAACGCCCTCCCCTGCTTATTGATTCTGTTTTTGAGGCAGAGAATGCTAAGGCAGGAATGGTGTAAGAACCATTCACCCAATCAACCTAATAAACCATTCACCACTACCCTGCCAGCTCAATAATCTGCAGATCCTGGATCTTATCACCATCGATATTAAACCTCAACAGGGTACGCACTTTATGCCAGCCCTGCTTGCCTGCTGCGCCGGGGTTCATGTGCAGGCAATTGATCTTTTTATCGAACATCACCTTTAAAATGTGCGAGTGCCCGGTGATAAATAACTTTGGCGGATTGCTATAAATTTCGCCTTTGATGTTTTGGCTGTACCTGCCGGGGTAGCCTCCGATGTGAGTCATCCATACATCTACATCCTCGCATTTAAAGCGTAAATGTTCGGGGTAAACTATACGCACGTCTTTATCGTCGATATTACCGTATACACCTCTTAATGGCTTAAATGCGGCAAGCTTATCGGCCAGTTCAATAGTGCCGAAATCACCGGCATGCCAGATCTCATCACAATTTTCAAAATGTTTAAATACGGCGTCGTCGAGGTAGCTATGGGTGTCGGAAATAAGGCCTATGCGGGTCATTGGGTAAAGATAGAATTAAAGAGTCAGGAATTAAGATTCAAGAATCAAGACGGAGCCTCAAAATATCGTCAGAAAATCCTTTAGCAACTCACGGTACATTTCCGTGTATACTTTTGGTTCGCTGTAAATAATAAACTTATGGGCAGTTAGCGGTTCATTGCTCATTCCAAAGGCAAGGATCTCCCTGTGCGCTGCATCATCCTTAAAAGAGTGTATGGTGATTATCTTTTTTAGGTAAAGTCCGTGCTGCTTAACCAGGTCTTTAACTAAACCTGCTGTGTCAATTGGTAATACTAACCAGCCAATCCCTTGTTGCGTAAGCTGTGTTGCAACGGTTGATATCAATCGCTCAAAGAAACCATCAGCAGCATGTTTGGCCAAATTGATCTTTGCTCCCGGCGATTGCAGGGAGTTAATATAAAACGGGGGATTAGATACGATAAGATCATACCTTTTATCAGGATGATCGAAAAAAAACAGTTCAAATCCTTTTGAGTAAAGCGTTAGCCTGCTGCTAAATGGCGAATTGCTGAAATTACTTTTCGCTGTCGCAGCCGCCTGTTCGTCGATTTCAACAGCGTCAATTTCGGCATTGGTAAACCGCTGGGCAAGCATCATGGCTATTACCCCTGTTCCGGTGCCAATATCCAGGATATTTGAAGGCGTATCTGCGCCGGCCACAGCGCCGAGCAAGACACCATCGGTATTGATTTTCATGGCACAGCCGGCTTGGTCAACGCTGAATTGTTTAAAACGGAACATGGGGGCGAAGTTATTATTTCGAGATGAAAACTTTCCGTCGATTGGGTATAAATTATATTACTGCTAAATAACTTACACCGTCGCCCTCTTGGCCGGGCGAGAGCCAGTTACTTTTTCCTTGATGAAAAAGTAACCAAAAAATCAAGACAAAAAAATGCTTCCCCTCGCAAGCCATACTCCCAGGCCCGCTTTTTTGTCAGGCCTTTGCCCGCTTTTGTTTTGGGATTAATAACAATAATATGTCATTGCCTTTAGATTAGCTTCAACAAAATAATAGGGGTTATTATTATTGTTGAAGCTAATCTAAAGGCAATGACATTGTTTTAAGTCTTGTCTCTTACCTCTTGATTTCTTGCATCTTTTCTTCCCCCGTCAGCAGGAAAGCTTCGGGCGAAAGCGGGCAGAACAATGGTGGCCTGTGCGGCTGCAAGGGCATAGCAAGTTTTTGCAGAAGCATTGGTAAAGTGTGGCTGGGCAAAATAATTGCAGCCCGTGGTTCTGCCCGGTTTGCAGGGCAAAGGCCCGAGCAATAGGCACAGGGGGTGGATGAGCGCAAAGAAGCCTCCCTGCTGACTTGATTTTTGGTTCTTTTTATCAAGAAAAAGAACAAAGCCAACCCGCGGCGATTGAGCGGGCGAATGATTGTTAATAACAACAAAAGTTATCTAAAAACGAAACAGACCTGTCCCGTGGGATGCCGAAATAAATTCGGCATGACGCAAATCAAACCTCATACAACTCCAGCGGCAAACCATCCGGATCTGCAAAAAAGGTGAAGCGTTTATCCGTGCATTCGTCTACACGAATCGGCTCTACATCCACACCAAACGAAGCTATATGTGCTACGGCTTCATCCAAATCATCAACCTCAAAAGCTAAATGACGCAGACCTGCAGCTTCTGGCCGGGATGGCCTTGCAGGCGGATCGGGAAAAGAAAAAAGCTCGATCTGGTAGAGGTCGCCCAATGCCAGATCAAGCTTGTATGATTGTCGTTGTTCGCGGTAAACTTCGCGGACTATTTTTAAACCGAGTACCTCGGTATAAAACTGTTTGGATCTTGCGTAATCCGAACAGATGATAGCTATATGATGTACCCTGTTTAGTTTTAACATTATTCTCCTAAAATACCGTGAAGGATGTTAGCATGAACCATTTTCAAATCGGTAACATGACCAAAGGCTTCTTCGTCTATAGTTAAAGCGCCGTTGGTTACCGTACCCAATAGGGTAAACTCAACTTCGCTGGTAGCCATTACCTCAACAAAACGCTCTTCTTCTTCAGGGGCAACACTTACCACTACCCTGCCCTGAGCTTCGCCAAACAGGAAAGCATCTTTACGGATGCTATCATCAGATGCGATATCAAAACCAAGACCGTTAGGCATTGATGACTCTAACAGGGCAATATATAAACCACCATCAGCAACGTCATGGGCCGATTCAATCACTCTGTGTTTGATCAGTTCCTTAACGGTTTGTTGCATATCGTACTCTTTGTCGATATCGAAAAACGGCGCAGGCGCTTTGGTGATTTTGTGCCATGAAGCAAGGTATTGTGATGAAGCGATGTCATTAACCGATTCGCCGATCAAATAGATCTGGTCGCCGGGCTGTTTAAAGTCGGCAGTCATGATGTTATCAACATCATCCATCACACCCAGCATACCAATAGTTGGCGTAGGGAACACCGAACCACCATCGGCCGACTGATTGTAGAAACTCACATTACCACCGGTAACAGGGGTTTCAAACTTGCGGCAGGCATCACCCATGCCTTTAATAGCGCTCACAAACTGCCAGTAAACTTCAGGAATGTAAGGGTTACCAAAGTTTAAGCAATTGGTAATAGCCACAGGCTCACCACCGGCGCAGGTAATGTTACGTGCAGCTTCGGCAACGGCAATGGCAGTACCTTTGTATGGGTCGGCATATACATAGCGCGAGTTACAGTCGGTAGTTAACACGATAGCTTTGTCAGTATCTTTAACGGCAACAACCGCAGCATCACATGAGCGGTTAGCTGTCATGGTTTGTACACCTACCATGCTATCGTACTGGTCGGTTACCCAACGTTTTGAAGCGATATTAGGATGACTAACCAGGTGCTCAGCAACCTCAACGAGGTTTGCAGGCTCGGCAACGTCATCGATATCAAATTTCTGGTTTTCGGCAAAGTAAGCAGGTTCTCGGTATTCGCGTTCGTAAACCGGGGCACCGCCGCCCAATACAAGATCAGCAGCAGGTACATCGGCCACTTTTTCGCCGTGCATAAAGTATTCTAAACGCTGGGTATCGGTAACTTCACCAATGATAGCGCAGTTCAGATCCCATTTATCAAAAATGGCTTCAACTTCTTTTTCGCGGCCTTTGTGAACCACGATCAGCATCCGCTCCTGTGATTCAGAAAGCAGGATCTCGTAAGGTTTCATGTTGTCCTGGCGGGTCGGTACTTTATCCAGGTCGATCCGCATACCGTGCTCACCTTTGGCGCTCATTTCTGAGTTCGAGCAGATGATACCGGCAGCGCCCATATCCTGCATACCAACAACAGCACCGGTTTTAATCACCTCAAGGGTAGCTTCCAGTAACAGTTTTTCCTGGAACGGGTCGCCTACCTGTACGGCAGGAAGGTCGTTCACCGAATCTTCAGTGATATCCTTAGAAGCAAAGGCGGCACCGTGGATCCCGTCTTTACCTGTAGCCGAACCAACTATATAAACCGGGTTGCCCACGCCGTATGATGTAGCCGAAACGGTTTCGCCGGCCTTAACAATACCGGCCGACATAGCGTTAACCAGCGGGTTAACATTATAGCAATCGTCAAAAAACAATTCCCCGCCTACGGTTGGGATGCCGAAAGCATTGCCATAGTGACTAATACCTTTAACCACACCTTTAACTAACCATTTGGTTTTATCGAGTGTTAAATCGCCAAAACGCAGGGAGTTAAGCTGCGCGATAGGCCTTGCGCCCATGGTAAATATATCGCGGTTGATACCGCCCACGCCTGTAGCAGCACCCTGATATGGTTCAAGGGCCGAAGGGTGATTGTGCGATTCGATCTTAAAGGCGCAGCCGATGCCGTCGCCAAGGTCAACCAGACCGGCATTTTCTTCACCTGCCTTAGCCAGCATCCGCGGACTATCCTTAGGTAAAGTTTTAAGCCAGGTAATTGAATTTTTGTATGAGCAGTGTTCGCTCCACATAACCGAGAAAATAGAAAGCTCGGTAAAGTTGGGCACACGCCCTAATATTTCATTTATACGTACAAATTCTTCGGGTAAAAGGCCCAGATCTTTAGCGGTTTCAACGGTAGTTAATTCCTGGTGCTCCAATGTAATATTGTTTTATTTGAAAGGATGCGCAAAAGTATGATTTTTTGAGGGAAAGGTGAAAGGGAGTTTAAGGTTTAGGTTAAAGGTAAAAGCTGAAAGGCGAAAGGTACAGGTAGACGGTTCCATAAGTTAAGGCATTTTGTAACAAAGCGGCTGTCCCAATTTTTTGATTCCCGAAAAAAAATAAAAAAATCTCCGGTGTCCTTTTTTAAAAAATGAGCGTGTTCCAAATTTTGAATGTAAAAACGCGGAACACCATTTTTATGAAACACCTTGATAATCAAATAATTGACTTTTTACTTGAAACATAGTTAAATAACTAATAATCAGAATTTAAAACTTTTGAGGGTAAAATATCAGCGTTAAAACGCAGATTTATTGCTGTCATCCATTTCCCCTATTTTTTATATTTTTTTTAAAATTTTCTTAAATCTGTATTTCAGGCTCAAGGAGTACTGGCAAAATAGTGACACCATTATTATGGTTTAAAATCATTAAATTAAGGTCTTAAACTTTTCTTTTGCTGGCGCGAGTATGCAGGGCGGAACTGTGTTGTGGGGTACTCGTGACATTCTAAATCAGATATTGGCTGTATAACCTTGATAACAAAGTCACGAGTACGCAACGCTTTTGCCAACGCTGCATACTCGCGCCAGCTGGGGCGTTTTTTATGTTTTTTTGAGATTTATCGAAATTAGCACTTCATGCTTGAGGGGTACTGGCAAAATAGTGACACCATTAGTAGGACTTAAACTATTAAACTTGTTCTACCGGCTGCTTTTACTGGCTTATACTTTGCATGTGGGCCACAAGACACAGCCTTGCGGCAGCGTCTTTGATTTTTACTACCGCAAAGCTGTGCCTTGTGGTAAATCTGCTTGAATTTGCTTGCGATACATAGCTGATGCCGTTATGACCAAATTCATGAGTAATTTGACAGCAAAAAACTTTGAAAACATTAATAAGCGGGAGTGTAATTGCGGCGGTATTAGTGAGGAAACGTATGTTATAGAGATAAGCCCCGACGGGCAGTCCGGCAACAGAAAGATTTTTTATGTTCCGGTAGTTAGTAATTGTCTGGTCAACTCGCCATGCGCGATTATTGGCACCATTACTGGTTTCTTTTCAAAACTGAAGCAAAATAAGTTGCACGGTCAACTCAGCGCTGTCCGATACCGTAGGCCTATTCACTCACAGCCAGAAGGCTGCGCCTTTTGGCCCGCTTTTAGGACGAGACGCTATTTTATACCTTTCTCCAATTTAGCATTCTGCCCGGCCAGGATCTTCCAAACGCCATCACGTTTCACCAGCACAATCATCCTCCTAAACTCAAACGTTTCGCCAGGATAGCGTTCATCGCCGTCCAAGCCGGTTCGTACATGTGAAATAGCGAGATTGGGATAGGGATAACTAATATCTTCAACCGCGCGGGTATAATAATGCGTGGATTTAAAATAGGTAGTATGCACCTGCCGGTAATGAAACTGAATATCATCCCTCCCCTTGTAGTATGCGCCAAACCAGTTTACCCAGGTGGCATCAACGGTGTAATTATCGGCCAGGCCTTTAGGATCGTGCCGGTTCCAGGCATCTTCATAATTTTTGACAAGTTGCTTTATTGCCCCGTTTTCTTTTGCGGTATCTATTTGCTGACTATGGGCCTTAAAGCCAAGCAGCAAGCATAAGCTAACTACTATGAATTTATAACTATTGATTTTCATATAAAAACTCGATTAAAAGCTGATTAAAAAAACGTCATTGCGAGGTACGAAGCAATCCCCTACTTACAGAGCGGCTAAGACAGTCCCCCTGTACAGTTCGCGATTGCTTCGTACCTCGCAATGACGTGGTGGAGAGAGGCTTCCTTTAACTATTTCAAAAACAAATCCTCCGTAGCCCAGGTTGGATTTTTAGCGAAAGCTTTCCAGAAGATCTGATCCAGGTTAGAATCGAAATTCACTTTAAAACTGCGCGTGTTGGTGAGGAACACAAAATTAAACCCGTTATCCAAACGGGCCTGCTCTGTGGCTGTACCCGGCAGACTTCCCTGGTGAAAATAATTATTGCCGGCAATGGCCCATCCGCAGCCATAAGCTGCATTGGCTGTTGAACCTGTGTACATGGTGGTTAAAGTGGCAGATGTAAGTATATCTGCACGTACCGGAAATTTATCTATATAAACCAGGAACCTGGCCAGATCGGCAGCGGTAGCTACCCAGCCTCCATGCGCGTCCATCCGCGTAATGTTATAGGCATAAGGGTTTTCGCCCGACTGGCCATAGTAGGTAACTTCTTTTGTCTGCTTCTCGGCCAGTGTGTTACCTCCAATAGTCATATCGGTAATCCCGATGGGCTTTAATACCAGTGTATTCACGGCATCTGCATAAGTCTGCCCGGTAATTTTTTCTATCACACGCCCTAATATGCAGTAGCCAAAATTGGAGTAGTCGTAATTGGTGCCCGGTACACGGTCGAGCGGACGGTTATCTAAAGTCCAGGTGATGAGTTGCGCAGTTGTCATTGTTGGGTTACTGAACATTGGGTCGTCTACCGAGTTGCCCCAGCCCCCGGATGTATGGTGCAGCAGTTCATCAACCGTAATATCGGTAATATGCAAACCGTATGTTTTAGTACCATAGGTTTTACCCAAAATAGCGCCATCGCCAAATACTTTGTCTGTCAGTTTTATCTTACCCTGCTCGAGCAGTTTCATAATGGCGACAGAGGTAAACTGTTTTGAACAGCTGGCCAAACGGTAGCGGTCGCTGATAACGGCTTTAGTACCTTTAGATTTATCGCTTACACCATAAGCTTTCAAGTAAACCAGCTTTTCGCCTTTGGTAATAGCCACAGATACCGCGGGAACATCATACGTAGTCATAAAGGTATTCACCTCATCATCTAAAGCGGCAACAGCAACTTTGCTGGGAGTGAGGGTATCGATCACGGTTCCTGTCCCGGTGCCCGTTCCCGTGCCTGTTCCGGTACCAGTGCCCGTTCCTGTACCGGTGCCTGTTCCCGTATGGGTTGTGTCCGTACCTGTGGTTGTTTTAGTTACAGATGGCGAGTCCTTTTTGCAGGCGGCAAAAAGTAACAAGCCAACAACGGCAGTTAGTCGGCTGATTTTTAACACATTCGGTTTAATGCGGAAAATTCCGGGTTGATAAGTTTTTTTCATAGGTAATTAATAGATATCAGGTTTAGAATTGATAACAATTTAATTGCACCAAACACCATCGTTCCTGGTTATAACACCGGTGCAATTACCTTACAAAAAAACGTTACCTATTAAAAAAACGCTTACGCGTATGTTGCAAATACTTTCGAGTTTGTTGCATTTGTACCATCGTACAATGCACATGCGGCACACTGGTGACTTAGACCATAGGCGTTAACTTCAGCGACTAAATAAAAGATTTAACTCCCCTCTCGAGAGGGGGCGCGGAGGAAAGAGTGGTAGCAGGGGTGTGTTTCTGTAAGCGATAAGCAAAGCGAAGGAACACACCCCTCCGCCCCTCTCAAGAGGGGAATCGCACAATCCCGTGTTTTTTCCTTAAGTTAACGACTCTGGAGGGCCAACGAAAGGAAATATTATTTCAACATAGCCCTTGAAAAAATAAAATGATTTCTTTGCCCTTTAAAAGATTACCAAAATGAAACGAACGCTTTTCTTGTTATTTTTCCTGTGCAGCATTTTAATTGTTCAGGCACAAAAGGTGCTGGAGCCATCGGCCGAAAAGCATCCGGAATGGACACGGCCATTTCCACCTTTTCAAATCGCGGGCAATCTTTATTATGTAGGCACCGCCGATCTGGCCTGTTATCTCATCGTAACTCCTGGGGGTAATATCCTGATCAATACCGGGCTTGCATCCTCCGAACCACAAATAAAAGCCAATATCAAGGCTTTGGGTTTCAAGATCTCGGACACGAAAATTCTCTTAACAACCCAGGCCCACTTTGATCATCTGGGTGCTATGGCAGCCATCAAGAAGATAACTAAAGCCAAAATGATGGTTGACGAAGGTGATGCAGCTGTAGTAGCCGGCGGAGGACTTTCCGATTACGATCTTAAAGGAGATGTGTGCACCTTCACGCCTGTAAAAGTTGACCGTATTTTACACAATGGCGATAGTATTAAGCTGGGGAACATGAAGCTCACCATACTTCACCACCCGGGCCACACAAAAGGTTCCTGTAGCTATTTGTTTGATGTAAAAGACGATAAACAAAGCTACAGAGTCTTGATCGCCAATATGCCTACTATTGTTACCGATAAAAAGTTTTCAGATATACCCTCTTATCCTGGTATTGCTAAGGATTACGCTTATACATTAAAAGCAATGAAGAACTTAAAATTTGATATCTGGTTAGCCTCCCATGGTACCCAATTTGACCTGATCAGCAAACACAAACCAGGCGATCCTTATAATCCGGCAGTTTTTGCTGATAAGAAGAATTATTACGATCAGGTTGATGAATTGCAAGCTGAATATGATAAAAAAATAGCAGCAGAATAGTTTACTGGTCGAAGTTTAGCGATAGCGTAACATCGTCCTAAAATGAGTTAAGCTTTCAGCTTAACTCATTTTAGGACGAATAAAATATCAATTAAGCTTCGCAAGCAGGATGCTTGCAGGGTTTTAGGTCCAAGTTACGCTGTCGCTAAACTTGAACCAGTATTAGCTAAACTTGAATCAGTGTTAAATTTCTTTACCTCCCCAGCACCTTCTCCGCCAGCTTAGTGCCCTCTACCCTTGCGCGGATCTTCGCGAAAGCAATTTCCCTCGCGGTTGAAGTATCATCACCAAAGGGTGAAAAACCGCAATCGTCGGTAGTGCCGAGCTGCTGAACGGGGATGATCTGTGCGGCTTCGAGGATCAGGTCACTTACCTCTTCGGCGGTTTCTACTTTGGGGTTAATAACATCGGTAACACCCAAAAACACCCGCTGACCTGCGCCGAGGTTTTCCTTGATGGCGTTGAGTACCGTTTTCTTATCTTTTTCGGCGGCATATTCCAGGTAAAAATTACCGGCGTGGAGCTTAAACAACAGCGGGAGCAGCTCGGTGTAAGGAATGTCTGCGCTATGGGTAGAATCATGGTCGCCGCCGGGGCAGGTGTGTACGCCTATTTTCTTTTGCTCTTCGGCTGTAAAGCGGTCGAGTACCTGGTTGTTGAGATCAATAAATGCCGACAGCAGTTGTTTGCTGGGATCTAACTTAATGGCGAGGCGGGCCTCGGTAAAATCAATTTGCACATTATACGCGCCGCTTTCAAGGCATGAGCGGATATCATAAGCCGCATCGTTCACCAGGTCGGCCAGGAACTGGTCGCGCGGGTAGCCATCGATACCCTCCTGCGGATAAAGCAAACTCATGGCCGAGCAGGAAATAACCGCCTGCTTCACCGGCAAATTAGCGTACTTTTTGGCGCGGTTAAGGTATGAGTTTGCAAAAGTGGTGTAATGAAATGGGCCTGCGGTTAGCTTTGGTAACTGACGGGTATGTCCGTCGGCAAAAGGGATCACCACACCATCGGCGGCAAAGTTTTTAAAGCCCTGCATCGGGTAGGTAACAAAGCTCGGTTTTGATTGCTCCCCATCACTAATTACGGGCGAGCCGGTGGCTTCCAGTTCCATGATGGTTTCGTGGGTAGCCTGGTCAAACAGGGCATCTAATTCGTTGGCTTTAATTTGTCCGCCGGCAAATGCGGTCATGGCTTGTTGTAGGTAAACCGGGCGCGGAATGCTGCCGATGGGTTCAGTTTGTATTTTCATAAATATAGGCTAAGATTGATTCATAAAGTTAATAACTTAAACTTATGGTAAAGTATTAAGGGATAATAAATTATGATAAATCAACACATATTATATTAGCATTAGTTCCAATCATCATCCCCAACCCGCATCTTGTCAACTTACAGGATGTGATCGTCAATTTCCAAAATCAACACGGTCAATATTCACTATTTTGTTGTCATTAAATCAACAAACGGTATGAAAACATTATGCTATTTCCTTTTCATTTTTTTGATATTAAATAGTTGCTGTTCATCGACGCAAAGCGATAACCTTGCCGCCGACAAAATCGCGCTTGAAAAAACCAAAGCCGCATTTACTGTTGCGTTTGCGCACGGCGATGTGAAAGCTTTAGTAGCGCTGCACCATCCTGATATTGTTAAATATTTTGGCGGCAACAATGTGGTTACCGGTCGCGCGGAATTGGCTAAAGGATTAACGGCCATGTTCCGTACTACCAAAATGGAATTAATCCAGAACCAGGTTGAAAGCACAGCCTTCAACGGAAGCACGATAATCGAAACCTGTATCTTCGCTTTCAGGAGCACTCCAATAAATGGCGGGAAGTCATCAATTGGCCGCGGAAGATCAATGACTGTTTTTGTTAGATACAAGGGTAGTCCTTATGGTTGGGTATCAATAAGGGAGATGGCCCAGGCTGCTCCGGAGGTTACCAGGTAGTTATCTTCATGCTATGTCCGTGCACCCGGTACTAAAGGCGTTGTAATAAATAAAAATCCTCTAATATTATTTATAATTGCAGCCTTTCCTTTCACAAATGAAAAAGCTGCTTTTTATTCCATTATTGCTGATCATGCTATCCTGTAATAGCAACTCAACTAATAACAAAAGAAACATCATAGCAAAAAATGATCCTGCCAAAAACATTGATAGGACAAAAAATAAGCAAACTGCAAATACAACTTCATCCAACGGCGACGTTTCAAAAGACATTATAGGCATCTGGGCTATTAACGGCGAGGAAAACCCGATATTCGAAATAAATAAGGATTCCATTTATTATCCCGAACATTCTGTATCCTATAAGTATAAAATCACAGGCGACAGCATCCGCATCAAATATGATTGGGGTGAACCGAGCTTTGCTTTTAAACTTAAAAACAAGGATAGCCTTATTATTGAAAGCATGGGCGGAGATACGGTATATCAACACCGTGTAAAGTAGTCACCCCTCCTGCTCCAATCCCCCCTTACATTCACGTAAAAACCGCAAAGCCAAAACGTGATTCAACGTATTGTTTTTCAATATTTTATATCGAATTTTAAGCTATCCTGACCGTAAAATTATCATTTTGACTGATCTACCTGCAAAGGTTAGGGTTTTGTGCACGCTTTACCGTGCCTCTATCATAATTCGTATAGTATTTGAGGGTGAAATACATGAAAACAAATGAGCATAGTTTCTGGCCGTTTAGTCCCAAGGTGAGCATCATTACCGCCATTGTTGTTTTATTGGCCTTGCTGCTCATTACCAGTTTGCTTCGTTCGTATACCGGCTGGCCTGCCGACTCATCCGGTAACACAGTATTGATCGGCATTTTTATACTAAGCTTATTACCTATTGTCCTTGCTATTCTCAACGTGGTTATTGAACGCGGGGGTACCATAGGCTATGGCGACCTCAAGATCGACTTTTCTAAAATAGAGCAATTATCAAATTCAGGCTTTACCGTACCTGCCAACATCGGGGTGCGGGGGCAATATGTTGCAGATAGCGGTACTTCCAATATCCTCGAAACGCTACGCGCCGCTACCGCTTCGGGCGTTGCGGTGATAGACCTGGAAGACGGTCACGCCTGGTGGGAAACCCGCCTGTTAGTTTTATTAGCTGGTGCCGACCGGCTTAAAAAGCCGGATAAAATTGTTTTTACAGCAACTATAGAAGCCAAACAGCAAATCTATTTAGGCTGGGCCCGCCCCGGCGACCTGCTGGAACAATTACTGAAAGAAGATCCACGGTATTCAAAAAGCTTTTATGCAGCCCGTGCGGCAGCCGCACAATGGGCACTGTTAGGTCCGCTAACCCCATTGCCTCCTACCAATTATTATACTATTCCACCGGCACCACCCTGGATGCAGGGTATGCTTGCCTTAAACCACAGTTGGATGGCATTTTCAACCATCACGGGTCTGCCTAACGAATTATTGACCGAGCAGCTTTTACAGCATGACCTTGGCGAAACTATTGAAAATAAGGCAGAAGCCAAGCACATCAACATTGTACACATCGATGAAGTATTCAGCCCGGTATTGATAAAAAAGCAGATCGATAAAAACTGGGGCAATCAGGAGCAAACAAATGCGCTGTTCGCTGCCGAGGAACCTTTTATTGCAATAACAGAAAATGCAAAATATTCGGCCATCGTTTCAACACAATCGCTGTACAATGAGGTACTAAGAGGGATGATGGATAATAAGAAATGAGAGATCTGATTATACTTCTACCTGAATAATATACAAAAAAGCCCCGCTTTCGCGGGGCCTGAACACAGTCAGCAACAATATAACACACATCATTAAAAACATAACACCAATTACTACCTATTCTTCTGTCGCTAACTGAAAGCTTATCGGGATGCTATACCTAACCCGTACGTTCTGTCCGTTTTGTACGCCTGGTTTCCAGGCTTTGGCTAATTTTAATACCCTCAGGGCTTCTTCATCAAAACCGTAGCCGGCAGGGCGGTCAACTTTAATATTTGAAAGCGTACCATCCTTTTCGATAATAAAGCTCATGAAAACTTTACCTGATACACCGGCATCTTGAGCAGCGGGTGGGAAACGCAGATTTTTCTGTAAAAATTTAGCCCATGCAGCAGCTCCGCCAAGTGGTTCGGGCATTACTTCAAGAGGATCACCAAGCGTATGAACACCATTATCCTCTGTTACGCCAGGCCCACCCGGCCCCTCTGGTTTAGTATCCAATACGTTAGTCGGAGGACCGTCACCCTTAATAGTTTCCGAACCAACCGCATTTTTATTAAGATCAGCAACCGTCGGAGGTTCGGTTGCCACATCCTGAGGCACAACGTGCGGCGTTGTATATTTAATGGTAGGAGTTGGCGCTGCTGCCTTAACAGGTTCGGCGGGTTGACTTTTTTGAGGCTCCACTACTTCGTCCTTTTTAGGTGGAGGTGGTAATATTTTAGTAAGGTCAACCTCGGTCATACCAACTGTAGTTTCATGCTTCGGCTTAGCTTTAAAAATAATACTTGCCGCCGATAAAAGCGCTACCGCTGCAAAAGCAATTCCCATAGATCGTGCCATGGTACGCCCATAGTTTTGTCTTAATTCATAAGCGCCGTAATTTTTATTACGACGGTCAAATACAAGGTCGAGCCACTCGGCATTGTACAAATCAAATTTGGTGATAAGCATATTTTCAGAATTAAATTTCTTTAATAACGAATATACATATATTATATTTTGTAAAAGGTAAAAATAATTCAAAATAATTTTGTCTATTTTTTCATTTAATTTTCATCATTACACAAAAACTACCTACTCTAAAAAATCATTAAAAAAATTTTCATAAACAATCTATTTTATTACCAATTAAATAAAATCGTTAATTAAAAC
>NZ_JBFUHE010000016.1:0-200155 GCF_056402535.1 Mucilaginibacter sp. P4_A11
CTCCGACGAAGGACCTACATGCCACGGGTTTGAATTAATTTTCCTCCTGCCCACACAAAAAGAGTTTTTTAAACTTCTTTTTAAAAAAACCATCTAATTATTTAAGGCTGATAAAGCCAATTAATTTCACGGTAATTATCTATTTAAATGACAATACAAGATTTTGATATTCAGGTTGCTACTGCACAGCATGTTGATTATGCACCAATGATTTGCGATGAAATGGCCGAATCGGCTAAGGCACGCGGAACTGGTATAGCTACACGCTCACCCGAATATGTTGCTAATAAAATGCTGGAAGGCAAGGCTGTTATAGCCCTCCATAAAGACGGCACCTGGGCCGGCTTCTGCTATATTGAAACCTGGAGCCATGGCGATTTCGTTGCCAACTCGGGCCTTATTGTTAATCCACAGTTCCGTAAGGCGGGATTGGCAAAGGCCATTAAGCACCGTATTTTCCAGCTATCGCGTACCAAATACCCCGATGCCAAAATATTCGGATTAACAACTGGTTTAGCTGTAATGAAGATCAATTCGGAGCTTGGCTATGAACCTGTTACCTACTCCGAACTTACCCAGGACGAGAACTTTTGGGCAGGCTGCAAAAGCTGCGTAAACTTTGATATTTTAACCAGCAAAGGCCGCAAAAACTGCATGTGCACCGCCATGCTGTTTGATCCTGCCGAAAAACAGAAAGAATACGAAGAAAAGATGCAGCGCATTACACACAAGGCAACTTTGCTCGAACGTATCGAGAATGCGATAAAAAAGCGCATCGGCCACGATGTTTAGGTGAAAGGTCAAAGGCGAAAGGTTAAAGGTAGCTGCACTAAAAATGTCTGCATTGAACAATGAGAGATTATAAAAAACTTGATGTTTGGAAAAAAGCGCACATGCTTACAAAGCAGGTTTATGCCGATATACTACCGATTATGCCGCGCGAAGAACAATTTGCCTTAACAAACCAACTGCGAAGGTCCACTTATTCCATCCCCTTAAATATAGTTGAGGGATGTGGTAAAAATACGGATAAAGATTTTGCTCATTATTTAGATAATGCATTAGGTTCGGCACACGAAGTAGAATATACTTGCTTTTTGATTTATGACCTGGGATTTATCCCACAGGAGATTTATGATAAAACAAACACCTCAATTAACGAGATAAAAGCGATGTTAATTGGGTTTATAAAATTTTTAAGAAACGATAATTAAAAAACATGCAAGGCGAAACCTTTTACCTTTAACCTTTTGCCTTTAACCTTAAAAAATGAAAAAAGTAGTATTAGCTTATAGCGGAGGTTTAGATACCTCATTTTGCTGTATTTATTTAACACAGGACCTTGGTTACGAGGTGCATTCGGTTATTGTAAATACCGGCGGTTTCAGCGAGGAAGAGTTAAAAGGCGTTGAGGAACGCGCTTATAAAATGGGCGTTACTTCGCACCATGTGGTTGATGAAACCGAAAACTTTTACAATACCTGCGTACGCTTTTTAATTTACGGTAACGTATTAAAAAACAACACCTACCCGCTATCAGTAAGTGCCGAGCGCGTAAGCCAGGCTACTGCTATTGCTAACTACGCTAAAGAAATTGGTGCCGAATTTGTTGCCCATGGTAGTACAGGTGCCGGTAACGACCAGGTACGTTTTGATATGATCTTCAACATCCTTGTTCCGGAAGTAAAGATCATCACCCCTATCCGCGACCTGAAACTGAGCCGCGAGGAAGAGATCGAATACCTGAAAAAACATGGTGTTGATATGAACTTCGAGAAAGCCAAATACTCCATCAATAAAGGTATTTGGGGTACATCAGTTGGCGGCAAGGAAACTTTAACTTCAAACCTTGGCTTACCTGAAGAAGCATGGCCAACACAGGTTACTGCATCTGAAGTAAAAGACCTTGTGCTTACTTTTGAAAAAGGCGAATTGGTAGCCATTGGTGATGAAAAATATGATCATCCAACCAAAGCTATCCAGGCGTTGCAGGCTATCGCCCAGCCTTATGGTATCGGCAGGGATATTCACGTTGGTGATACTATCATCGGTATTAAAGGTCGCGTAGGCTTTGAGGCTGCAGCTCCTATGGTGATCATCAAGGCTCACCACACTTTAGAGAAACACGTGTTGACCAAATGGCAGCTTTCATGGAAAGATCAGTTATCATCTTTCTACGGCAACTGGCTGCATGAAGGTCAGTTCCATGACCCTATCATGCGCAATATCGAAGCATTCCTGAATGATACGCAATTAAATGTAAGTGGTAAAGTATTTGTACAATTACATCCCTACCGTTTCCAGGTAATAGGTATTGAGTCAGATCATGACCTGATGTCGAACAAGTTTGGCAGCTACGGCGAAATGAACAATGCATGGAGCGGCGAAGACGTTAAAGGGTTCTCTAAAATATTTGGCAACCAGGTAATGATCTATCATAAGGTTAACGGCCAAAGCAATGATTAATACGGCTTTTTCAAAAAGTGACTGCCTAAAGCATTACAACTGGGGCGACGACTGCCATGGATGGACCTTCATTGATACCGAAGCCCTATCTGTTAAACAGGAACTGATGCCGCCGGATACTGCAGAGCAATTGCATTATCACGAAAAAGCCACACAGGTATTTTTTATTTTAAAAGGACGGGCTACATTTTCAATAGACGGTGAAGTTACAGTATTGAAACCCGAACAGGGTATCGAGATCCATCCCGGTCAAAAGCATTTTATCAGCAACAACGACCGGAGCGATCTTGAATTTATTTTATATTCATATCCATCTACAAATAATGATCGGATAAATGTGGCCCCCTAACCCCCTAAGGGGGGAATAATTGTTAAAATTATGACCGAATTTATAAATATAAAAGTCGCCTCCAATATTCCCCCTTCAGGGGTCCCGGTGGCGGTACGTGCAGGCATAGTTGGCGGAGCAGGATACACCGGCGGCGAAATGCTCCGCATCCTGATCAATCACCCTAATGTTGATATCGCTTTTGTGCATAGCAACAGCAATGCAGGCAACTATGTTTACGAAGTACATACCGACCTGTTTGGTGATACCGACCTGAAATTTGCATCTGAATTATCTATTGATATTGATGTGCTTTTCCTTTGTGTTGGTCATGGCGATGCGAAAAAGTTTTTGGAAGCAAATGCTATCCCCGATTCAGTTAAGATCATTGACCTGAGCCAGGATTTCAGACTGAGCGAAAACTCAACCCTGAATGGTAAAAGTTTCGTTTATGGCTTACCCGAGTTAAACCGCGAAGCTATCAAAACAGCATCAAACATTGCTAACCCAGGCTGTTTTGCTACCTGTTTACAATTGGGACTGCTTCCACTGGCATCAAAAGGCTTGCTGGATAACGAAGTGCATGTTACAGCAACCACCGGTTCAACGGGTGCAGGCCAAAGCTTGTCGCCAACCTCTCACTTCACATGGCGTAACGATAACCTTTCAGTTTATAAAGCATTTAGTCACCAGCATTTGAATGAGATCGGTCAATCATTAAGACGACTACAAGGTAACTTTGACAAGGCTATAAACTTCATCCCTTATCGTGGCGACTTTACCCGCGGTATTATCGCTTCAATTTACACTGAAAGCGATTTAACCGAAGAAGAAGCTTTAGCACTTTACCAAAGCTACTACGATGGTCATCCGTTTACGCATGTAACTAACCGTAATATCGATCTGAAGCAGATTGTGAACACCAACAAATGCTTTATCCAGGTAAAAAAACACGATAACAAAATATTCATTATAAGCATAATGGATAACTTACTTAAAGGCGCATCCGGCCAGGCAGTACAGAACATGAACCTATTGTTTGGACTGGACGAGCGCGCAGGCTTACGACTTAAGGGAATAGCTTTTTAGGTGAGCTGAAAGCCGAAGGCTGAAAGCTTAAAGCAACTAATTATGAGGGATTATAAAAAATACGAGGTCTGGAAAAAAGCACATGCGCTTAACATGTTCATTTACAAATCTGTACTTCCGAAATTTCCAAGAAGTGAGCAATTCGACCTAATGAGCCAAACAAAAAGAGCATCATACTCAATTCCGCTTAACATAGTTGAAGGATGCGGAAGGCATACAGAACGCGACTTCGCTCATTTCTTAGATCAGGCTTTAGGTTCAGCACACGAATTGGAGTATTGCCTGTTGATGTGTAAAGACTTGTTCTATGTTGAGGATGTACTTTATCAGGAGACAGATAAATTAATTAATGAAGTGAAGGCTATGCTTATTAGCCTGATCAAGACACTAAGAAAATAAAAGCTTTCGGCCTTAAGCCTTCAGCTTTAAGCTTAACACGATATGAAATTATTCGACGTTTATCCAATCAACCCCATAAATATAGTTAGAGGCCAGGGCAGTTTGGTTTATGACGCCCAAGACACCGAGTATTTAGATATGTACGGCGGTCATGCTGTGATTTCTATTGGTCATACCCATCCGCACTACGTAAAACGTTTAGAAGACCAATTACACAAGCTTGGTTTTTATTCTAACTCTATCGAGATTCCTATTCAAAAAGAACTGGCTCAAAAATTGGGTAAAGTTTCGGGTAAGGAAGATTACCAGTTATTCTTGTGTAATTCAGGTGCCGAGGCTAATGAGAATGCTTTAAAACTGGCTTCTTTTTATAATGGAAAAAAGAAAGTAATTGCTTTCAGCAAATCGTTCCACGGTCGTACCTCATTAGCGGTTGCGGTTACTGATAATCCAAAGATCGTCGCCCCTATCAACGAAACTGATAACGTTATCTTTTTGCCATGGGCAGATGAGGCTGCGTTAGAACAGGCGTTTAAAGACAACGAGATCTCTTCCGTGATTATTGAAGGTATCCAGGGTGTTGGCGGTATCCAGGTTGCTTCCGAAAGCTTCCTGCAGAAGATCCGTTCATTGTGCGATGAATATAATGCCGTTTTCATTGCCGATTCGGTACAGTGCGGTTATGGCCGTACAGGTAAATTCTTCTCGCATGATTTTGCCGGTGTTGATGCTGATATCTACAGCATGGCTAAAGGCATGGGTAATGGCTTCCCGGTTGGCGGCATCATTATTTCGCCGAAAATACAGCCTGCTTACGGCATGCTGGGCACCACTTTCGGTGGCAATCACTTGGCTTGTGCTGCTGGTTTGGCCGTACTTGAAACTATGGAGCAGGACAACCTGATGCAAAACGCTGCCGAAATTGGCGGTTACCTGATCAAAGAATTGAAAAAGTTGGAGCAGGTTAAAGAGGTTCGTGGTCGCGGCTTGATGATCGGCATCGAACTGCCTGAAGAATTGGCCCATGCACGTAAGGAGCTGCTAAACAAGCATCACATATTTACCGGCGAAGCTAAACCTAACGTAATTAGGTTACTTCCGGCACTTAATTTAACTAAGGCTCACGCCGATAGGTTCCTGGAAGCTTTTGTAAATGTATTGAATCAATAACTCGCTATAATACCCAAACTAATGAAACTATTCTCTTCTGTTAATGATGTTGACGATGTTAATGCGCTTGTAAAAGAGGCATTGGCGCTTAAGCAGGACCCGTTTGCCCATCAGCAGCTTGGTAAAAATAAAACGCTTGCATTAGTGTTTTTGAACCCAAGTTTGCGTACCCGTATGAGCACTCAAAAAGCAGCCCTTAACCTGGGGATGAATGTGATGGTGCTTAATATTGATAAAGAAGGCTGGGCGCTTGAACTGCGCGACGGCGTGATCATGGACGGCACCACAGTTGAGCATATCCGCGAAGCTGCCGGCGTTATGGGTCAATATGCCGATATCATTGGTGTACGCTCATTCCCGGGTTTGCGCAACCGTGAAGAGGATTATAGCGAAATGATTTTCAACAAATTCGTTGAGTTTTGCAAAGTACCGGTTGTTAGTTTGGAATCGGCTACACGTCACCCGCTGCAAAGTCTGGCTGATTTAGTTACCATTGAAGAGTTGAAAACAACAGCGCGTCCAAAAGTGGTATTAACCTGGGCTCCGCATATAAAACCATTGCCGCAGGCCGTACCAAACTCTTTTTCGGAGTGGATGTGCAAGGCCGATGTTGACTTTACCATTGTTCAGCCTAAGGGTTATGAGCTTTGTACCGATTTTACTCAGGGTGCCAACATTAGTTACAACCAGGATGAAGCTTTGGCCGGTGCGGATTTTATCTACGTAAAAAACTGGTCGGCTTATGAGCCGTATGGCAATATATTGGGCAAACACGAAGAGTGGATGCTGACCAATAAAAAACTGGAGCAAACCAACGATGCCAAAGTAATGCATTGCCTACCTGTACGCCGTAACCTGGAGCTCTCTGATGAAATATTAGATGGCCCGAACTCCATTGTAGTGCATGAAGCAGGAAACCGCGTTTGGGCTGCCCAGGCAGTATTGAAACAGATGCTGGAGAGCTTGTAAGTAATTACTATTTTTATAAAAGTAAGAGTCGAAACTTCATACATCTTGACTCTTGCTTCTTCCCCTCTTAATTCTTTTCCCAATGTACACGCCAAAACATTTTCAGTTAACTAACGAGCAGGAAGCGATTGATTTTATGCAGCGCTATAGTTTTGCAACTATCGTTACCGCTACTGACAATATTCCTTTTGCTACCCACATCCCGTTTTTGGTAAGTAAGCGCGATGATAAAATTGTTCTGTCATCACATTTCGCCAAAGCCAATCCGCAGGCTGCTGAAATTATTGCAAAGGAAATATTAGTGATCTTTACTGAGCCGCACGCCTATATCTCCCCTAAGCATTACGAAAAAGAGACCAACGTGCCTACCTGGAACTACATTGCTGTGCATGCTTACGGTAAAGCCACGATGTTATCCGATGGCGAACAAACAGCTAATCTGTTAGCACAGATGATCAGCAATTATGAGGCTGATTACCTAACGCAATGGAATAACCTACCCGATGAGTATAAGCAACGGATGATGAAAGGCATTGTGGCTTTTGAGATCATTGTTAACGATTTGCAGGGCAAACAGAAACTTAGTCAAAACCGTACTGAAGTGGAACAGGGAAATATTATTGAAGCGCTGGATAAGAGCGCAGATACCACCGAGGCAGAGATTGCTAAATATATGTCGCGCCTTAAATAATTAACTACCGCGGGCTAGCTAAGCGTCACCCGTAAGTTTTCAACTTAACCGATGAAGTTAAAAACTTCAAAGATCGTTTACCACGGGTTACGCTATCGCTAAACCCGCGGCAGAATTATAGATGTTTTATTCTTCTATCTTTTTAGAAACACTATTGATCATTCTGTTTAAGGTTAGCCCTTGTACAATCACCGAAAATATCACAATAAAATAACTTCCTGACAAGATTAGGTGCCGGTATGGTGTATTGGGCAACGATAAGGCCAACGCAATAGAAATTCCCCCGCGCAAGCCAGCCCAGGTCATGATATTGATATTACTGTAATTTACCTTAAGTGTACGCCGTAAAAAGGTTAGCGGCAGCATGATACTCAGCCACCGGGCTATTAAAACGGTAGCAATAGAGATACTTCCCGTAACCCAGTAATTATTTACAAAGGGCAGGTTAACCAGTTGCAGACCGATCATCACAAACAAAATGGTGTTCAGGATCTCATCAATCAGCTTCCAGAACTTCTCTAATGCCTCGTGCGATTTTTCTTTGTTATCCTGGTTAATGGATTGGCCTCCGGCAAACAGTCCGGCTATAACAACTGATAAAGGGAGCGAAAAACCGAGCAATACGGCCAATACCGACAAGCCCATCACCAAAGCCAGCGAGATCAGTACAATGGTCTGAAAATCTTTAACGGAGCGCATCAAACGGTGAGTTACATAACCCAAAACAGCACCGGCTAACATCCCCCCAATTATTTCCTTTATTATAAGTAAAACCACTTTTGCCAATTCAATCTTTTCCTCGCCCACCCGGGCAATTTCCAAAATGATCACAAACAGGATAAGTCCTATGCCATCGTTAAACAGTGACTCGCCCGAAATAATGGTTTCGAGATTGACCGGTAGTTTTGAATTGCGGATGATAGCCGAAACAGCCACAGGGTCCGTAGGCGAGATTAATGCGCCGAACAACAGGCAATAGATCAGCGGCATATGGATATGGAAAACCGGGGCGACGTAAAACAACAGAAAACCGAACACTGCGGTTGAGATAATAACGCCCAATGTGCTCAATACAAATACCGGGCGCATTTCTTTCTTCAGTTTCCGGCCATCCAAATTAAATGAGCTTGAAAAAAGCAGGAAGCCAAGCAGGATATTCAATACTGCTTTGGAGAAATTAATATTTTTGGCAAGTTTGCTGAGGTAATCTGCTATCGACGAATCGACTTTATCGAGGACGAGTATGGCTATAGAAGTAATAGTTGCCAGCAACACGATACCAATGGTACCCGGCAACTTAATAAAACGCGCGTTCAGGTACGAGAACACCGCACTGATAATAACCAATAAAGCAATTACAACAAACAGATCCATAAATACTTACAAGTAAGGATTTAAAAGGCCTATTGTTTGTAACTATCTCGTTTCAGGATCGGTCATTCGTGTTTCGGTATCAAAATGCCGCACAATAAGGCGGTTATCGCTGTTTTTAGTAAAATAGTTTATGGCCCAGCTAAAAAATATAATGCCCTTGTTGGTAAAACCGGCTAAGGACATAATGTGTACAAATCCCCAAATTAGCCAGGCAAAAAATCCCTGTAAATGGATCTTCCCCAAATCAGCCACAGCCTTATTACGCCCTATGGTTGCCAGCGAGCCTTTATCCCTGTATTTAAAAGGTTTCAGCGGCTTACGATCAAACATGCGGTAAACGTTTTCGCCAAGGTTTTGCCCCTGCTGAATAGCCACAGGCGCTACTCCGGGATGCCCGTTGGGATATTCATTAGTGATCATCGCTGCTACATCGCCAATGGCATAAATATTTTCGTAGCCTTTTACTTTGTTAAATTCATCAACCAGGATCCTGTTGCCGCGCACTATATTATCCGCAGAAATGCCTTCAGGAAACTCGCCCTTTACCCCAGCTGCCCAAAGCACGTTGCGGGTTAACAGCGATGTCCCGTTATCTATCTTTAGCTCATAACCGTTATAACTTTGTACATGCGCACTGTTATAAATGGTTACGTCCATATCTTCCAGAAACTTCTTGGCCTTAGTTCTGGCCCCTTGCGAAAACGCTGCCAGCAGCTCTGCTTTACCTTCAACCAGGTAAACCTTCATGCTATGTTTACGCAAGCCGTGGTAATCCTTCATTAATATCAGCTCGCGCATTTCGGCAAGGGCGCCGGAAAGTTCCACACCGGTTGGGCCACCGCCTACAACCACAAAGGTCATTAACGCGGCTTTTTCTTCCGGGTCTTTAGATACCAGCGACATCTCCAGGTTTTGCAGGATCAGGCTCCTTAAATTTAATGCCTCCGGGATATTCTTCATCGGCATGGCAAAATGCTCTATCTCTTTATTGCCGAAAAAGTTGGTGTTAGAGCCTGTTGCTATCGCGAGGTAATCGTAATAAATGGTTCCGATATCAGTATCAAGCGTATTACTTTCGGCGTTGATCTTCTCCACCTGGGCAAGCGCAAAGCGAAAATTCTTTTGCCTCGTAAAGATCCGTCGTAATGGAAAGCCGATTGAATCTGCAGCTATGGAGCCGCCCGCCACCTGGTATAGCAAAGGTTGAAAGGTGTGATAATTATGCTTATCGATCATCAGCACATCAACGGGTGCATCTTTCAATTTTTTAGCTAAATGTATCCCGCCAAATCCTCCCCCAATAATTGCCACCCGCGGCCTGGTATTCTTTTTTTGCTCCATAGATAGGTATAAGCAAGGATGATGCCTTAAAGTTTTCCAATAATACTAATTCTTTCATAATCAAATTGTAAACTTAGGCTGCAAATTCAATTATTCATTTTCAAATCAATTTTTTAAAAAACACACTATATTTTCGTAATTTTAACGGTTTTCTACTCAAAAAAGTAGAAATTTGGCATTAAAAGAGTTATATTAACAGCTGGAATGAATAAAATTGATACAGATCATATCAAAACGGGTAAATTATCGCCTAATAAGGGTCTTTATATAATCAAAATAGGTGGAAACGTTATTGATAACTCTGAAAACCTATATCATTTTTTAAAGGACTTTGAAGCGCTTGACGGGTTCAAGATCCTGGTACACGGAGGTGGCAAAGTTGCCACACAAATGGCCGAAGATTTAGGCATCGAGTCGAAAATGGTTGACGGCAGGCGCATCACAGATATTGAGACGCTAAGAGTGGTTACCATGGTTTATGGTGGCCTCATTAACAAAAATATAGTGGCACAGTTGCAACGTTTTGGCAACAACGCCATAGGTTTAACCGGCGCCGACGGTAATTTTATTAAAGCGGTGAAGCGACCGGTAAAAACTATTGATTACGGTTTTGTGGGCGATATTGTTAAAGACTCTATCAACCCGGAAAATATAAGCCGGTTGATGGAAGCGGGCTTCACTCCTGTTTTCTGCGCTATAACGCACGACGGCGAAGGCCAGTTGCTAAATACCAATGCAGATACCATTGCTTCGGCACTGGCGGTATCGTTATCGGGACTATATGAAACCACCCTAATATATTGTTTTGAGAAAAAAGGTGTGTTAAAAGATATCAATGACGAAGAATCGCTGATCAGGGAAATTAACCCGCAGCATTACGAGGAACTTAAAGTGGAAAGGATTATACACAGTGGAATGCTACCTAAACTTGATAACGCTTTTACCGCAATTGCCTGCGGTGTAAAGGCGGTAATTATCGGCAAATCAGATGATCTTGGTCAATTGAAAGATAACAAACCATTTGGAACACGTTTAACTCAAAACGCATGAACTCACAACAGCACATTTCAATATTAGGCTCCGGTAACATAGGCCTGTCATTAGCCAAAGGTTTAGTTAAATCAGGTATTTGTAAGCCCCAGCAAATATCGTTAACCCGCCGCAACGTAGCCGCGCTGGCCCAATATGCCGATGAGGGGTATCATGTATCTGACAATAACCTGCGTGCCGTACGCAAAGCCGACATCATTGTGCTGGCCGTGCTGCCGCAACAACTCAATAAACTGTTAGACGAAATTAAACCTTCGTTAAAGCCGGATAAGCAATTATTGATATCTGTTATTTCCGGCGTTAGCTGTGCAGATATCCGCCAGCACCTTGATCTTAATGTACAGGTGATCAGGGCTATGCCAAATACCGCGATAGCCATAGGCCACTCCATGACCTGTATTGCTACCGATAATGGCACCAATAAGAATATCAACATGACCAAATCTCTTTTTGATACGGTTGGTGTAACCATACAGATCAATGAAGAATTAATGACCTCGGCTACTGCTTTGTGTGCATGCGGCATCGCTTTCTTCCTGAGATCTATCCGTGCGGCTTCACAGGGCGGCACCGAGATCGGTTTCCATGCACATGACGCCCTGAAAATGGCAGCACAAACTGCCAAAGGAGCGGCTGATCTGCTGCTGCAACTGGCCTCGCACCCTGAGCAGGAAATTGATAAGGTAACTTCGCCAAGCGGCTGTACCATTGCCGGTTTAAATGAAATGGAGCACCACGGTTTTAGCTCGGCTATGATCAAGGGCATCCGTCTTTCGGCTGAGAAAGCAGGTGATTTATACAAAAAGGACAATTGAAGCTAAAAGCCAAATGCTTAAAGCGGAAAGCATTATCAGTTAATTAAGCTAAAAGCAGAAAGCAAATAATCATTATATTTCAATCGTTTTGATAGTGTATATCAAAATGAGTTATTTTTTTAAAAGCAACTCGGATACAAGCTATTTGCATTCAACCAATTACAAATAGTTATAACAATTGGTACAGTTATGGTATCTGGTTGCTGATCTTTCAATATAAAATGTTAACAGTAGAAAAAATTGGCGGTACATCCATGACCGCTTTGGGTGATGTGATCAAAAACATCATCCTGTTTGAACGCAGCGGGGAGCAACTTTATAACCGCATATTTGTAGTATCGGCATTTTCGGGGGTAACCAACCTCCTGCTCGAAAACAAAAAGACCGGCGCACCGGGGGTATATCATAAGCTTGCTAATTACAAGGATTTCCATACACCGCTTAAACAACTTATTACCCGTTTAAAGCAGATCAACAAAACTTACGATGGCCTTGGTTTAAACATAGCCGAAGCTGATAAGTACATTGAAACAAGGATCAAAGATGCGCAAACCTACCTTGAAAACCTGGCTAATATCCTGGCTTCGGGTTATGTAGGTAAAGAAGGCATTTTACAGGCCGCCCGCGAGATACTGGCATCGATAGGTGAAAGTCATTCGGCTTTTAACTTTACCAATATCCTGCAAAATATGGGGATCAATGCTACCTTGGTCGATCTGAGCGGCTTTCATGATCATCGTGCATTAACCATTGATCAGCGTATTAAAAAAGACCTTGCCCATATTGATTTTGAAAAAACAATTACCATTGTTACCGGCTATGCCAAAGGTACCGAAGGTATTATGCGCGAGTTTGACCGTGGCTACTCTGAAGTTACCTTCAGCAAAATTGCCGTTGCTGTAAAACCGCAGGAAGCCATCATCCACAAAGAATACCACCTTTGTACTGCCGATCCGCAACTGGTTGGTGTTGAAAACTGTTCCCCGGTAGGTAATACCAATTATGATGTTGCCGATCAGCTGGCTGATGTGGGCATGGAGGCCATCCACCCCAAGGCATCGAAGCCGCTGGAGATAAACGACATCGACCTGCGGATCAAGAACACCTTTCAGCCGGAGCACCCGGGAACATTGATCACGCGCGAATATATCTGCGATAAAAAACGCGTTGAGGTGATAACCGGTACCGATAGGGTGATCATGATCGACATTTATGATCCATCTATGGTGGGTAATGTTGGTACGGATTTTCATATCATGCAGCTGTTTTACAAATTTGGTGTTAGTTACAGCTTTAAGGCTACCAGCGCTAATAGCATCTCGATAGTGATATGGGAAAAAGACTACAATAAAAAACTAATCAGCGAATTAGAGGATAATTACGAAAAGGTTGCTGTTGAGAAAATAGCTATGGTTTGTTTGATAGGCTCCAATATGGATCAGCCGGGCTTACTTGCTAAATCAGCTACAGCATTGGCTCAAAACGGCATCAATATCAAAAGCTGCGGCTTTGCTTTAAGAATGGTAAATATCCAGTTTTTAGTAGCCCGCGAAGATTTTAACGAAGCCATCCGCGCCTTGAATAAAGCGATGTGTTAGTTTGAGGTAAAAGGCGAAAGGTAAAAGGTTAAAGGTTGTTTTATATTCCTATTTAACATAATGCCTTTCGCCTTTCGCCTTTCGCCTTTCGCCTTTCGCCTTTCGCCTTTCGCCTTTCGCCTTTCGCCTTTCGCCTTTCGCCTTTCGCCTTTCGCCTTTCGCCTTTCGCCTTTCGCCTTTCGCCTTTCGCCTTTCGCCTTTCGCTTACTGGCTACTGGTTTTCATGTATTTGCTCAAAGCCCGGGTAAAAAACCTTTAGATCATTCTGTTTTTGACGGATGGCAAAGCGTAGCCGGGCAGCGCATCAGTAACGATGGTAAATGGATAGGCTATATAATAAAACCACAGCAGGGTGATGCAGATCTGATCATAAAAGGCTCAAAAAACACTACTTCGCTAAAAATTCCAAGAGCCGATACCATTAAGATAAGCAGCGATTCAAAATTTGCTATATGCCTTATCCGTCCATTTTATAAGGATACCAGGCAGGCCAAAATAAAGAAGAAAAAACAATCGGATTTCCCTAAAGATACTTTGGGTATAATTACATTAGGGTCATCGTCTGTGGTCAAAGTTCCGGCTATCCGCTCCTTTAAGATAGCTGAAGATGCACCTGTTATCGCTTACCTCGCTGCGGCTGATACACTTAAAAAAACTTCGACAAGCGATACTTCAAAAAAAGCAGTAGCTGAAACTGTTGCTCCGGCTACGCATGATGGTGCTGATCTGTCGGTTAGAAAACTAAAAACCGGCACTGTACGAACTTTTAAATATGTTACCGAATACCAGGTAAGTAAAAACGGCAAATGGATAGCTTTTGCTGTTACAGCGCCTGCAAAACAAAAGGAAACTACGTCAGGCCTGTATTTATTTGATTCAGAGAAAAACACCCTTAAACGCTTAAGCACCGGCAGGGGGAATTACCATAACATCAGCATTGACGATGCCGGGCGTCAGGTAGCATTCACTGCCGAAAAGAACCCGGAAAAGGCATTGGTAAAACCCTTTAAGCTTTATTATTACAACGCTACGAAGGACAGCGCGGAAGTTATCGCTGCTGCCGGATCTGTGGGTATACCTAATAATTGGGCAGTAAGCGGCGACGGCAAAGTAAGCTTTAGTAAAAGCGGCAATAACCTTTTCTTTGGAACGGCTCCCATCCCGAAACCCGCAGATACAACACTGGTTGATTTTGAAATAGCCAAACTGGATATCTGGAATTACAAAGATGATTACCTGCAGCCGCAGCAACTCAAAAACCTGCAAACCGAATTAAAACGAAGCTATCTGGCCGTCATAAAACCCGAAGAAACAAACAGCAAAATTGTCCAGTTAGGCAGCAAGGCTATTCCAGAAATATTGACTGCCGAAAATAAAGATGCCCGCTATGTTTTAGGGGTTACCGATACCGGTGCACGTGTATCCGCCCAGTGGGAAGGCAGCACCAAACAGCAGGCTATTTTGATTGACACCAAAAGCGGTAATCATAGGTTAATCAATGCTTCTATGGGGCGTTACTATATCTCTCCTCATGGCAATTATGTGTTGTGGTTTGATGTAAAAGATCAGGCCTGGTACTGCTATACTATTACAACCGGACAAAAAATAAACCTCAGTAAATCAACCGGAACAAAAATGGGCGACGAGCTGAATGACGTTCCCGGCTATGCTTCACCTTACGGTGTTGCAGGCTGGACAGCGGGCGACAAGTCCGTATTTATTTATGACCGGTACGATATCTGGCGTTTTGACCCGGCAACCGGCGATACTTTTAATTTTACGAAAGGCATCGGAAGAAAAAATAAGCTCATTATCAGGTATGATCAAACCGATCCGGAGCAAAAATTCATCCCGCTAAAAGAACCGATGTGGCTCCTGACCCAAAATGAAGAAACCAAGCAATGGGGGTATTTCCGGAAGTTTCCAGAAGCTAACAACCAGCCCGAAAAAATTATCATGGCTCCGGTGAGCTATGACAACCTCTTAAAAGCTAAAAACGCAGACGTTTATATTTACACCAAGGCAAACTATAAGCAATCGCCAGATCTATACCTGTCAGCTGATCTGAAAAAAGAGAGCAAACTAAGCAGCATCAACCCGCAGCAAAGTGAATACAACTGGGGCACTGCCGAGCTTGTAAGGTGGACAACTCCTAAAGGTTATCAATCGAAAGGAATCCTCTATAAACCTGAAGATTTTGACCCGGCCAAAAAGTACCCGATGGTAGTTTACTTTTACGAGAAACTTTCGGACGGCCTTTATAATTATTTGGCGCCTGCGCCAACACCTTCCCGTCTGCCTATCTCTTTTTTTGTAAGTAACGGTTATCTTGTTTTTGCGCCTGATATCAGCTATCAAACCGGTCACCCGGGTGCTTCGGCGGTTGAATTTATTAACTCGGGGGTTGAAGCATTGAAGAAAAACACCTGGGTTGATGCTGCGCATATTGGTATACAGGGCCAAAGCTGGGGCGGTTACCAGGTAGCCTATCTTATTACGCAAACCAATATGTATGCGGCGGCCTGGGCTGGTGCACCTGTCGCCAACATGACTTCGGCTTATGGCGGTATTCGCTGGGAATCGGGACTAAACAGGCAGTTTCAGTACGAAAAATCACAAAGCCGTATCGGCGCCACGCTTTGGGAAAAACCGGAATTGTATATCGAAAACTCACCCTTGTTCCAGTTACCTAAAGTAAAAACCCCGGTAATGATCATGAGTAATGATGCGGATGGGGCCGTGCCATGGTATCAGGGTATTGAAATGTTTACTGCTTTACGCAGATTGGGCAAACCCGTTTGGCTGCTGCAATATAATGGTGAAGCTCATAACCTGGCGCTGCGCCAAAACCGCAAAGACATCACCATACGTGAGCAGCAATTCTTTGATCACTTTTTAAAGGGCGCACCATTGCCTGTTTGGATGGATAAAGGTGTACCCGCGGTTGATAAAGGAAAAGATTGGGGATTGGAGTTGAAAAAATAAATTTGAGGTTGGGAAACCGAATTAAAAATACGAGGCACCTACGGAGCCCAATAAGATAAAAAGCAAATTCTATAAACACGTTACTCCTATGGAGTATTGAAACACAGCAAAACACTCCGTAGGAGTAACGTGTTTATAGTAAAGTTTCAGGATAATTTCAGGCTCCGTAGGTGCCTCGTACTTCAAGTGTATTTCTTAGCGGTGGTATGTCAAATCTCTTATTTTTCCGACATCTAACTTAGGGCTTTCCACTTAGGGCTAACAACATCAATATGGATCAACATCCGGCTGTACAATACTGCCTGTGCTAAGCTTGGTTGTATAATACTGCGTGATCACATCTTTTAAAACAGACTTTGCTTTTACTATAGAGATGCCATCCTTCTCAAACTTTAGCATGATACTTTTGATATAGTAATTACGGATCCTGCTGATGAGCGGCTGCTCCGGCCCTATCACACGTTCACCAAAATGTTCCCTGAGACGTGCGCCGAGATACTCGGCCTGAGTATAGAGCACATCTGGATTTTTATGTTTGATATCAAGGTTGATAATGCGATAGAACGGCGGGTATTTGAAACTTTTGCGCTCCTCCATCTCAGTAAAATACAGATCGGCATAGTTGTTATCAATCACCTGTTTTAATACCCGGTGATAAATATCATAGGTTTGTACTACTACCTTGCCCTGTTTTCCCCGGCGACCAGCCCTGCCGCTTACCTGCGCCAGCAATTGGTAGCTTCGTTCATTGGCCCTGTAATCAGGAAATTTCAATAAACTATCGGCGTTGATAATACCTATCAACGTTACATCCGAAAAATCAAGTCCCTTGGCTACCATCTGGGTGCCAACCAGGATGTCAATTCTTTTTTCTTCCAGGTCACTAAGGATAGTTTGCAGTGAATTTCTTGACCGCGTGGTATCCAGGTCCATCCGGGCGATGCGGGCTTCGGGCAATAAAACACTCAGCTCATCCTCAATTTTTTCGGTACCAAAACCTTTATACTCCAAATGGGTAGATCCGCATGCCGGACAAATGGATGGCGTATCCTCTTTATAGCCGCAATAATGGCAATGCAGCTTGCCGCTGCTTTTATGATAGGTAAGGCTTACATCGCAATTGATACATTTTGGAGTATAAGCACATATTTTGCACATCAGGATAGGTGCATAGCCGCGCCTGTTCTGAAATAAAATAACCTGCTCCTTATTCTCAAGCGCCTGTTTTATACTATCCATCAACACACTGGTAAAGTGCGACTGGATAGTTTTTTGTTTGGTTTCATGTGCAATGCTCACCAGTTGCACATCGGGCAGCTCAACTCCGCCAAAGCGTTCGGTTAGCTCGGCAAAGCCGTATTTATGTGTACGGGCATTATAGTAGCTTTCAAATGATGGCGTGGCCGAGCCCAAAAGCACTTTACCCTGGTGCATATTTGCTAAAAAAATAGCCGCATCGCGGGCATTATAGCGTGGTGCAGGTTCAAATTGTTTGTATGATGTTTCGTGCTCTTCATCAACAATGATCAAGCCCAGATCGGCAAAAGGCAAAAACACCGATGAACGTGCGCCAAGTACAATTTTGTATTCGCCGCTTAAAACCTTCTGCCAAACCTCCACCCTTTCGTTATCATTAAAACGCGAATGGTAAACGCCGATATCGCCACCAAAATACAACCGCAGCCGTTCGATAATATGGGTTGTTAGTGCTATTTCGGGCAGCAGGTAAAGCACCTGTTTACCGCTCTGTATGATCTCTTCAATCAGCCTTACATACAACTGTGTTTTGCCAGACGAGGTTACGCCATGCAACAGCGTTACATCTTTTTCCTTAAACTGCTCCCGGATACTTTGCAGTACAGACGTTTGCTGTTCGCTTAGGTCAAAGTTATCGCCGGCTTCATCCTCTTCTTCAAAATGCAGGCGGCTAACGCTCCTGTCTTCCGAAAAAAAGATCTCTTTTTCAATGAGCGATTTAATGCTTGACTCCCCCGCCCCGCTTTCCTCAATAAGTTCGTTTTTGGTGATATTTTTTGAATGACGGGACAGCTTAATATAAGCCAGTAAAGCATCTGCCTGTTTAGGCGCTCGTTTTTCCAGTATTGGGAACAGCTCCCGCAAATTATCCTGGTTGTTGTAAACCGGGTTAAGCGTAATGAAAGTTCGTTTACGAGGCTTATAGCGCTCGTTTACCTCTTCAGATATATTGATGATGTTTTTCTCAAACATCAGTTTCAATATCGGCATTACCGTCTTCTGCCCAAGCAGCTTGGTAATATCGCTTATCGTAAGCTCCGGCTGAATTTCCAGGGCCTCAACAATTAGAAACTCCTTATCGTGAAGCGTAGTTTTATCTATCTCATACTCCCTGTTAAGCACAATACGGGTTTCGCTGGCCAGTTTCAGTGCCGATGGCAGCGAGGCATTCATAACCTCGCCAATATTACACATATAGTAATCGGCCAGCCATTGCCAAAACTCCAGCTGCTTAGGCGTTACAACGGGTCGGTCATCCAGGATCTCGATGATGTATTTGGCCTCATACTTTTCGGGGGCCAGTTTACTGATCTCTTTAACAATAGCAGTATAAAGCTTGCTTTTGCCAAACTGCACCACTACCCTTTTGCCTATAGCAATGGCATTGTTTTGGTCATAGGGTACCCGGTAAGTGTAGTTTTTTGAAATAGCCAGGGGCAAAATCACTTCAGCAAAAAGTGTTTCACGGTCGGTATGTTCAATATCGGCAAACTCTAACATGTTTGATTATTTGTTGCGAATGGCAGCCAGTGCCAGCATCAGCCAGCCTAATATGAACAATAAACCGCCAATTGGAGTAACCGGGCCAAGCTTAATCAGCCAGTTCCAGCCAAGCAAGTCGCGGCAGGAAAGCAGGTACAGTGACCCTGAAAAAAGAATGATGCCAAAAGTAAAAAGGTAATGTGCGGCAGATATCAGCCCCCCGTCCCTTTTACCTGCAAACGCAGCAAGGAACAATAATGCAAAAACATGGTAAAAGTTGTATTGAACAGCGGTATGCCAAACCTCAAGTTGCGCAGGTGTTAGTACAGCCTTTAGTCCGTGTGCACCAAAAGCGCCGGTAATAACGGCCAGCATACCTAAAAACGAAGCGGTAATAATTATTTGTTTGTTCATGCAGATATAAAAAGCTAAGTTAACCAATTGAAAGTATTACTTTAACGCCGTGGGGTAAAATTCTATATTTGCTGCACGCCCCTGCTATGAAACGACTGATAGTAACCACTATATTTTTAATTATAGCTACCGTTCTTATAACGGTATTATATTTTAAAAATCTGAGTCCGCCGGGAGTGCGTACAGGGCAGGTTATGCATGCCATACCTGATAATGCCATAGCAGTATTTGAGTTTACCAATGAAAAGGGCTTCTACGAAATTTTTGCAGGCAACCAGTTATTAGGTGCTTTTGTTGGTCACGACAAGCTGAATGAGCTTGACACTCTTCGCAAACTATTCATCGCCTCGCCACAGCTTGACCAGTTTTTCAACGGTCAGAATATTTTCATTTCCCTTCATCCAACCAATAATGACGATATCAGTCTGCTCGTCACCACTTCGGCATCAAAAACATTTTCGGCGGCTACGCTTGATCATTTGACAGGGGATGCTAAAAATGCTTTACAGATAGCGCCGATGCAAATTGCCGCGAGCCAGGGATATAATATTTTTGTGAAGCCGCTCAACAAACATTTTTACATCATTAAAACTGGCGACAATATATTTTCGGGTAGTTTTTCAAAAGACCTAGTTGATCATAGCGCCATATACCAACAGGATAAAGGCCATAATGGTTTCGTACCACTGCCCGAGCAGCAAAATGCCAATTCGCTTGCCAATCTTTACATTAATTACAACCAGCTCAACCCGCTTTTTGATCAGCTGTTCCTGAATAAAACTACCGATCTTTTCAAGAGCTTCAGGATGTTACCGGCCTATGCGGCATTAAATCTAAATTACAAAAGCGATGCGCTGATGTTTAACGGGTTTACCACTAAGCAAAATAACGCTACCAGTTATTTAAACATTTTTGCTGCCCAGCAACCGGTCGAAAATCATCTAAAGGATATTTTCCCGGCTACAACAGCCTACAGCACAAGCTTCGCTGTTTCAGATCCTAAAAAGTTTGAAGCCGATCTTTCGCAATGGCATAATAAAGCCGGAGTGGGTAACGAAAAAAATGAGCTCCTAAACAAAGTAAAATCAGAGGCTGGCCTGTTTATAAAACCAGAGTTTGAAAAATTGCTCGGGAACGAATTCGCAATAGTTACCACACGCTATTTTGAAAAATTTGCCATTATATCCGTTAAGGATGGTTCAAGGCTGTTTCCGTTGATGATGAACATCAGTAATATGGTTACAGATAAAGTAGGTCAGTTTAATTATGAAAAACTGCCTTTCTTTTTATTGGGTGATGCATTCAGCATTTTCAAAAAGCCCTACTTTATGATCATCGATAATTATCTTATACTCGCCACATCAGTATCGGAACTGGAAAGTTATAATGACACCTATTTCAACCGCAAATTCATTGGTAAAACCGATCAGTACACACAGTTTGACAATTTACTGGCCGAAAGAAGCAATGTGGCTTTCTTTATTAACTTTAAAAACACCGAGCCCTTATTAAAGCGCGATTTAAAAAAGCCTTTTTACGATGCCTTTGAAAACAGCGAACCTGGCTGGAAAAATTATTACGGGGCAGCGTTCCAACTCACGGCATCTGACAAAAATTTCTATACCAATTTTTGTATGCGCTTAAATACCCCGGATACAAGCGCGGTAAAAAAATAATTTTATTGTGTGTTTACACAACAATAACCGCCCGATTTCGTAGAACAATACAAATTGAAATTTGTAATAAATTTTACCGGCTATCAACTTTGAATTATCTTTAAGAAAATTCAGAGCAAGGCATGAGGTATGAGCTATAATATGAATAAGATCTTTACTATTCTTTTTTTAACACTTTGTTCTTTATCCGTATCGGCTCAACAATTTTCGCAATACAACACCGGTACCCTCTATGATTCGTTTGAAAACCCATCCCAGAGGGCCTTCATTCCTGACTCGAGCAGGCAGATAGCATTTAATTTTTTTGTTCCTAATTTCGATGCCAATTTTTATATAACAGGGCACATACAACAGCCACTCAAAAGCCGCGCGTTTAACGAACCGCCGTTTTATAACACTGCATCACTCCGGATAGGCCAAAACGCTTTAAACCATTTTAATGTTAACGGTAATGCTTATGCGGTAATGCTTAAGTTTTTCAGCAGCCTGAACGGCAATGTTGAAATGGGATTTGCAGCGCAAACAAGAATAGAGAGCAAAGGCCTGGTTAGCGATGAATCTGTTGCTTTTCTTGATGGCCCCTCAAATTTTGCTTACAACAATTATGATAATATATTCAACAATCATTACATGGTGCAGATGTATGATCAGTTGAGTTTTACTTATCGGGAACAGGCTGCCAAACAACTATCGATAGGCTTTAAGCTGAGCTACCTTTCAGGTATTCAATACAATAAAATAGATGTAGATCAGTCAAGCCTTCAAATTAACCGCGATCTGGCAGATCCAAACAATGACAATGCCGACGTTTACATGAAAGGCAGGTATTACAGGAGTTATGTACCGGGCAGGCTAAATGGCCGTGATTTTTTACCAACGTTCCGCAATCCGGGAGCCTCAATATCAATGGGTGCAACCTTCCGAACGGAGGATGGGATACTTATACAAGGTAACATTAAAGACCTTGGTTTTATTCACTGGAACAAGCGCTCAACCATTACAGATTTTGATAATACAACAAATATAGAGGATATCACATCCGAGCACCGCGAAAAGAACATTTATAACGCGGTATATGACTTATTCAGAGGTAACGGCCAAGTCACATCCTTCAATACAAAAACCAATGCAAAAGCCGAGTTAAGCGTATCTAAAAGTTATTGGCTTGATGATGATAAAACATTCAGATATTTTCCAACCGTTATAGCTCAAAAGGAAATGTTCTATTCTGGCTTTACGGGCGCATTAGTTAACTCGGTGCAAAAAAACAATCTTATAGCCACCTTAACAGCAACCTATGATGATTATAAACTATTTAATCTCGGTGCGCAGATCATGGTAAAATCAGCAAATGCCGAATTTTTCATCGGCTCTGAGCGCTTAACCAATACAGGCCGCTTTACTTTAGCCGCGTTAAATAATACCACCCAAATAAACCACATAGGCAACTATACAGGAGCAGATATTTTCCTGGGCTTTTCACTAAAATTTGGACGGGTAATTGAGCACCCCATGAACTCCAGCTACATCCCTATGGGTGAAAAAGGATTTTTCGGGCGTTTATTCGGTCGTATCTTTAAAACTAATAATTAATTATAGCGCTTTTTTACCGGCTATAAAATCCTTAAGGTAATAAGGTTCATAGTAAGCCACATCTTCAAAAGCGCCATCAGCAAATTTTTGCGTTGCCTTTTGGCTGAGATAAGTTGCTGAATTTACAAAATCATCTAAAAACTTAGCATTGGGATTACTGCTTAAAACGCTTTTGCACTTTTCAGCACCGTCACCAAAAAAGATGATCTTGTTATTTTTTAAATAATCGATAAAGCTATTCTCATCAATAATATCAGCAGCAGTTTCACGTACCCTATTGCCTTCGCTATCAAATAAGGCAGTGTAAACTTCCATTCGCCGCGCATCTATCATTGGGCACAACAGCGTGTTGCTTTCTTCAAAAAAGCCGGGATTATTAATAACACCGTAAGCCATAGCCTCAAGGGTTTCTATACCTATCAAGGGCTTATCAAGGGCGAAACACAATCCTTTAGCTGTAGATACACCTATCCTTAAGCCGGTGTATGAACCAGGGCCACTACTTACCGCAATAGCATCAAGATCATTATAACTTATTCCGGCGTTATTCAGCAGTTCGTCGATATACAATGTAATAACTTCGGCATGAATATTACGGGCATTTATTTCCTTAAAACCCAAAACCTCGCCATAACGGGCAAGGGCTACCGAGCAGGATGTTGTTGCTGTTTCTATTTGAAGTATCAGGCTCATATTACAAATTTATGGTACGGGATCATGCCCATGACCGCCCCAGGGGTTACAACTGGCAATGCGCTTTATGGTTAACCAACCGCCCTTGAAAGCGCCATGCTTTTTGATGGCTTCTACACCGTATTGCGAACAGGTTGGCGTATACCGGCACGATGCAGCTGAAAGCGGTGATATAAAATATTGGTAAAACTTGATCAGGATGATAAAGATCCCACCTACTATTGCTTTTAAAAACCGGGCAATTGCATCCATACGCTTTTTGTTAACTGGTCGTAACCTGTACTGTAGCAGCTGATAACTCATTGCCAAGCTGAGCAAGTAGCTTCAGCATTTTTTTCTCAATGAAAAGGTATGGCTCAACCTCTTTACCAACATAACCAACCGAAATAAGGACTCTTTTATCGTTTTGCTGCAGGATATTATAAAGCTGTTGTTGTTTATGAAGCCTGTAGGCCTCACGCATTAATCTCTTTAGTAAATTACGGTCAACAGCGTGCTTATAACGCCTTTTGGGAACGGAAAAAAGAATTTGCGCAGGATGAGGCTGAGGCTCAGGATTAACAAGCCAGGATACCCGGAAGGGATAACATAAAAAAGAAGAACCGTTATGAAAAAGCTTATCAATAAGCCTCTTGTTACATAACCGTTCTTCTTTTTTAAAAGTATACATAGTTGCCATTTTTGAACCGAAGGATAAAGCAAATAAGCGGTTCCAAACCCTTATAAATAAGGGCAGGGCAACCTCAATTATGCTTTGTGTCTGCCTTCGTCAGAAACAGTTAACCTTTTTCTGCCTTTAGCTCTTCTGGCTGCTAATATTCTCCTACCGTTAGCAGTTGACATGCGTTCACGGAAACCGTGTTTATTTCTTCTTTTTCTTTGAGAAGGCTGAAACGTTCTTTTCATGGCTATATTTTATTCTATTCGTCTTTTTGAAACAAGAGCGCAAATGTAGTTATTTTATTTAATAAGTCAAACACTATTTTTCTTATTTATTATAACATGAGTGCACCTGCCCAATAACAGCAAATTAGCAGCTTTTTATTGATAATAACTAATTGATCTGCGATATTTTCGACCGGTAACCAAATTCCGGCTAACTACACGGCCCGTTAATCTGTGCTTGTCGAAACTCGTGCGTAGAGGCCCTACCCACCATACCTCGACAAGCTCAGCATGACACCCTTTTTTAAGTTGTCATGGGCCAAGTTAAAGCCCAGCGTGAAATGATAAAGCAGAGAGGCTTACGAAGTTTTTCAAACTTCATAAGCCTGGATTCTACAAACTATCAAAGGTAGCCCGTTGAAGCACTGTTATTGAAAAGGGATAGCGTACGATCCGCTATTTTTCAGGCTGGCAGTAACAGGATAAGTATTGTTAAGCAAGGATACCATTTCGGTTTTCCCTGCATCTTTAGCGTAATCCGCTGCGGTTTTATTCTGCTTGTCCTTGATTTTGGTGCTTGCACCATGCTCAAGTAAACCTTTTACTAAACCTGTATTACCTTCGCTCACTGCCAGCATCAGGGCCGTAGCACCACTGTTATTACGGTTGTTGATATTTGGATAATAATGCAGCAACTGATCAACTATTTCGGCATCGCCATTTTTGCTGGCGATCATTAAGGCAGTATTTCCTTCCTTATCTTTATAATCTACTTTAACATCAGCTTGCAATATCAGGTTCATGATCCTGCTTTGGTTGTTTTTAACTGCAACAAGTAAAGGCGTATCGCCATTTTCGTCTTTTACATTTACGTTAGCACTCTTGTTCAGCAAAAATTTAACCCCGGGGGTATCATTGGCCTGGATAGCTGTAAAAATGTTTTGAGCGAAGATCGGCATTGAACATACAGACATCAGGAACAACAGGGTAAGTTTCTTTTTCATTAATAATCAATTGTTTAGTGGCCGGAGCCGGTTAATAAATTATCGCAATTAACGAAAAAAACATTACCTTGATTTTAACAGGAACATGCCGGTTAAGACGCAAAACACGCACAGAAAAAGTTGTATTTTCTTAGCATTTAAATTATAATATCATAATTTTCGGAAAAAATGAACGGAATGAACTAAGCAACTTGCAGTGTATTTCACGGAATAAACGAGCAGTTAAATCAAAGGTTAATTATTAGTTTATCTCCATAAACCATTAAGGAATATTAGCTGACATTGCTATGACAATAAAAACTAAAAAACATTAAACAGAATAGCTCTGAACTACTTACAAAATGTAAATTCAACGTTTTTATACCGACAAATGAAATTAGCCCTCGCAATACTTTTAACATTCTTATCTACTATTACCATGGCCCAGGAGTTACCCGCAAGCCATTATAAAATATACAGCACATCATCACAAAAACTAATCACGCCGGATGATATTATTAATGACATAGCCAATGCCGATGTACTTTTCTTTGGTGAAGAACACAATGATTCAACAGCTCATTATCTTGAGTTTACCTTATTTAAAAAGCTATCAGAAAAATACCCGCAAAAAACGGCGCTTTCCATGGAGATGTTCCAAACTGACTGTCAGCTTGTTTTAAACGAATACCTTGCCGGACTCATCCGCGAAAAAAATCTGGTGACCGATGCCCGCACCTGGCCAAACTATAAGGATTATAAGCCGATGATTGAACTGGCTAAAACTAATCACCTGCCGGTAATAGCAGCCAATGCCCCTACCCGCTACACCAATATGGTTACACGCGGTGGCCTCGATATTTTAAAACAACTTGATCCCCAAGCCAAAAGCTACCTTGCACCTTTGCCCATAGATACTGCTACAGGGGCCTATTATGATAAATTCGCTAAAATAATGGGAGGCCACGCATCAATGCCGGGCATGCAGATCTACCAGTCGCAAAATCTTTGGGACGCTACCATCGGCTGGTCTATAGCAAAATTCATGAAAAGCCATCCCGGTTTTAAAGTGCTGCAAGTAAATGGCGGCTTTCATAGCGAAGAAAAACTGGGTGCAGTAGCCCAGCTTAAAAAATACGCAGCAAAATTACGTGTGCTTAATATAGTAACTTATGCCGACGATAGTTTTGACAACCCCGACTGGAGCAAATTTACCGGCATGGCCGATTATATCATTTTAACCGACCCTAAACTGCCAAAAACATTTTAGTTAATAGTTGATGGTTCATGGTTTATAATGCATGAACCATCAACTAAATTACTTTAAGCCTTTTTAGCCAGCAAATCGCGGATCTCGGTTAACAAGATTTCTTCTTTGGTAGGCTCGGGAGGTGCCGCGGGGGCTGCTTCCTCTTTTTTCTTCAGCGAGTTAATACCTTTTACAATTAAAAAGATACAAAAAGCAACTATAACAAAGTCGATCACATTGTTGATAAACAAACCATAATTGATAGCTGTTTCCGGAGTTTTGTCAACCGCCGGCTTAAGTACATACTTAAGATCTTTAAAATCAATACCGCCGGTGGCCATGCCTATGGGCGGCATAATAATGTCTGCAACAAGCGAAGTAACAATTTTACCAAATGCAGCACCGATGATAACACCAACCGCAAGGTCAACCACGTTTCCGCGCATTGCAAATTCTTTGAACTCTTTTACTATAGCCATAAAATTTAAGTTTGGTTAATTTAAAGTTAGTAATATTACACAAACAATCTATTTATATAGTTTTTTTGTTGGCGCTAAAACAATTGATATGCCTAAATCATTTAACAACTTTAAAGCAGATACCTCAAGTAATTTTTAGTTAATATTAATTTGATGTATTTTTGGCTACATCTTAATTATGCTAAAACAGAACCTTCAACAAAAACTTTTACAAAAACTTTCACCGCAGCAAATACAATTTATAAAATTGCTGCAGGTGCCTACTGTTTCGCTTGATACCCGGATAAAAGAAGAACTGGAAGAAAACCCTGCACTTGAAGATCTGAGCCTTACCAACCTAAACGAGCCCGAGGAACAATACCCCGACCGCGACCCCGACGAAGATAATTTCAACGGCGACGAGGAAAAGGGCGAAATGGATGAATTTAATATTGACGACTACCTGCAGGAAGATAACGTAAACGATTATGGGTCGCGCTATGACCAAAATGGTGATGACGAGGATGAACGCAAGGAAATCCCTATTGCCGTACAAAGCTCGTTTTTTGAAAGCCTGCAATTACAGCTTGACCTGTTGCCTTTAAATGATAAAGATTTCATGATCGGCAAACAGATTATAGGTAGCCTTGATGACGATGGCTACCTGCGCCGCCCGATCATGTCGCTTACCGACGACCTTGCTTTTTCACAAAACGTACTGGCCGAAGATGATGAAGTAGAGGACATGCTGAAAGTGATCCAGGGTTTTGACCCTCCCGGCGTAGGCGCACGCAGTTTGCAGGAATGCCTGCTGATCCAGCTTCGTAAAAAGGACGCGAACGACCCGATCGTCAAAAAAGCGATACTGGTTGTTGAACATTACCTGGATGAGTTTACACGTAAACATTACGATAAGCTTGAAAAATCATTAAACATGAACTCGATGGAGTTGCGTGGTGTTGTTAATGAGATCCTAAAACTTAACCCCAAACCCGGCGACTCGAACGAGATCAATACCAAACAAATGCAGGTGATCCCTGATTTTCATATCACCAATAACGATGGTACGCTTATCCTCACGCTTAATTCCAAAAATGCGCCAGAGCTTAGGGTGAGCCGCTCATACCAGGAAATGTTTCAGCATTATGATAAGGCTTCCCAAAAAGATAAAAAACTGAAGGAAGCCGTTCAGTTTGTAAAGCAAAAGCTTGATTCGGCCAAGTGGTTTATTGATGCTATTAAACAGCGCCAGCAAACGCTGCTTAAAACCATGAATGCCATTATGCAATACCAGTACGAGTTTTTCCTTACCGGCGATGACAAAAATCTGAAGCCGATGATATTGAAAGACATAGCTGACCGTATTGGCATGGATATTTCGACAGTATCTCGCGTAGCCAACTCCAAATATGTACAAACCGAGTTCGGCACCTTCCTGTTAAAATCATTCTTCTCTGAAGCTATCCAAACTGAAAGCGGCGAGGAAGTATCCAACAAAGAGGTTAAAAAGATATTGGAAGAACATATTGGCCAGGAAGATAAACGCCATCCCCTTGCTGATGAAAAATTGACCGAGATCCTGAAAGATGCCGGCTACAACATAGCCCGCCGTACCGTAGCCAAATACCGCGAACAAATGAATATCCCGGTGGCAAGGTTGAGGAAGGAATTGTAGCTTTTCAGAGATTAGAGGTTAGTGATTAGAAGCTCATTTTTTAAAAAGGAAAAGCCTTACGAGATAAACTTGTAAGGCTTTTCCTTTTTAACATTCATTCTAAACCGTCATTGCGAGGCACGAAGCAATCGCGATCTATACAGGGCGGACTTCCAAGTTGGGGATTGCTTCGTTCCTCGCAATGACGATTTTTCATTAAAAGCAAAAGCCTTAAGAACTAAGTTCTTAAGGCTTTTTACTTTTAGCACCTAAACTTATACACTCACAGCACAAAGCTCACGAACTTTGGCCACTACAAAATCGACTTCTTCTTTGGTGTTATACTTAGAGAAAGAAAAACGCACCGACGGCCTTGATGAACTGGCACCAATAGCAGTTAACACGTGCGAACCGATATCGCTGCCCGAACTGCATGCACTACCGCCCGAAGCAGAAATACCCGCAATATCAAGGTTAAACAACAGCATATCGCTCATTTCCATTTCAGGGAACGCCACGTTAAGCACGGTATATAAACTTTTTGCAGGATCTGTTTCCCCGTTAAAGCTTACACCGGGCACATTGCTGATTAGCTGCTCCATCATATAGGATTTTAAACCCTGGATATGGTTTTGATGCTGATCCATTTCGGCATAAGCCAGTTCAAGCGACTTGGCCAAACCTACTATACCGTAAATATTTTCGGTGCCGCCGCGCATGTTGCGTTCCTGTGCGCCGCCGTAAATAAAAGGTTTTATCTTTATTTTATGATTGACATGCAAAAAGCCTACTCCCTTAGGGCCATGTAATTTATGACCGGCGCATACCAGGAAGTGAGCTTTAAGCTTGCTCAAGTCATGCTGATAGTGGCCCATGGTCTGCACGGTATCACAATGATAAATGGCATTGTAAGCTTCGCAAAGATCACCTACCCGCTCCATATCCGATAGCGTACCAATTTCATTATTGGCATGCATCAGCGATACAAAACTCCGCTCGTTATCTTTCAGCAAAGTTTCAAGATGATCATAATCAACAGTGCCCTTGCTGTCAACATTTACAAAACTTAGTTTAATTAAGCCTGATTTCTCCATCGCTTCCAGTGTATGGAGCACTGCGTGATGCTCAATATGGCTGGTGATAGCGTGGGTGATCTTATTGTCAACAATACCGCACCTGATGGCTGTATTATCGGCCTCGGTACCGCTTGATGTAAAAAATATCTCTGCCGGTGAGGTATGCAGTAAACCAGCAATGGTTTTACGCGAACGCTCAATTAAAGTACGTGCTTCCCTGCCATGGGCATGTATGGATGATGGATTACCAAACTGGTTTTCCATAACCTTATACATCTCCTTCATTACATCAGGGTCGAGCGGAGTAGTGGCGGCATTATCAAAATAAACGCGCATTCTTTTTTAAATTTATAATTAATGGATCAGTAACTTCAAAACACATGCCCGGGATAATTAAATACACAAGCAACCAACGATATTTATCGCCGGTTGCCCTGTTATTTTTAAATACCGGTAAATTAACCTTTTAGTTGTAAGATCTCCTTAATGTCAGCGATGATCTTGTTGGCCAAACCGTTTGCCACAGTTTCAGAATTACCTTCGGAGTAGATCCTGATAATGGGCTCGGTGTTTGACCTCCGCAAATGTACCCATTCTTTATCAAATTCTATTTTCAAGCCGTCAATTGTTGAATGGGGCTGTTTGATATATTTCTCTTCCACTTTGCTCAAAAGGGCATCTATGTCCATTTCGGGCGTTAAGGTGATCTTGTTTTTTGAAATAAAATAACCCGGATATGACGCACGCAGGCTCGAAACCGACTTGCCATACTTTGCCAAATGAGTCAAAAATAAGGCTATGCCTACCAAAGCATCTCGGCCGTAATGTGATTCAGGGTAAATAACCCCGCCATTGCCTTCACCGCCTATAATCGCGTTAACCTCTTTCATTTTGTTAACCACGTTCACTTCTCCTACCGCTGCTGCATGGTATTCGCCGCCAACTTTTTCAGTAACATCGCGCAGGGCGCGGGTTGATGAAAGATTGGAAACCGTGTTACCAACCTTATTTTTCAGTACATAATCGGCTACGGCAACCAGCGTATATTCCTCACCAAACATGTTACCATCCTCACAAACAAAGCAAAGGCGGTCAACGTCCGGATCAACGGCAATGCCTAAATCGGCCCGCTTGCTTACTACCTCTTTTGATAGTGCTATCAGGTTTTCAGGTAAAGGCTCAGGATTGTGCGGAAAATTACCATCCGGTTCACAATACAACTCGTGAACAGTTTCAACACCCAAAGCTTTCAATAAGGCTGGCACAAAAATACCGCCCGTTGAGTTTACGCAATCAATTACTACTTTAAAGTTGGCGTTCTTTATAGCTTTAACATCAACCAATGGCAAAGCCAGTACAAGGTCAACGTGTTTTTGCAGCCAGCTATCATCATGGGTAACTTTACCCAAATCATTTACATCGGCATATTTAAAATCACTATTTTCAGCAATTTCAAGTACCTCTTTGCCATCGGCATCACTGATAAACTCGCCATCAGCATTAAGCAACTTAAGGGCGTTCCATTGTTTTGGGTTATGGCTTGCTGTAAGGATGATACCGCCGGCAGCCTGTTCGCCGGTAACGGCAACCTCAACAGTTGGCGTGGTTGATAAACCAAGATCAACTACATCAATACCCAAACCCTGTAGCGTACCAATAACCAGGTTATTTACCATAGCACCCGATAAACGGGCATCACGGCCAACTACTATCTTTTTAATTCCTGATTTTTTTACTGCCCATGATCCGTAGGCCGAAGTAAACTTTACAATATCAAGCGGCGTTAAACCGTCGCCAACAGCACCGCCTATGGTGCCACGTATACCTGAAATAGATTTTATTAAAGTCAAAATGCGATGTTTTTGGTGTGGTAAAAGTAAAAAATATAAGCTACAAATGATATTGTTTTAAGCAATTGCGCAAACGGTTGCACATAAAACACTGGTTAATCTGTTATTTGTTAATCCTGTAAAGGGCCGTTCAATTGTCATTACTCCGCATTATTTTATGCTTAACGGGATAATTAGCAACCTAAGTATGAAAACCCGCAAGGTTTTTTTAAGCGATTTGATAACTTTGAAAATTAAGTAAACAAACATCTATAATAGAACCAATGCCAGACTATCTTCTAAATCTCGACCGGCATTTATTTTATTTCATTAACCACGACCTGTCCAATTCGTTCTTCGACTGGATCATGCCCTTGCTGCGCAATCCAAAATTCTGGATCCCGCTTTACATTTTCATCATCGCATTTTGTTTATGGCGATACAGAAAAGCGGGAGCTATTGTTATTTTTCTATTGGCGGCTTCCGCAGGTATTGCTGATTTTACCAGTGGGGTTATCATCAAACACAACGTACAACGCCTCCGTCCCTGCCGTGACCCTGTGGTATCACTTACCGATATCAGCAGAGTGGCTTGCGGCAGTGGGTACAGCTTTCCATCAACTCACGCTACCGATCATTTTGCAATGGCGATATTTTTATGTTTTGTATTTGCCCGTAAATGGAAATGGATCTGGTTTTGGGCCATATTATGGGCTGGCAGCATTTGCTTTGCCCAGGTATACGTGGGTGTGCATTTCCCGATAGATGTACTATGCGGTGCATTATATGGTGCATTTGTGGGATGGCTGCTTTCATTATTGTTTAAAAAATTACAACCTGCCTTTTAATGGGATATTGGAAAATTCTGCTGCTTTTTTTTGCTGCCTTTTTTGGCGGCACTTCTGTTTTTTTATTTAAAGGCGATAACCATAAAACGCTGAAACTGGTGCTCTCGTTCAGCGGTGCTTACCTGTTTGGTATTACCGTTTTACACCTGATACCCGACGCTTATCATGGCAATGATAACTATGTGGGCGTGTTTATTTTGATCGGCTTCCTGTTCCAGATAGTGCTTGAACAATTTTCGGACGGGATTGAGCACGGCCATATGCACAAGCATCCGCACGATCTGGCTGTTTTCCCGATAGGTATTATGGCGAGCCTTTGCCTGCATGCTTTTTTAGAGGGCATGCCCCTTGCCCAGGGCAACCAGGATCAATTAGTTTACGGTATAGCGCTACACCATATCCCGGCAGCTTTTGCGCTGGCTACAGTATTACTTACCAACAAGCAGGGTAAAAACAAAACGATATTTTTTGTGGCGATATTTGCTATAATGGCCCCTGCCGGATATTTTTTCAGCGATGCGCTGAGCAGCGGGAACATCGGCAACCTGCAGCACTATTTCAACAGGATCATGGGCGTTGTTATCGGGATTTTCCTGCATATCTCAACTACCATACTTTTTGAATCCAGCGCCGATCATCGTTTTAATATGCGTAAGATGATAGCGGTACTGGCAGGTGTAGCTATTGCGCTGTTGGGCTTTTTGAAGGAGTTGTAGTCGCGCCCCTGCTTATTTGTCATGTTGAACGATAGCGAAACATCCTCTCCGCAAAGCATAACGAATTTGCAGGCCGAAGAAAATCCTTTCGCTCCTACCCATGACATAATTAAAAATGGGGGGCATGCTGAGCCCGTCGAAGCATGGTGGCGAGGCCTCTGCGCAGGAGTCTTCGACAGGCTCAGATTGACAGCCCCTTTTCCACAATAATAAAAAAGGTGCGCCTGTATCTCACCCCAGGCACACCGGTTACCAAAATATCATGGTAATCATCAACTAAACACCGGACTCATGTTTGGTATGCTCCGGAATATCTTTGATCAGAATTTTCAGAATTAAAGAATTAACAGAATAATAAGGAAGCAAACATTCTGGAAATTCTAAAATCCTGTAAATTCTGATTCCGACTACTTATTTCACATAAAAACTTCCTCTCAGCCTGATATCTTCAGACGAACTGCCGACCATCACTTTAAACTCGCCGGGTTCAACAACCTGTTTCATTTGGCGGTTCCAAAGCGTCAGTTCCTTGTTATCAATTTTAAACTGAACTGTACCACTTTCCCCCGGCTTAAGGCTGATCCTTTTAAAACCCTTAAGTGACTTTACAGGTGTAGTAACGCTGGCGATAACATCCCGCAAATAAAGCTGCACTACTTCTTCGCCTTCAACTTTACCGGTATTTTTAATGGTAACGCTAACGTTTGCGGAACCATTTAGCGGGATCTGCGACTGAGTAATTTTGAGGCTTGAATATTCAAAAGTAGTATAACTCAATCCATGCCCAAATGAGAACAATGCAGAAGTATCCTGATCAACGTATACGTGCCTCGACGTTGGTTTATGATCATAATAATATGGGATCTGCCCTACCGAACGCGGGAAAGTCATAGGTAATTTACCTGATGGATTTACTTTGCCCAACAACACATCGGCAATGGCCAGCCCACCGGTTTCGCCTAAAAACCATGATTCAACAATAGCCGGGATCTTTTTAGCAACCCAATTAATGCATAGCGGTCTTCCATTAAACAGTACCACTACCGTTGGCTTCCCTGTTTTATATATGGCTTCAATCAGGCGGCTTTGCTGTTTATTCAGGTCGAGATTGGCGCGATCTTTACCCTCGCCTACCTCATTGATATCCTCGCCCAAAACAACCACTGCAACGTCCGATTTATTAACTATGCTTATCGCTTTTTCAAGATATTCCGTTTGCTTTGCAGTTGATGTATCGGCTGTATAACCGGTTTCAAATTTAATATCAAGACTATTGCCTGCCTTATGCCTCAAAGCATCTAATATAGCAACTCCTTTGCCCTGCTTATTGGCGTAGCCGCCCAGGTAGGTGCTTTCGGCCAACGGCCCGACAACCGCCACCGAATGCACATTTGGCCCGAGCGGCAATACATTATTTTCATTTTTCAGCAGACTAATGCCTTCCTGTGCCAGTTTCAGTGCAACAGCGCGGCTCTCCTCTGTATGATTTACTTTTTTCAACAGATCGGCATCTATATAAGGATGGTCGAACAGTCCCAGCATGAATTTTACCCGCAGTACATTTGATACAGCGCGGTTTAAATCTGCCATTGATAATTTCTTACTCGCCAACGCCTTGTTCATGGCCTCATGGAAAGGTACATGCGGAAAATCATAAAACTGCATATCCATGCCAGCAGTAAAGGTTTGAGCCAATGCATCCGCCGCATCTGTTGCTATCTGGTGGTTATTAAGCGACATCTTGATAGCGCCGAGGTCAGACAAAACAAAGCCTTTAAAGCCCCATTCACCGCGCAGCACATCTTTTAACAACCATTTATTATCTACACATGGGATACCATCGATTTCGCTGTAAGCTGCCATCATGCCCATCGCACCGCCCTCTTTAACGGCTTTCTCAAATACATATAGAAAAGACGAACGGGCTTCCCTTTCGCCCATATTAACAGGCGCCGTATTGCTACCCGCCTCAGGAATGCCATGTACTGCAAAATGTTTAGGCTCAGATAAAACGGCGTTATGGTCACTCAGTTTACTACCCTGTAATCCTTTTACCATAGCCACGCCGTTAGCTGCCGAAAGAAAAGGATCCTCACCGTAGGTTTCTTCAACCCGGCCCCAGCGTGGGTCGCGCGGGAGGCAAAGCACCGGCCCTAATACCATGGCAACACCGTGTGCGCGCATTTCAGTCGCTATAATACGACCGGCTTTGTGAACATTAGTCGTATCCCAGGCACCGGCCAGCGCCATCGGGCTTGGGAAGGTGGTACTCCCCAATCCTTCGTAACCGTGCAGGCCCTCTTCAATAAAAAGTACCGGGATGCCTAAGCGCGTTTTCTCAACAGCATAGCGCTGGATCTGGTTGCTTACATCAGCAGTTAAAGGATACAGGTCATGAACAGAGCCAATGCCCTCGGTGCCAATATTAATGCTGGCACTATCCGACATGGAAACCGCGTCATGCCCCTGCATGTTGGCAACCTCGTGCCCCCAGTACATATCCAGCTGGCGGATTTTTTCGGCAGTGGTCATGCGGCCAAGTAAATCGGCAACACGTTTTTCAACCGGCAGCGACGCGTCCTTATACGGAAGCTTAACAATGGGTTTAAGGGTATTAAATGAACAAAAAATCGTTACTAAAAGAACCGATATATAGGCGTTCTTTTGCTTCATAAATTTATAATTGGTAAGGTTATTAATGCCGGTACAATCGATTGTCTATCTCAATAAAAAAATTGGGAACACCGGTTTATCAGAAGCTAAAACTATGCACGGAAAATAATAAGTGATTAATAAAACATTAACAGCGGGAGTTTATCCGCCATTAATGTCAATTAAATTGCAGACTGAATGTTGTGAAGACTATTTCTTCACCGGCGGCGGTACATCAGTTGTTAAAGGCACCTGCTTACGGAGCATTTTAGCGGCATAACCCGTTAAATATAAGTAGTAGTCATTGGGGATATCATCCTCAAACGTAACAAACGTACTTAAGCCTACCGGTGGATTTTTGGATACTTTAAGGATAGCTGTACTTTCGTCAACCTCATCAAACATGGCTACATACAGCATTTCGGCGCCGCTGTTGATAGCGCCGTTGATCTGTTTCCAGTAAAAATGACCGCGGTTACGTGGGATCTGGTTTTGCTTTGCCCTCGGGTTCATGTTATGCCAGCTAAAACCAGGGAACACCGTTGGCACATAATCAACCTTATTGGTTTTACACCAGGCAATGTCATCGGCAATGCGGTGCTGAAAAACAGGATAAGCCTCTTCGTTAAAGCGGCCTACAAACCAGGGGTGAACGATATCCACCTTACGCAACAGGTCATGCAGGTGTGGGTCATTCTCCGTATCATTGCCAAAATCACGCCAGTAGGTTGGCACGCCGAGCAATATAGCGCAACCACCGTAAACCGGGTCATTCTTTAAAAAGTCGACGATCTTTTCGCCCTCGGTTAAACCGTAACGGCGATGGTCATTAAAACCGATTCCCCATACGGCCACCAATGGCTTACCGTTATGATACAGCCAGGTTTGGTTATTGCCCCGGTTGGTAACCTTCATGCTGTCAATAAGATGTTTCCAGTCCTTAATTACTAACGAATCTCCGCCTGCATTCATGCCCGACAGGTCATACATTACTGTAATAGCCCTATGGTATTTCTGCGCGTATTTGAGCGCATTGCCTAAAACCACATCATTATGATGCTTGCCTGCCCCGTGCTGTACATCGCCAATAAAACGTTGTACAAAAACGCCGTCTACACCGTATTGCTGCATCCATTTAAAATGTGTTTCGGTTGATGAGGCATCATATGAGCTGTACAGGTAAGCATCGCTGCCATTGGCCAGTTTAAATGGCGATTTATAGGTTTTAGGATATTCGCTTACATCGGGCCACAGATCAATATTGGTATAACCCGGTTCAAACTTACCGTGCGAAACATAGTGGTTCCACCAGCGGTTGCCACCATCACCGGCCGCGTTGAACCATCCCTGGTACCCGGCCATTACCAAACCTTTGTAACTTTTAAATGCCGATGTTTTACTGTGCCTTAACTGCGCGTTGGCAACAGCGCATAGCAGTAGCAGCAAGATGCTAAAAACGTGTTTTTTCATCAGGATAAATTTAATATGTGCTGATTTTTTGCTTAGATCAGATGCCCCAGTTTTTATTTGGTTTAGGTCCCATTTCCAGTTCGAGCGTGCCGCCGGCCATGAGTTGTCCATGTGTAAACAGCGGTTTATTAAGCACCTCTCCGTTAAACTTAGCGCTTTGGATATATTTATTGACTACCGAACAATTGTTGGCTACCAGTTTAAATTGCTTGCCGTTTTGCAGGTTGATGGTAACCTTGCTGAAAACCGGGCTGCCTATGGTATAAACAGGTTTGCCAGGTGTAATAGGATAAAAACCCATTGACGAGAACACCACGAAGGCCGACATGCCGCCGCCATCTTCATCACCCGGGATTCCGAAGATGTTATCCTTATACCAAACATCGAGCAGGAACCTTACACGTTTTTGTGTTTTCCATGGTGTGCCTGCAAAGTTGTACAGATACGGGATATGGAAGCTCGGCTCGTTACCCATGGAATATTGACCAACTAAACCTGTAGCATCAGGAAACTTGGCCCAAAACTGGTATTTGCTCCGGTCAAGGCTTTCGCGGAATAACTGATCCAGACGTGCCTGAAATTTATCCTGACCGCCCATCAGGTTTGACAGACCGGGAATATCATGCTGTACCTGCCACAGGTAAGTCCAGCCGTTGTTTTCGTCATAAAATTCGCGACCGCCTAAACCGCCGTCAAATTTCGGGTCGATATCAATCCAGTTGCCGTCCTTATCTTTCGGGATGAACATCTGTTTATCATCGTTCCACAGGTTTTTATAGTTGAGGGCCCGTTTGGCGAAGGTTTGTTCGTCAGTAGTCTTTTTCAATTCACCGGCTAACTGACCAACAGCCCAATCATCATAACTACCACCGAGGGTAACCGCTACGGCCTGACGTTTTTCAAAGCCATGCACCAGGCTTACGGTTTCCTTTTCGCCCTTTTTCAAAGCCGGAAAATATCCTTTAGTATGATAAAAATCATCCAGCTCGCATTTAGGGCCATTTTCCCAAGGCAGCATGGTCGCCTCGTTGGCATTTTTCAGGACGCCTTCATATGCCTTATCCACATTAAAACCACGGATGCCTTTGCGGTAATCATCCAAAAACATTACCGTAGAGTGGAAACCATTCATGCAAGGATTATCGCCGAACAAAACCGGAAAAGTCGGCATCCAACCACTCTGCTCATACTGGTTAACGTATGAGTTCAGCATGTCTGACTCCAGCTTTGGGTTCAGGATGGTACGGAGCGGGTGTAAGGCTAAATAAGTATCCCAAACCCAATCGTCTACATAAAACGGGCGATTACTGTCATGTACCTTTTTGTCGTAACCGCTGTAATAATGGCCGTCTTCGTTAATATCAACCATGCGCTCATTGCAGCGGTACAAGGCTGTATAAAACGACCGGCGCTGAGCCTCTGTGCCGCCTTCGGTTTCAATCTGGCCAACTACTTTTGCCCACGTTGCTTTGGCTGCATTTTTTAGCGTTTCAAAATCGGCGCTGGCAAACTCATCGTTAAAGTTTTGCTTAGCCTGCTGCGGGCTTACGTAGGATATGGCATATTTAAACTCTATCACATCCGGCGTACCAGCTGCAAAGGTGATGTATGATTTAAGATCTTTTCCATCGGCTGATGCCTGCTTAACCAGGGCATTATCTTTTACTATACCCGTAGTTCCTTTTGCATTAAACTTACCATATACATAGACTTTGATATCATCATGATAGGTTTCAAAACCAGTCAGCTCATTGCCACCTGTAAAAGTAAGATTGGCCGCGCCTTCATTGTATAGCCCAAACAAAATGCTTTTAGCAGTACTTTTAGCCGGGAAGGTAAATTTATAGTTCCCAACCTTTTTGCCGGGAGCAAACTCAACAGTAATATCTTTATCAATCAAGTAAGTTGAATAATACCATGGGCGCGTAACTTCCAGGTCATGATCATAGGTCATGCGTTCGTTCCATGAAGCCGGAGTTAGCGCATTATTATCTGGCTTCACCGAAAACACCTCCCCTAAGCGGTGCGATACTATATTTAGCGGGAAGCTGGAGATCTGATCATCAATATAATCATGACGTACAGGCAGCATCCTGGTCATCTGGTTAGGCAGGTGCGTTGTTGGCCGGGTAGGCTCAAGCAAGGCTCCCACGTTACCAATATGCGGATCGATGTATTGGAGATTGCCTTCGTCTTTTGTTTGGGCGTATGCTGCCGAACACAAACTACTGATACCAATTACCGTGGATAAAAACAATGGTTTAAACAACCGGGGAAATGGGCTTAACATGGATATTAATTTATATTGATATACTGATTAACGTTTTATGCTGACTCTGTAAAAATACAAGCGACAGACTTATTAATTGGTTATAACCTCAGAAAAATCGCTTTCAATGTTGTCGTCACGAGGCACCTACGGAGCCTTAAAGTCTCCTTAATATTATCTATAAACACGGAACTCCTACGGAGTTGGATCTCCTCTTTTTTTAACTCTATGGGAGTTTTGTGTTTATAGCAAAAACAGTCCGGACTTAGGCTCCGTAGGTGCCTCGTGTTTATTAAAATTGATCAACTGGTTATAACCTCAAAATTGCTCGCACAAATTAATTAATCATTAAAAATTGATTAATTAATTCAATAAATATCAATTGTAACAGATTTTATTCGAGAATTGAATGAAAATCACGCTCAAAAGCTTCGCCGTAAATAGCCTTGTATTCCTTGTTGAAATTCTCGAAAGTATTTTTAGCTAACGAGTGCTTGCCGATATGTGCCAACGCTTTGCACTTAAGGATCATAGCCTCTTCATTTACCGGGTCAAAATAGAAAATATCATTTGCCAGCTTGATCAAAAACTCCGGATCGTCGGTCACTTTTATCGAATTGGCAAACTGGATGTATGAATCGGTGATCTCGTTGGATACTTCTGACTTGAACGCGTCCAACCATTCATACTCTATGTTCGACAGGAAATTGCCGCGCTGGGTGATGTGCGTAAGCTGTGTGATCTTTTGTTTGTTGAGTTTGCTTTTGTTCGATACGATATTGAGGTAATTATGATAATCAACCTGGATCTCGTTATAGTCAATCTCAATTTTCCAGTAGCCTGTATCTTTTGATAAGTGACAATGCCCCATCTTATCCAGCAGGGATTTAAGCTTGGCTATATTTACCGAACGGTTATTCCGCGCGCTTTTTTCCGATTTATCAAACCAAAGGATCTCGTTCAGCTTTTCGGAACTTACACCCCGGTCAAATTTAACCGAGTAGATGAGGATCACGAGAAACAGCTCTTTTAACAGCGGCGTAAAGTATTTGGTGATCTCATTACCATCAGGCGTAAACAATTGCAGGTCACCAAATAAAAATATAGCATTTTTATTGGCATGCAGCCTGCTTTCATTTTCCCCGTTATCCTCGGATACCACCAATTCCTGCATTTGATTAACAGGCGGCGTTGCTTCAGCTATTTGAGATTCCGGCAGAACTTGCGAAGCTGCTTTGTTATGACGGTTAATAACAACAATCGCCGCTATTACTAAGCATACGACACAACCGCCAACTATCATCCATAATAGCAAACCGATATGGCCTTTTGACAAAATATTAGTTACAATCGGTTCAGGTGGACTAAGCAGCGAATAGATCTTAACCCTGGTGCGGTCATTTTCTTTAAACAGCGTTACAGATAAAAATTTAGCACTATGCGGGAGATAGCATAGATCGGCAAAGGCGCTCACATCGTGAAACTGAAATGGGATAGTATCCCCCACCATTTCGTAAGCAGGCTTATCCAATGAGCCTTTTATAAGCTGTAAATTTGAGTTAAATTTATGCTGAGGGAAGATCAAACCATAATAGGTTTTATCCTTTGAATTGATGACAAGTGAATTAGCGAAAACAAAGTCCTCATTCTTAACATCGATATTGAAGAGCTTTTTAAAGGATTTGTCTTTAACTGTAAAACGCACCATATCGTACAGGTTACGCGGGTTCACGATCTGCTGGCCGGATGCGCTGCCATAACCTCCTATTACATACACAGTGTCTCCATTGGCATTAGCCCCTAACCCGGCCAGGTAGCGCGGGGTAAAAGTATCGCCCTTAAACTTAACCTTTTCCCATTGTTTGGTATTAAGACTGAACCTGCGGACACTGTCCTTATAAATCAGCTGTCCGTAGCCGCCTATAGTATAAACAGCTGTATCCGTTTTACTGAAAAACTTATTAAGGTGTCCGTTATTGGTTGCAAAATTGCTGTAGCCTTTATCCCATTTGCCGGTTACAAAATCAAACGTACCAACAGCCGTTTGATCCATATACAGATAATACAGCTTATTATTGGCATACAAAGCCTCATCGCCGGGAACCAGACTTTGGCGCCCCGATGAGTAGGCTTTACTTTTTAACTGAGGCGTTTTGTTAACCGAATAGGTAACCAATGAGTCGGCAGTGATGATAAATACATCTTCATTTGCCGCATCAAAAGCTAAGCTGGCATCTCCCGGAACAGTAAATTCCTTTTCCAGTTGCCAGTTACGGTGTCGCGCTTTGATCCAAAGCGGGTTATTAATTGAGCCGTTGTTTTGATTTTCGGTTTCGTTGGCAATACTGCCCTGCCATTCATTGAGCGGCCAGTTGGCTATTTGCTCGGTATTTTGCAATACGCGAACATCGCGCAATTTAAAAGGAGGCAGATCCGTGGTTTGAAACTGCTTATAGGCATTGGCACCAAAAAGCAATTTATAATTTGAACCTGCTTTTAAATGGATCCCTGTTTCGTTTAAAGACTGATTACCCGAAACAACCGTGATCCGGTCATTTTTATAGTCGAGTTGGATCTTAAAATTATTCCAGCGTTCAAAAAGATCTTTATCATCAATATTGAAGGATATTTTTGAAAGTCGTTCTCCTATGATAATCTTAAAATGCTTCGTATTAGCCTGGTTATCATATACTAAGTCGACATTTTGGTTATCATCGCCTATCAACCGTAAAATGTAACCGAAGTAAATAACCCTGTTGGGTATGAAAGAAAGATCGAAAGAAACTTCAAATTTATCTTTCCTGGCGAGGTTTTTAAGGTCAAGATCGAGCCCCGTACGTTTATCCTGTACAACTTCATGGCTGTAAAACCCCAACCCGTATGATTGTGCACAGACAGGCGATTTGAACAGGAAATTCAATAAAACAGTAACAATTATCCCCGGTAAAAAAAATCTCATGTTGATAAGTACACCTTAAGCATTACAACTTATGTACCGCTCTGTAATTTATAATTTAGGCCCAAATTCAATGTTTTTCAATTGGCTCGATTGGCTAAAATTACAATAAATACCGTTTAGTTTCAAAGATTATAACATTATAATCCCACGGCTTATAAAGCGGTTTAAGCTTCAATCATTTAGTGAACTTATACTTAGTGTACAATATAATTTGATATTAATTTGGCAGGGGGATTGCGTATCCTGTCGCCTTTAAAATAAACTCAACTATAGGGGCCGGATTAGGTAAACTATGCGGGTGATGTTTAAAGCCCGGCTTATGAATTACAGTTATCGAACCACCCAGCTCCTTAACCTTTAGCTCAAACAACAGGGTGTTTTTTGAAGGATCAACCGCCTCATCGTCATCGGCCGAAAGGTGCAGCATGGGAAAATTGCCTTTTACAATTTGAGCTACCTTATCAATAGGGCTTACCTTTAATGAACCAATTTGCCCGGCGTAGGTTAAATTGAAATCTTTTTTTAGGATAGCAGAATCGGGCCAGTACTTCAGATCAAGCAGGGCATTATCGGCATAGGTGCAGTCAACTTTATTAGGATTAACGGCAGCCCAGTTGTACATGTAAATGCCGCCCCTGCTCATTCCTTCGAGCACTGCCTTCTTACCCAGCCCAGCATTGGTGAGCGTTTTATAAAAATCGTTCCAGTAGCCAATGGCTTTGCTATTGCCTAACAGCTCGGCTACATCACAATAAACAATATGGAAACCGCGCTCCAAAAGCGCTATGTCTGTTTGCGGTTCGTGGCCCCAAAAACGAGCTCGCCATACCCATGGGTGACCTTTGGCTGCCCATTTTGGTTTTACCACTTTGCAATCACGGTTATCAAAAGTAAATTCGGCACAGGGGTATCCGTAAAAATTAGTCTCCTTAAATTGCTGGTTCATACGATTAAAAACATCAAAAGTATTATCCCGTGGCTGTACAACAACATCGAATAATCTTTTGGCCGTCATCGCTGCCCCCTCTATGTTTGGGTGGATCTTGTCAGGCATCCAGCTTTCGTGATTAACAAACATAGAGTGCATATCAATTACTTCAAGGTGCTCATTATAGGCCACATTCCTGAGTTTAGGGATAATACTGTTAACTATTGTTTTATCATAGATCTGGTTAGTATCTGTCAGAAACGAAGGGATTGGCAACAATAATACAATGCGCGGATGCGAGGGCAATTGGGCGAAAGATTGGATCAGGTCATGATAATCTTTTTCGTACTCGTCAAGATGTACCCGGTTGATGAGTTTGGCATCATTTCCTCCCAAATCTATAAATACAAGGTCGGGCTTACTTCGCAACGCCTGCTGATAAGCTTTGGTACTCCAGTATGAAAGATCACCTTTACGCAAAAGTGTAGCGCTGCTCACCCCGAAGTTGCTCACCGCGTAATTTTTGCCCAAAAGCTTTTGCAGCTGTGCCGGGTACGATTGTGTAGCCGGATCGGGCAAAGTAGCGCCATAAGTGATGCTTGCACCTATACAGGTTATTCTTGTAATTGCATTTGCCGTATTTACGAGGCAAAAAGCTATCAGTATACTTAAGATCTTTTTCATGATTATTGCTTTTTGCTCATGTCGGTAACATCTGCCAGGCGGTTGGCGGGCGTAACCTTCAAACCGGTGAGTTTGCCGTTAATTACCTTACCTTCAACAGTGGTTTTATAAGGGGCATTGAGTTTAAAATCAGCGTTCCAGCCGGCAGGCCAAGCGGGTAACAGCATGATCTTTTTGCCCTCGGTTTGCATTAGCATGAGTTGCAGGCCATTCTCGCCGTTACCGCCGTTATCCTCGTCGGGCATGTAATCATTTCCCTTATCCCAAAACGCAGGGAACTTCAGGCCCGGATCTTTACGGGTAAGGGCAAAGTTGGTATAGTCCTTAGCTACTTCCGCGTCGCCGATCATAGCAGCCTGGATTGGGTCCTGCACCCAGCAGCCTTTAGCACGTTGCTTACGGGTATTGAAAGTATTGATGGCCACGTCAAGATTGGGTTTGCCTAAACCATAAATCCTGAATGGATATATGGCATACAATTCGGGATTTTCACTATTGAATGATTTGGCTGTTTGCGGACCGGTATAAGGCAGCAGTACAGTTTTACCGTCATGATCTGCCGTTGGCAGCGGCGGCAGTTCGCCATAAAATTTCTGCCAGGGTTGCCGGGTGTGTGCATCTACAATTGTTGATGGTAACGCTATCATCCGGCTTAGCACCGCATGCAACCCGGCAATATCGGGTGCAGGGTTATGCACCTTCCAAAACATTTCTATTGAGTTATCGGGATCGAGCAGGAGCTTACCTGTACTGTCGCGCTTAAAATGCTCATCAAAAAACTGCAATCCTGCCGAAGCAACAGGCAATAGCGTTTTTTTTGCAAATTTGGTGTCGCCGGTGTACTCGTAGTAATCAAGCATCATCATGCTTAATTCAAGTATAGGGGTAAAATAGTGATTGGTGTAATTGGCCTTCACCTCGGGGCCCATATAGTTTAAGCCGCCCCAAAACGGTGCTGTTTCGGCAAAATAAGCGCCGCCATGCTTGTAAAACTCATTAACCTGTTTAGCATTGGCGGGCAGGACATTGGCATACATCCTGAACAGCGGTAGCATCATATCAAAATCGCCTGCCATAAGGCGTGGCCAGTACATTGCCCGGGTATTCTGAAACCAGTATTGCCCGCCCCAGGCACGGTAATCGGCATTGGCATTTTTGGCCGGGTTATCTATCACGAAAATAGAGCCGTTGAATTTAATCGGGTATGCTCCCCTGCCGGCACAAGCTGTAACAAAACGTTGCAAAATATATCCCTGCGTAACTTTTTCAGCCTGCTCATCACCGGTTACAAACACGTTGCTCCGGTTCCAGAACTGTTGCCACCATTTTTGGTGGGCCAAACGGCTTTGCTCAAGGTTTAATTGTTCAATAGTTTTAACCTTTGGCTCCAGTTTATCAAGCCATTGACTGCCGCTTCCTGCAACAGCTGTTAAAGGATAAATAGAGATCATCCGCGATGTTACCTTGTCCGATCTTAACGTAATATCACCCTGGTTGGAAAGGCCAGCCCCTTTAATCACAGCGCCAAAAGTAAGATTAGCCAAGTGCGAATCTGTTGTTGGCGAATTATGATGATACCAGGCTATCCGGTTCTTTTGTCCATTCAGCACCGTATCTGTTTTACCGGCACGCCAGTTTTCCAGTTTTACGTTCACTATAGCTGCTGTTGTGCTTTTTGTTTCAACCCTGATAACCGGGTGGTTGGCATCAACCCAAACACGGTACTGAACTAAGGATTTGCCTACGCCTGCCTGCGCCCAGATCTCCCCGTTGCGGAGTTTTAAAATCTGTTTAAACGGAACATTGCTTTTTAATGGATCAGGGCTTACCGATACCCTTACAGCACCCAGTTTCATCAATATGCCGCCCTGTTTCATCCAGTCGTCTTTTTCGGCATCAAGCTCACCACCCCAGGCATCAGTTTTGCTGATGTAAAATACCAGGTCGCCATTTTTTTCGAACCATACGTTGAGGCCAATATCACCGTTACCCAAAGGCATTGACTGTGCCGATGTTGGCCCGGGAGTGTCCCATTCAACATTGTAATGATCTAATTGCCGGTTATTGATTAATTGTGCAGAACAAAGCGTAGTAGTAAAGGCAAGAAACAGCGTTGTGAGTATCAACCCAGCGTTTTTTGTATTCATAAGTTTATATTAACGGGATGGTTTAACCCCGTGCTTATTGGTTAATTGATGATACAAATAAATTAGCCGAACTTAATAAAAGATTAAAAAATAATTAACCGGACAAATTAATCGCAATCGATTGTAGTAATCTATTGATTCACAAATTCCATATCTTAGTTAAATGCATATTGAACGTTTTATACCCGGCGAAATATTGAGGCCATTCGTACGGCAATATGTTTTTGTTGAAACCAGGGAAGACCTCGTTAACCGCATCCTGCCGGACACATCGCTGGTAATGGCTTTCAGGTACAGCGGACATATTAATGACGTTACCCGGGTACATCCCGATCATCTCCCCTCCTCTTTAGTAACAGGTTTAAAAAAGTCGCCAAGGTTAATCAATTATACTTCGGGTACGGGCAATATGCTGGTATTGTTCAAAGCCGCCGGAGCGGCGGCATTTTTTAAACACCCGCTTCATGAATTGTTTGAGGCGAGCATACCACTCGATAATTTTATCTCACCGGATCAATTAATCTCAATTGAAGAACAACTGGCAGAAGCTGCCGACAATCAACAACGGGTAACTATTATTGAACAGTTTTTGAACAGACATATCGAAAATTACAAGCAGGATCAATTAATCATATCTGCCCTGCAAAAGATCCGCCTTTCAAAAGGCCAGATCAAAATCAAGGAACTTGCCGATGCTCATTATTTAAGCCAGGACGCGTTTGAAAAACGGTTCAGGCGGGTGGTTGGTACTTCGCCAAAGCAGTTTTCAACTATTATTAAAATCAAGTCGATAGTTGATAACAGGCCACAAAACGGTTCGCTCACCCAAATGGCCCTGGAAGCAGGGTATTTTGACCAGCCGCATTTCAATAAGGAATTTAAACTGTTCACTGGGTTAAGCCCTACCAATTTCTTTAAAATACCACAAGCCTGGTAAATCAATGATTTTTTACAAGTATTAGCTTTCCATTGTCCCGATTTTTGAATAAAAACAAGGATAATCATGAAACAGATATTTATTGACCAATTTATTGTTCCCGCCACTGCTCAGCAGGAATTTAAAGAACGGATGAAGATCAACAGGGATTTTATTAAAAAACTTGAGGGCTTTATTGAAGACAGAGCTTATGAACGGCAGGACGACCAAGGCAACCTCATTTGCATCACAACCGCCATTTGGCAAAATGAGGCTGTTTTGCAAAAAGCTAAAGAAGCCGTTCAACAATTATATCAACAACAGGGTTTTGATATGAAAGCGATGCTGCAAAGATTAAACGTTAGCATGGCAAGGAACACTTACCAGGAGATAACAGGTTAAACAAATCAGCAACATATAATCACTGCATTTTCGTTCTGAGTTAAAATAAACGAAACGGGCAAATATTATCGCAGGCTTATTTTGATGGCCAAGCCCGTTTTGTAATTTAATTTCTGATAGATTTGTGTTACGATTATAGTACTTTATGACATTAACCAACTCCGATTTTAAAATAGATGTAACCTCCGAAATTGGCACACTTCGTACACTGCTTATTCACAGTCCGGATAGCGGGTTGGGTAAAGTTGTGCCCTCAAAGGCGCAGGACTGGCTTTTTGAAGATATCATCCACCTGGATACTGTGCGCAGGAACGAATATGATTATTACGTAAAACTGTTACTCTATTTTCTTGATCCGGGTAAAATAAAAGGTAAACTGCATCAAATTGATGATGAAAGCACGCGCCGTTCGTTTTTTAAACCTGACAATGCAGGTTTCCATTCTTCAGATAAAGTTATCGAGATCCAAACCCTGTTGGCTGATATTTTACAGCAGCCGGATATCCGCAAAAAACTGGTTGCCGCTGTTTGCGCCGTTGAAAGTTGCAATTACCGTTTGCAGCAGCAATTGACAGACACCAATCCTGCGGAACTGGCTAAGATCTTTATTTCGGGCTCATTAACCACCGAGGAAATGATCTTTGCCCCTATTCCTAACCTCATTTTTTCGAGAGATCTGGGTATAGCAGTAAATAACCACATGCTGCTTAATAAACCAGCCAAAAAGGCCCGTTTCCGCGAAACTCTTTTAATGCGATATATCTTTTTCAACCATCCGCTGTTTGAAGCCTACCGCGATAATATTTTGGAGATCCCGGAAACCGCCCAGCATTTTTTACGTCCCGGAGAGGACGCAGAAGGTCGCACCACTTTAGAAGGCGGTGATGTAATGATGGTAAGCCCCGATCATTTGGTAATTGGCTGCAGTGAACGTACATCCGTTAGTGGTGCCAATGAAGCGATCAGGCTGTTGTTTGAACATGACGTGGTAAAGAAAGTGACCATCGTAAAAATCCCCAACAAACGTGACTACATGCATATCGACACTGTTTTTACGCAGGTAAAACGCGATACCTGGGTACTGCTCAGATCACTTGCAGTTGCCGAAGCCCCGATTGAAGAACGGGAACCTATATCCTGGTTTGCTGATAAAAAACAGAAAGAGCGTCCGGAGATCGTGCAATTTAAAAAAGACGAAAAACCAAGGCTGTTCGGCTGTATTGAAGACCTACTAGCCGATATCAGCGAGAACGACCTCAAAAGCGGCGTAAAAACAAAGTTCATTTACTCAGGCAACAATACCTTCCCTTTTGATGCCCGAGAGCAGTGGACCGACTCCTGCAACCTCCTCGCCTTAAAAGAAGGCGTAGTTGTTGGGTACGACCGTAACGACAAAACCGTGGAAGCATTTAAAGAAGGCGGCTTTAATGTGGTCAGGATAGCAGAACTGATCCAAAAGTTTGAGAATAACGAACTTGATCCGCAAAGCTTAACAGATACGTTAATATTAATGCCTTCGGCCGAATTATCCCGTGCCCGCGGTGGTTTTCACTGTATGAGCATGCCGATATTAAGGGATAATATTCTGAACCGGGATTAAACTGATTCGTTTGATTTATGGGATTTTATTAGTAAATCAATATCCAGAACAGCAACAATCTAAAAATCAAAAAGCAAACAAAAATCCTGGGAATCCATTAATCCCATAAATCAAGGTTCAGACATTATGAGTCAATCAACATCACATATATTAATGATCCGCCCGGTTAATTTCGGGTTTAATGAAGAAACTGCTGCAAGCAATGCTTTTCAAAATGCTAATGCCGAAAAAAATGGCGTACAGGAAAAAGCATTAAGTGAGTTTAATGGGATGGTTAACATTTTGCGCCATAATGGTATAGATGTGACTGTTATAGATGATACCCATCAACCCTATACCCCAGATTCAATATTTCCAAACAACTGGGTATCATTCCATAACGATGGAGGTGTTTTCCTGTACCCAATGCAGGCCGAAAATCGCCGTCTTGAACGCCGGGAGGATATTATAACCAATCTGGAAGATAAATTTAAAGTCGCCCATGTAATTGACTTGAGCCGCTTTGAACACGAGCGTCGGTTTTTGGAAGGTACCGGCAGTATGGTGCTTGACAGGGATAATAAAATAGCGTACGCCTGCTTATCGCCCCGAACTGATAAAGAAGTACTTAATTATTTTTGTGAGCAGTCGGGTTATCAACCTGTCAGCTTTGAAGCCGTTGATGAAAAAGGCAAAGCCATTTATCACACCAATGTGCTGATGTGTATCGGCAGCCGGTTTGCGGTAATCTGTTTGGGCAGCATCCCTAACCCGCACGAAAGGATAACGGTTACCGCATCACTAAAATCATCACACAAAGAAATTATTGAGATCAGCTTTGAGCAGATGAACCAGTTTGCGGGCAATATGCTTGAGGTGAAAAACAAGGTTGGCGAAACTTTGATCGTGATGTCGCAAAATGCTTTTAATGCCCTGAATGAAGTACAGCGTTCGGCTTTACAAAAGTATGGTAAGCTGGTTTATGCAGATATCAATACGATTGAAACCAATGGGGGTGGCAGCGCGAGATGCATGATGGCTGAGGTGCATTTGCCGGTTAAATAGTTTAGCCCTTACCAACCTATAGCCCTGCAGAGATAAAGAATTATCATGATAGTGATATGCAAAAGCAGGTGCTTTGCCGAATATTTAGGCTTCATAATTATGATTCGTTTATCAAAGCTGTAATTTAATTATTGCAAGATAATTTACAGCCAATACACATTTTTCACAAAAATTGTATTGTATCTGTATAACAACATCTTACATTAAATACGTACATTTATGCATACGTTATTAATTAGGATTTTTTATTACAAATAAGCCCCAGAATTTGGGGCTTATTTGTTTAAAGTACCTGCTAAAACTATACATGTTATTCGGTAATGAAATAAGTGTAAGCCTGTTTTTGCTTCATTTTTGAGCGTACGCGTTTAAAGCTATCTTCAATGTCTTTACGCTCGTCTTTTTCAGTTACTTCCATAAAAGCTTCCTGGTAATAACCTAACGCTTTGTTCCAGTCTTTTTGCTTTTCGTAAAACAAGCCCATTAACTCAAAAGTTCGGGATTTATCAACTCCAGGTATAGTTAAAGCTTGCGCAGAAATAGTTGCAACCAATTTCTCCATGCTAAGGAACACCACCAAATCGAGATAATGGGTGTAGTTATCAGGAAATGATGGTTCCAGTTCCATGCAGGTTTTAAAATGATAGCCTGCGGTTTGGTAATCCTGGATCTTGTAATAGTAGATCATCCCTAACTGGTAATGCGCCCTTGCAAAAAAAGGTTCATCCGCAACAATCTGGTTTAATATATTCAAGCCTTTAGGTGTTTCGCCGAACGATAGTTCATCAACAGCCTGGAGGTACTTTTCTTCTATTGAATAATAATTGTCCATATAAAATTTCAAATTCAATTAAGCTTACGTTTAAGTAGTGCTTAATGTTATACTAATGTAGTAAATGTAGGGTCGGTTTGGGTACTTCGAAACCGCTATACCGGAGTTGAGAAGAGAATTATTGATGCAAAACCCTTCTGCTGCGACACCATGGGCCACATTATTGTTGAGCAGAATGATCTATTAAACAGCATCGGTTTGTATTTTTATTAACGCAAACCTACAATTATTGAATGAGAAAAGCAAGAGAAGAAAAGTCATGCACAAGGTTAATACATTGTGCATGAGGTTTATTGCCTTTATATGACTGGGAAAGGCTTCATATAAAAATAGCAGCTTGTTGGTTAAGCTGCTATTGCGTTTTGTTTAACGGCCTCAATCAGGAAGTTATTTTTTAATTCTTTTTCGGAGATCATCACACTAAAGTCGTCAAACTTAACGCCATGCTCAAGCGGGTAAAGTATATAGCCGCGTTTTAGGGCATCGTATGCGCCAAGTTCAAATGTTTCGTCGTGTTTTTTTCCTTTTATTTTTGCGCCGCTCACTAACTGGTAAGCGTCGGATATGGTTTCAAAATTATTGTTTTTCATGGTACAGAGTTATATACAATTACTCTGCCAATTTTTAGGCAAACCAGTCGAACAGGTCGTTTTGTTTTAAAGAAACTTTATCTTTCCCTGATAAATCATTAATAATCAACCCCTCGCCCATTTGTATTATTCGTGTGCCATAATTAAAAGCGTCCTTTAAATTATGTGTAATGAATACAGCTGTCAGGTTAAAATCACGGATCAGTGTATCAGCCGTCCGCATTACTATATCTGCAGAGCGCGGGTCGAGGGCTGCGGTAGGCTCATCCAGCAGTAAAACCTTGCAACTGTCCATCACGCTCATCAGCAGGGTTAGTGCCTGCCGTTGCCCGCCTGATAAGGTACCCATTGGTTGCTCTATCTTATCCTGCAAACCCATGCCAAGACTGGCCACTTTTTCCTGCACTTCTTTTTTAAAAGCATCGTTCACCCCAACAGATAAACCCTTTGTTTTGGTACGGAGCGAAGCCAGGCGAAAATTATCTAAAATACTCAGATCAGGCGCAGTACCGCTCAATGGATTTTGGAATACCCTCGCAATCCACTGGCTGCGTTTATAATCGGGGAGTTTGGTTACGTCGCTGCCGTCAATGCCTATTGTACCACTATCAGCTAATACACTTCCGGCAATTAAATTAAGCAGGGTAGTTTTACCCGAGCCATTTGAGCCTACTACTACCAAAAACTCACCGTCCTTTATCTCCAGTGTAATACCATTAACCGCGTTTACCTGGTTAGCTTTACCTTTATTGAATATTTTATGTACGTCGGTTATCGTTATCATGATGATTTTAATAAGGATAAACGCGGCAGACTTACGATCACCAGCACAAAGCTGGCGGTAACTATTTTCAGTAGTTTAGGATCTACACCTACCGACAGGGTGAACGCCAGTACCAGCTGAAATATCACCGCGCCGGTTAATACCAATACAAGGCTCAACCATACAGAAGTTAGCTTTAACCAGTTAATTAACGTTTCGGCAATGATCACCGATCCTAACCCGACTATTACAATCCCGATGCCCATACTGATATCCGCAAAACCCTGGAACTGCGCCACAAGGTAGCCGCTCAAAGCTGTGAGCGCGTTGGCCAAAGCTAATCCGGTGATCTTCATCCTGTCGGTATTTACACCTAACGAACGGATCATGGATTCACTATTGCCTGTAGCCCGCATAGCGATGCCAAAATCAGTTTTGAGCAAATAACCTATCAGGAAAGTGATGAGGATAACGAAAATGGCAAGGATCCAGAATGTATTTTGGTTGGGATCGCTTACTACATTTACAATAGTAAACAGCGAAGGCAAATTGATGAGCGGTAAATTCGACCGGCCCATAATAGTAAGGTTAACCGAGTAAAGTGCCGTCATAACCAGGATGCCGGCCAGTAGTGCATTGATCTTTAATTTGGTATGGATAATACCGGTAATAGCCCCTGCCGTTGCCCCTGCCAAAATCACAGCAGGTAAAATAACGTAGGTAGGCTGATGGTTGGTCAGCAATACCGCCGTTACCACACCGCCCAATGTATAACTGCCATCGGTTGTGATATCCGGAATATTAAAGATCTTCATGGATATATAGATCCCCAGCGCTATGGCCGAAAAGCACAGGCCTTGCAGTAAAGCGGTAAGGTAAAAATCCATTTATTTTACAGGCTCAAAATTTGGCGGAATGGTGATGTTATATTTCTTAGCGGCAGCTGGGTTATATACCCTCTTCCTGATCTTCACCATTTCGGGTTGTAGGCCATCAGTTTTATGGGTTTTAAGGAATTGAGCAGCCTGCTCGCCAGCCTGGTATCCCCACTGATAAATATCGGCACCAAAAGCAGCTACCGCACCGCGCTGCACCAGGCCTGCTTCACTGGTAAAAATAGGGATGTTTTTCTGATTGCAGTTTTTCAGGATGGTTTCAAACGATGCGAAAACAGTATTATCCGGGTTAGCGAAAAATGCATCGATGTTTTTGCTTAATAGCGATTGCGTAACCAACTGGGCGTCGGCTGAGGTATTTAAAGGAAGCGCCACAATATCAACATTTAAGCCTGCTGCTAATGATTTGATACGAGCCAACGCATCGGCAGATTGTGGTTCTGATTGATTATAGATCATCCCGATAACCAGCTTTGCGCCCTTTGGCTTAAGCAATTTGGGGATAATACTGAATGAAGTATCAATATAGTTTAACTCTTCTACCGCGCCAAAAAGGTTGGCCGGGGCTTTTCCGCTTGCATCAACTACTTTCATCCGTTCGGCTGTTGGGGATACCATGGCAAAAACCGGGATATGCTGTGTTTTTTGAAGCGCTGTTACGGTCGATAGCGTTGTACAGGTTGCCAGTAGGTTAACACTATCGGTAACAAAGTGGTTTACGATCTGTGTAAGTGTTGGAATATCGCCCTGCGCGTTGCTGTACTCGATCTGTACAGTCTTTTTTTCTTCGCTAAAGCCATTCTTAGCCAAAGCATCGGTAAAACCTTTGCGCGCCTGGGATATCGTAGCATCTTCAAAAGCATCAACAAAACCAACTACAGGCACCTGCATTGATTTGGTTTTGGGTTTACACGATACAAAAGAAATAAAAACTAAAGCTATGGGCAGATACTTGATGAACTTCATGTTACTAAATTAAATTTTTAGCTGTAAAGCTGAAAGAACAATGGTAAAAGCTGAAAATTGTTTTACAATAGGATTATAACTACAACAAGCCGCATTACAATTCAGGATAGCAAAATCACTCCTATCCTGAACAGTTTTGATAAAATTATAAGCTTAAAGCAGTTCTTTAAGTTCGGCAAAATTACTGATGGTTGCTACCATGCCATCCGGCACAACACCAAAACCGTAATTGGCGAAGATAAAAGGCACTCCGGCTTGTTTTGCGGCGTTATAATCGCCCATGGYATCGCCCACATAAACAGGAGCTTTCAGTTGATGATCGCTTACTACGTCTTTAATATTATCAGCTTTCGGGTTTCCCTTTGTGCCGAAACACTGATGACCAAGGAAATGACCATGCAATTGATTCAAATCCAAAAACAATTCAATGTAGCCGTTCTGGCAATTGCTCACGATGTAAAGCTTATAGTTTGCCGCAAGGTATTTAAGTGTTTCTTCCAATTGCGGATAAAGCTCGCCTCCTTTGGTGTGCAGTATCTCCAGTTCGCTAACGGCACAAAGCGCTTGCACTTCTTTACGTTGCTCGATATTAAGATCCGGGAATAATTTATCAAAAATGGCATCGTAAGTCATGCCGGTGATAGAACGCACACGTTCCTGCGTCATTTCCTCCTTAATATAATCTACCTTGCTTATAGCTGCCTGCCAGGCGAGGGCCACATTAGCTGTACTATCCCAAAGAGTACCGTCCAGATCAAAAATTATGCTGTCGTATTTATTTTTAAGCGAATCATTCATATCGCCGGCAAAAGTAAGATTTTTTACTCCTGCCGGTATCAGATTGATGTTAATTTATGATTGAGCAAAATATGAGATATTGTAATACAATTACTGTTCTTTTTTTCACATTGTGGAATAAGATCGAAATCTGTCAAATGGCTATTATTTTATTCAACTTGCAGCTATACAACTGCAACTATTACCTGTAACCAGCCTATACAGGATTGAATATTTGATGTACCTCACAATTTTCACATAATGCGACAAAATATTTTTTTTATCGATCTTATAACATTATATCAAATTTTCTTTCTACATTTAATTATTCACCCATATCTATTAAAAATTGCGTAAAACTACGTACGCAAAACGGTGAAATCCCTGATTATTTTTTATAACGCGTTGGCTATTTTTGAAATATAATTTGTTTCTGAACATCTGGAGGCATTTTTAAAAAACTTACACCTTGCTTATGAAATTATTCTACCATTTTCTTGTACTGGTTGCGGCATCCCTTATTTTAATAGCATGTGCCAATATGTTTGCCTCAACGCCTGAAAAAAAGCTCAAGCCCGCTCAGCGCAGCGATATTAACTTAAACGAGGATTCGCTATATAATTCAGAAATTAATACCCGTCTTATATTTTCAGACTCACATTACCATGATGTTTTAAACAGATACAACAATAGTAATCGCGGGGCAAAAAATCAGCCTTTTAATAGTTTACTTATTGCATCAAATTACGTTGGCCTAAACCAAATCGAAGAATAATTTAGTTTAATAGTTAGTTAATTAGTTAGGAACAGTTGTAAACAGTCGGTACAGAAATGAACCGACTGTTTTTTTATGATCAGAATTTGGGAAACGAACCCAAACCAAAAAATATAGCGAATAACGGGATAGCTAATAAGAAATATGCTTTTGCCAATTGCCTGTCATCGGCATTACCAGCTACAAATACATTATATAGATCGGCTTTCAGTGATTGAAGTTTTGCTTTCATGATAATAGATTTTAAGTAATTATAAACAGCTTAATTTCAAATACTTATTTAATTTATATAAATCAAGCTTGTTATTATTATGACTGTGGCCGCTGTTTTTGGTTTAAATGAAAATGCCCTTAATTTTTCAATCAAGGGCATCGTTTTGTATTTCAGTCAGTTAAATTATTTCGTTTTATCTTCGCTCATCTCCGGGTGGTAATGTAAGCCCGGTGTAAGCCAGTGCAAAAGCATCACCCTTGAATACCTGTAATTAAATGGAGCCAAAGCAACCGCCACCCCTAAAATAATGGTTACATATAACCATGGGTTGCTGCTGCCTGTTAAAACACTGATAGCAACAGCCAGCGTAACCATTTCGGCAACGTTAAGCGCGTAGCTGGCAAACATAGCTACATAAAAATAGCCCGGCTCACGCTCATATACCAGGCCGCAGTGCGAGCATGTTTTATGCATTTCCTGGCCTTTAAATTCATACATACCAGAAATGAACAGATCACCGCGCCTACAACGCGGACATTTGGCGTTTGCAAAAGCAGACCATGCAGATAATTTATATTTAGGGGTTTCCATATTATTATGATTTATTGTTTAAGGTTTTCTTTCTGAACTCTTCGGGGGTAATGCCTTCTATTTTTTTAAAGAACTTAGTGAAATAGGAATTGTCACTAAAATTAAGGTTAAAGGCAATTTCGCTTATGTTAAGCCTTGGATTGGTCAACAGCCTTTTGGCTTCAAGGAGCGTCCTGTTACGGATCACCTCCCCTGCCGACAGGCCAAGCACATCTTTACATACCGCATTTAAATGATTAGGGGTGATGTAAAGCAGCTCGGCATAATCCTTAGGGAGCTTTACATCAATATAGTGCTGTTCAATCAGTTTTTGAAAGTTACGGATCAGCGTTTGGTTATAACCTTGTTTTCCAAAGCTATCACTCTTGCCCTGGCAGCGGTTTACGAGGATAAAGATCTGCAGCATAAGCAGCTTTACCATATCGCTGCCTAAGGCGGCCGGCTTTTCAACCTCGGTTACTATTCTTTCAAAAAGGGAAATTATCGCAGGCAACTGATCGGCAGGCAAATCAATCACTTCATCTTTCGGGTTACCATTCAAAAAGTTAAAGTTGTCGAAATAACCTGACCGTAATAAAAACGACTGGATAAAAGAACTTGAAAAGTTAATGATGTAACCATCAACAAAGCCTTCAAATTCCCACGAATGCACTTGTCCCGGTACCATGAAATAAATTTGCCCGGGTTTTACGCCGAAGCTCTCAAAGTCAATGGTATGTGAACCACCGCCATCGGTAAACAATACCAGGTGATAAAAAGAATGGCGGTGCGGGAAGAAAAGGTTTTTATGGGCATCGAGATAAACAGCAAATCTGCTAATCAAAACATCATCCTGCTTTATATCATCAGCCAGTGTGCAAATATCAATTGTTGGAATGCTTTGTAACATGACGCAAAACTACACACAATAGCCCTGCCCTAAATGGTACTATTTTTATTTTGTATGGTACTAATCAACGATTAGTACTTTTTACTGACATATTACGTCCATTTCTGGATGATATCTTCCACGCGCTCAAAAGTAAAGGGTTTGCTTACAAAATCCTTCATACCTGCCTGAGCGCATTCGCGTTCATTTTCGCTAAGCACGTTGGCCGTCATGGCAATAATAGGCGGAGCACCATTTCCGTGCTTTTTTAATATATGCCGGGTGGCCTGTAAACCATCCATTTCGGGCATCTGGATATCCATAAATATCAGGTCATAGTTACACTGCTCAACCATATTTACAGCAGCCAGCCCATTTTCGGCAATATCAATACTATAGCCAACTTTTTTAAATATTTTACTGGCTATCAACTGGTTCATTTTATTGTCCTCGGCCAGTAAAATGCGTAAAGGCCGGTATTGAAACGCTTCTTTTTCGCCAGGTTGCATCTCCAGCTCAGCGGCGCTATAAGTTACCTGTAAGGGCAAGGTAAAACTAAACAATGAGCCCTCGGCTTCCTTACTCTCAACCCAGATCCTGCCCTGCATCATCTCAACAAGCTTTTTACAGATGGATAAACCCAGCCCAGTACCGCCATATTTACGTAAAGCGGTTGTATTTACCTGCGTAAATGGCTTAAATAATTGCGCTAAAGCTTCTTCACTTATTCCAATTCCGTCATCTTTCACACTGAAAGTTATTTCCTGGATATTATTCCTGATCTCGGATGCCGTAACCCGTAAGGTTACCGAACCTTCATCTGTAAACTTAATGGCGTTCCCTATTAAGTTAACCAGGATCTGCTGAAGCCGGCCCTGATCTGCTATAACATAGTCAGCTACACTATCATCAACCTGGTAAGTTAGCTTTAATGGTTTATGCAGCGTGGTGATTGCCGGTTCGGTGATTTCAATCACTGTTTTTATACAGTTACGCAAATGTGTCGACACCGGGTGAAGGATCAGCTTATCAGCTTCGATCTTTGAGATATCCAGGATATCGCTAATAATATTGATGAGCAGGTTACTGCTCGATTGCAAAGTTTGAAGCAGTTCCTGCTGCTCAGGCAGTAAACTGGTGCGGGAAAGCAACTGGGCAGTACCTATAATACCGTTGAGCGGCGTACGGATCTCGTGGCTCATGTTTGCCAAAAAGTTCGACTTGGCAAATGTAGCCGCCTCGGCCTGGTCACGTGAGGCCGAAAGTTCAATTTGCGAGGCCTGTAACTCTTCACTTTTACGGATCAGGTCGCGCTTGTCGGTTTCATGGCTTTTTTTAATAAAACCCACCAGAAGCCCAACAATTAAAATATTTGTTACTGCGGATGTGATCAGGTCAGATTCCTTTGCTGCAGAGCTATTATAAGGTTGTACTAACCCGGGGAACTGTTTTTCAACATAATAACAGCCTAAGAATATAACTATTAAAGCACCTATAAAAATATAATGGTATCTCTTCTTAACAAGCAGGGTGATCAATACAATAAAGAAAACTCCCGAAAGGGTTGTTGATCCGCCTATGCCGCCGTTGTAAAACCAACCCGGAACAATTGCTGCCAGGCCAAAGCAGATATAAATTACAGCAACATCCTCCTTGTACCTTACAAACCGGCTCCGGTAAAAAGCCCAGCCCGACATCAGGATCACAAAAAGCTGAACAAGCTCCAATTTGTAACTTAAGCCTAAAAACAAATTACAGATCAGCGAAAAAATGCTGCTGATACAAATGAATAACGTAAAGGCATTAAACAGCTTGTTTTCCAGCGACAAATCAGGCTTGCCGTAGCCAATAATCCGCTTCAGCTTTTCCATTTAAAATAAAAAATTAATTAGAGAGAACCCTTTATACTCAAAAACAGAGAGTTCTGTTTAGTAAATAAAGTATTTTTTAGGAAATGTTTAAAACTTTAGTGTTTAAAAAAAGCAAAAAGAAGGGCATTGTTGTTTAATAATTAAATTAAAAAAACGATATAATTATTAAGCAATGCAAAAGCAATTTTTAGCCTAACCAGGCAGCCAAAAACAAACAGCACGCCCTTCGATTGAAAAACGTGCTGTTAAAATTTTTAGCGGATATTTAATAAGCGCTGGCGGTATTGAGGGCTCCAATAGTTTCATCGCTCAGCTTCAAATTGGCAGCTGTGACAAACTCTTTAAGCTGATCAAGATTGGTGGCACTTACAATAGGTGCTGTTACACTTGGCCGTGCAATTAACCAAGCCAAAGCAATTGCCGACTGGCTTACGTTGTACTGAGCGGCAGTCTCGTCAAGCGCTTTTAAGATCTTAAAACCACGCTCATTAAGATACTTTTTAACCGAACGGGCCCGGCTGCGCCCCTGCAGGTCGCTTTCTGAACGGTATTTCCCACTCAAAAAGCCGCTGGCTAATGAAAAATAGTTAATCACACCAATATTTTTGTCCTTAAGAAAAGGCTCATAGGTGGTTTCGTATTTTTCCCTATCGAAAAGGTTATACTCCGGCTGCAGGGTTTGGTATGCGATGAGCCCCTTTTCAACGCTCGCCTTTAAAGACTCATGCAAACGCTCAACCGACATATTAGATGTGCCGATAGCACGAACTTTACCTTCCTGCACTAACTGATCGTAAGCGCGCAGGGTTTCTTCAACCGGTGTTGAAGGGTCATCATAATGGCTCTGATACAGGTCGATATAATCTGTCTGCAGTCTTTTCAACGAATCTTCGGCAGCTTTGATAATATAATCCTTTTTCAAACCCTTTCTTTCCGAATCCAACTCCGAACCCACTTTTGTAGCAATAATGACCTGATCGCGCTTGCCGCTTTGCTTTAACCAATTGCCTATCTCCGTTTCCGATTCTCCTCCTTTATTGCCTTCAACCCAGCGGGTATATACATCGGCGGTATCAATTGTATTAAAACCGGCATCTAAAAACGCATCCAGTAAAACAGCGGTATCATTGCCTTTAACAGTCCAGCCGAAAACATTACCGCCAAAAACCAGTGGCGCTGTATATAGTTCGGATTTGCCTAATTCACGCTTTTCCATAATAATTTATTTACGGTATTACAGGCATAAAGCAGCATTAAGCTTTATTTGTTTGTCAGCCTATTGAAATAAAGGCTTCTCCTATAATGATGTTACAAAATAGGCAAAACTTAATAAATTAGAGATTGAGAAGACATATCCTCAACCAAAACTAAGTACATTTGCCTTTTGTTAACTTAATATAATGGCTAAAGTTTCTATCAACCTGGCAACAGGCTCATTACAAAAAGAAGAGATCATTGTAGGCATCGATCTGGGTACTACCAATTCGCTGGTAGCATTCATCAACCCTGATAAAAATCCGCAGGTAATTAATGATGCCGGTAAAGGCGTGCTGGTACCTTCAGTAGTACATTTTGGTGATGCAGGTGATGTTTTAGTAGGTAATGAGGCAAAAGAGTTTCTGATAACCGATCCGCAAAACACCATATTTTCGGTTAAACGTTTACTGGGCCGCAGTTATCACGATATTGAAAATTATAAAGACTTTTTTAGCTATAAAGTAATTGATGACGATACCGAAAGCCTCGTTAAGATCAAAGTAGGCGATAAATTCTACACCCCTATTGAGCTGTCGGCACAGATCTTGAAAGAGCTTAAGGCCCGCGCCGAACATGCCCTTAAAACCCCGGTTAACCGTGCCGTGATCACCGTACCTGCTTACTTCAATGATTCGCAGCGCCAGGCCACCCGCGATGCAGGTAAACTTGCAGGACTCGATGTTTTACGCATAGTGAACGAACCTACAGCCGCAAGTTTGGCTTACGGAATAGGCTTAAACCCCGACGAAACAAAAACTATAGCCGTTTATGACCTTGGCGGTGGTACTTTTGATGTATCTATACTACAGATCCAAAACGGCATTTTTGAAGTACTATCAACCAATGGCGATACTTTTTTAGGCGGCGACGATTTTGACCGCATTATTGTTGATTACTGGATCGAGAAAAACCAGCTAAACAGGCCCGAAGTTTTGGCCAATAATGAATTAGCTCAACAACTGCGCTTAAAAGCGGAAGAAGCCAAGAAAGCCTTTGCTCACCAAAGCATGGTTAATGATAAAATAGGCGAGATCTGGTGTACGCTTGACCGCACCACTTTTGAAGAACTGATATTACCCAAAGTACAGCAAACTATCACCAGCTGCCAAAACGCACTTAAAGATGCTAAACTAACCATCGATCAGATTGATGAGGTGGTAATGGTTGGCGGTTCAACGCGTACAGCTTTAGTTAAACGTATGGTTGCTGAGTTCTTTGGCAGACCGGTACATGATGATGTAAACCCTGATGAGGTAGTTGCCTTAGGCGCTGCCATACAGGCCGATATTTTGGCCGGTAACCGTAAAGATATTTTATTGCTCGATGTTACCCCACTATCCTTGGGTATTGAAACTATGGGCGGTTTAATGGATGTGATCATCCCCCGCAACTCTAAAGTGCCAACTAAAGGCGGCAGGCAATATACTACATCCATAGATGGACAGGTGAACATGAAAATTGCCGTTTACCAGGGCGAGCGCGACCTGATCAAAGAAAACCGCAAACTGGCTGAATTTGATTTGAAAGGTATCCCTTCCATGCCGGCGGGTTTCCCTAAAGTTGATATCAACTTTTTGCTTAATGCCGATGGAATCCTTACCATACAGGCTATTGAGCTTCGTTCGGGCGTAAAACAGGAGGTTGAAGTAAAACCAACCTACGGCATTACCGACGAGCAGGTAGAACAAATGCTGATGGACAGCATTACCCACGCCAAGGACGATGTTAGCCAGCGAATGCTTATTGAGGCACGTACCGAAGGCGAGCAAATGGTTTATACCGTTGAACGCTTCCTGCAAAAAAATGCCGACTACGTGTCGATTACCGAAATAGCCGACACAACCAAACTGCTTCAGAAATTAAAAGACGCGCTAACCAGCGGCGATAAAGACCTGATATTGAAAAGCATTGATGAGGTTAACGAGTTTACCCGCCCCTTTGCCGAACGATTGATGGATCAGGCTATAAGCACAGCTATGCGGGGCAAGAGTATAGAATAGGCACAGATATTGCTCATCAACACAAAAATCTTAAAATTTGAAAAGGACAATATCTGCTTTAGCCCTGCTTATTTTTATTGCTGTAACTAATACGGCCTGTGCTGCAACCCGTAAGCATTTTCGCGATACTACTGCAAAAGCATCAATACTGGATACTTTAAAGTACGATTCATTGATGAAGAAAATCGCCAATGGCGATAAAAGCGGACGCTGGCCGGTGAAAACCAAAGAGTACCCTTTACCCGGTGCTATTTTACCGTTTAACCGCATTGTAGCTTTTTACGGCAACCTTTATTCGAAAAACATGGGCGTACTTGGTCAATACCCACGTAAAACCATGCTCAATAAATTAAAGGAAGAGGTTAAAAACTGGGAAAAGGCAGATACAGCTACCAGCGTGGTACCGGCCTTGCATTATATCTGTGTAACCGCCCAGGCTGATGCCGGACGCAACGGTCTGCATAACCTGCGAATGCCCTTTAAACAGATAGACACGGTAATAAGCTGGGCGAAAAGCATCAATGCCATTGTATTTTTAGATATACAGGTTGGCTTCAGTACGGTACAAACCGAGTTGCCTTTATTGGAAAAGTATTTAAAAATGCCTAACGTTCATTTCGGCATCGACCCGGAATTTTCGATGAAAGAAGGCAGCGTACCCGGCAAACGGATTGGTACTTTTGATGCTGATGATATCAATTATGTAACCGGCTATCTTGCTAAACTTGTAAAAAAGAATGACTTGCCACCCAAAATATTTGTAGTGCACCGCTTTACCAAACGAATGGTGACCAACTATAAGGATATTAAGCTAAGACCCGAAGTACAGGTAGTAATGGATATGGATGGCTGGGGCGGTCCGGAGCTTAAAAAAGGTACTTACAAATACTTCATTTCTGAAGAACCTGTTCAGTTTACAGGGTTTAAATTATTCTACAAAAACGATATCAAGAATGAGCCGCACAGGATGCTTACCCCTAAAGAAGTATTGAGCCTGAAGCCTGCTCCTATTTATATTCAGTACCAGTAAATATTTAACATTGAGATTAAACAAGTTTCATAGATTTAGCGCGACTACGCTTTATCCATGAAACTTGTACATAAATTCATTCCTGCCTTTTTCCTTATTATATTAGCAAGTATTTCATATGCTCAAAGTGGATTGCCGGCTGTTAACAACACGCTTAACAGGCAAAATATGGATCTGCAACTGGGAAATCAAACGCCCCTCGCCATGTGGGCGTTCTGGAGCAATAGTAATAAGAGCACCAATAATCCTGAATACACTTTTTTGGTGACCATGCTTAACGGAACTAAAAAGGAGGTCAAGTCCAGAATTTATGTAGATGCCTATGCACATAAAAGTTACCTGCTGTTTATTAATCAGTCATTATCCAAAGCAGATACAAACAGGGAACAGGTAATTTACCCCGAACAAACAATTGAAATAGCCCGGAATGTAACACCTCCGTCAACTAAAAAGCAAGCTGAAATTTTTTCGGCATCAAACTATTATGCAGGCATTGCTAAAGATAGCTGCTGGATGTTTAAGTTTATAAACGGGCATATCAATGCTTACTCGCTTTTAAGTGAGCCCGAAGGAAAAATGTTCAACCCCAAAACCATAATTGCCATTCAGCTTAACAATGGGCCAATTGTTCAATACAATGAGGAAAATCTGAGAGCAATGGTTGGCGATGATCTTGATGCCATTGAAAGCATCCAATGGAAAAATTATCTTCAGGCAATAAAAAGGTATAACCGGAATGCGGAAAGGGCTAAGAAGGAATAACTGGCGTTATAGTAAGCGCTTATCTTAGCTTTGCTTAATTTATTATATTGGTAGTATGGAATATCAGGAAGAAGAAATAGATTATGATGAGCAAATAGACCTTGCCGATGATGAAATAGCGGCCGGAGACTTTGTTAAACATGAAGACGTTGAAAAGCTATTCCAAAAAAGAAGGGAAAATCTTTGATTTGAATATCGATTCGGTAAAAGAAAAATCCCCGTTCCCGGGGATTTTTCTTTTTAACTTATTTCCCTAAAGCTTCCTGCTCTTTCAGGGCAGCAATATTGTTACTATCACTGTAGCTTGCGGTTTGATTGGCAAAGTCTTCGAGGATGGATGCTATGGTATCCAGGTTATCGGATACACGCTGGTGCATATCGGGCAGGTCCTTTTCAAGGCGTTTATCACCAAGATCAATATTATCTACTTCTATCTTAGCCAATTTGGTGATTATAGCCTGCTGGCTATTTTTCAGGTCTTCCAGTTCATGGACAATTTTCTCCATCAGTCCAAACTTCTTTAACTTATCCATAATATGTGGTTTTAATTATTACTATATAAGCCTAACCCCATTAATAAAAAATTGTTTCAGATTTGGAATTGTCATCGATAACTAATAACTTAGTTTAACTAAACATTTAGTTATGAAAAGCCTGTTTATAAGCCTGATCCTTACCTTATCAGTATTGAAATTACATGCCCAGCAAACCGCTAACGATTCGCTTCTGCTTGATTATTATCAAAACCAGCGTTTTGCAGATGCAGCCGATTATCTCAAAAAAACATATCCGGAACCGGTAACCGATCTTAAGATATTGTCAAAACTGGCCTATACTTCAAAAATGGCCTCCCGCCTGCCCGATGCTGAAAACTATTATGAACGCATTTATGCTACTGATACTACCAGCCTTACTAACCTGTATAATATGAGTGAGATCATTAAAAGGCGGGGAAATAATAAAAAGGCGTTGACATATGTAAAGAAGATCCTGCTGAAGGATACCACCAACTTTGATGTATATAAACAACTGGCAGACCTATCACAAAATATAGGTGATATAGGGGGAAACATCGTTTACCTGCAAAAAGCTAACAAAATCAATCCGCTTAACCCGGATGTGGCGTATGATCTATCGTCCTTTTACATCAACCTTAAATTATATGGCAATGCCGAAAATGTGATTGATAAAGCACTTGTTGCAGATACAGCCAATTTGTTGCTCCTGAAAGGTAAAGCACAGGCATCTTATGCATTAAAAAGATACCCGGTAACCATTGCCATCACCAAAAAGCTGATTGATGCTGGCGAACAGGCCGGCAGTATTGTATCTATGCTGGCTACTTCGTATTACATGACCGCCAACTATCCCGACTGTATCAAAACCTTCAAAACATTGGAAGACGGCAATACCGGCACCGAAGCTTCATATTACTACACGGCCATGAGCTACAAAGCCTTACATAACAATACCAAAGCGATCACTTATTTAGATAAAGCTATTGAAGAAGCCATATCTACCGGGGTAAGTTCCTACTACAGTGAAAAAGGTGATTCGTACGACCGCCTGCATCAGCTTAAGAGCGCAGTTGAAGCATACCAGAAAAGTTTACTATATAAACCGGACCCGATTACTTATTATGCCCTTGCTACGCTCTACGACACAGAACTGAAAAACAAAGCTACAGCCATCAAATACTATAAAAAATACCTGGCAAGCAAACCGAAGGATACCCAAAAAGCTTATATAGCCTACTCCAAAGAACGTATTAAATCCTTAGGGATTTAGCGCTGCATTAAACGGGCCACGTATTTGCCAATAATATCAAACTCAAGATTTACCTGGCTGCCAACCTTTACATTGTGCAGGTTGGTGTGCTCAAATGTGTATGGAATAATAGCTACAGAAAAACTATTAGCGTGTGAGTTAACCACAGTAAGGCTGATACCGTTTACACAGATAGATCCTTTTTCTACGGTTACATTGCCGCTTGCAGCATCGTATTCAAAGGTGTATTCCCAGCTGCCGTCAAGCTCTTTAAAGGCCGTGCAAACAGCCACCTGGTCAACATGGCCCTGAACAATATGGCCATCAAGCCGGGCGTTCATTTGCATGCAGCGTTCCAGGTTTACCGTGTGGCCAACTTTGAGCTGAGCAAGGTTTGTTTTATTGAGGGTTTCTTCGATGGCGGTTACTACGTGCAAACCGTCGGCTAAAGCTACTACTGTAAGGCAAACACCATTGTGTGCAACCGACTGGTCAATCTTGAGCTCATGCGATATAGCCGACTCGACAGTAATATTAAGGTTGCCTTTTTCCTGCTGCAGATCGGTGATCTTACCTAAAGTTTCTATAATTCCTGTAAACATATACCTTCCGGCCCATTTAAAGGGCTATTTTGATTGCCATCAAAGCTAAAATATTTTACAGTATGGTTTGTCAGCAGGAAATGAAATTATTTGAAACTCGAGAACAAATCTTTACGCTTATTGCGAAGGTCTTTACCGCCTTCCAATACCGATTTCAGGTTGGCTAAATAAAACGTCCACCCAAGCTGGCATTGTACGTAAAGGTTTTTTTCCGGATCAGCTTCTTCAGGAATATTTTCCTGTACCAGCTCAACAACCACCACGCCTAATTTACAGGCTATGGAAACACTCACGATAGTACCACCTGTGAAAGTAAATTTTACAAAATCGGATCCATTGGCTTCCAGTACCTGGCCGTTCTCAACAATGGTATCGTCAAAACCATGCCAATGCCAGGTATAAGTATCTTCCTTTTTGATAAACTCCTGCGGTTCGCGCTGGCGGCCGGCTATGGCAAAAAAATCGGCCTTGCGTAAAAACCAGGTTTCAAGGCCTTCGGGCGTAGCCCAGGCTTCGTACATGCTGCGTACGTCAATGTCAACATCAGCTGTTACCTTAAACTTGCTCCATCTGTCGTCTGCCATAATAATTGTATATAGGTTTGGGGTGTTTATATCAAAAATAACAATTATAATTAAGGCTTTCATTAACTTGCCTTTAAATCTTAAACATGCCAAAGCAAAGCGCGGGGATCCTATTGTATCGAAAAACTGTTCAGGGCTTACAAGTGTTTCTTGTACATCCGGGCGGCCCCTTCTTTAAAAATAGAGATGATGGCTCATGGTCAATCCCCAAAGGCGAATACCTGCTGGACGAGGATCCTCTAACAGCCGCCAAACGTGAGTTTCAGGAAGAAACCGGGCATGAAATAACCGGAGATTTTACAACGTTAAACCCCATTAAGCAAAAAGGCGGCAAAACGGTACAGGCCTGGGCTGTTGAGGGCAATATCGACGCGGAAAATATCAGTAGCAATACTTTTGAAATAGAATGGCCGCCGCGCTCGGGCAAAAAACAAACTTTTGAAGAAATTGACCGTGGTGCCTGGTTTGATATAGCCATAGCAAAAAGAAAGATCAACCCGGCACAGGCAGCGCTAATAGGTGAACTCGCTGCAATGAATAATCATTAAATCTGCTTCCTGTTTTTAATCCAGTTACTTGAATTATCTGTTGTTTCGGCTGGTGTGGCTATTGAAACCTTTTTTGTACCTAAAAGCTTTTCCATCACTATTGCTGCTACCATAGCTTCGTCCTCATAACTTTCCTGAAGCACTTCGGGCGTAAAATATTTTTTCACAAAATGGGTGTCAAAATTGCCAGAAGTAAAAGCTTCGTGCCGCATTACAAAGCGCCCGAAACCCAGGGTAGTTGTGATACCGGTGATCTTATATTCATCAATAGCCCTTACCATGCGGTCAATAGCTTCAGCACGGGTATCCGCGTAGGTTATCAGCTTGGCTATCATTGGGTCATAATAAATAGGGATTTCCATGCCTTGTTCAAAACCATCGTCAACACGTACACCGGGCCCTTTGGGGGTTATATACGTTTGCAGGGTACCGATATCCGGTAAAAAATTATTGGCCGGGTCTTCGGCATAAACACGTAGTTCAACAGCGTGCCCACGCATCTTTAAATCTTCCTGTTTAAAACTGATTGCTTCGCCCCGCGCTATTTTGATCTGTTCCTTTACCAGGTCAATACCGGTTATCAGCTCAGTTACAGGGTGCTCAACCTGTAAACGGGTGTTCATCTCCAGGAAATAAAAATTAAGCGTCTCGTCCATGATAAACTCGACAGTACCTGCACCTGTGTAATTAACAGATCGGGCCACGTCAACCGCGCAGCGCCCCATCTTTTCCCTGATCTCCGGGGTTAATATTGCAGACGGCGCTTCCTCTATCACTTTTTGATGACGACGTTGCACCGAGCAGTCACGCTCAAACAAATGCACTATATTACCATGTGTATCACCAAGTACCTGGATCTCAATATGCTTAGGAGATGAAACATATCGCTCAATAAAAACAGAACCGTCGCCAAAAGCAGATGTAGCTTCAGAAACAGCCAGCTGCATCTGCTCCTCAAAATCTTCAGGGCTGTCAACAATACGCATCCCTTTACCGCCACCGCCTGCAGCGGCTTTTATCAATATTGGGAAGCCTACTTCAATTGCCCGGTTTTTAGCTTCATTAACATCGGTAATAGCTTCCTCCGTTCCGGGCACCATCGGGATATTATATTTAAGTGCCGCAGCTTTAGCAGATAACTTGTTGCCCATCACTTCCATTGCCTCCGGCGAAGGACCAATAAGAGTAAGCCCCGACTCTCTGACCAACCGGGCAAAAGCAGCGTTTTCGCTTAAAAATCCATAGCCAGGGTGGATACCCTCGGCTCCTGTTTGTTTACAGGCAGCAATGATCTTTTCACCGACAAGATAAGATTTACTGGAGGGGGCTTCGCCGATATTAACTGCTTCGTCAGCATAACGCACATGTAAGGCATCCCGGTCTGCATCTGAATAAACAGCAACGGTTTTGATACCCATTTCGCGCGCCGAGCGCATAATTCGCAAAGCTATTTCACCACGGTTGGCAACCAGTATTTTCTGCATAAAACAAATGTAATTGATTTACCCAAAAAGTTACTACATGCCAAGTGTTTATAAACCTCAAGGATATTATTTAGGAACCCACCTATAGGTTCTGCGGGAACATTTGTAACAGATATATTTTTTAAAAGGTAAACCAAACAGAAAAAATTTGGCCAGATCACTCCGTTTGATCCGGCTTAGCTGGGTTTTGCAATTCCGGCAAGTTAATTCGCCCGAATTTGTTGATGTATTAGCTGGCGCCTGTGGCTTGATCTTAAACTCCGCAGTCATGTGTTAATTATGATAATTATTATAAGGTTATAACAATTAACTCGTCAGCTTTATACCTAAAATAAACTTGCAGAGCCGATAGTAACTCAACACGTAAACTTTTTAATAGAAAACCAACCAATTATTGTATGTATAAAAATAGTTACAAAGCATGAATTTTTCATGAACTCAGTTTAAAATTATTCCCAAAAAGAATACACGCTCAACGGTTGAGCATGCAATTTTCATAAAAAAGGATAAAATATATTGGATAATAACTCTTATAAAACAAAATGCCCCTGGTTTTACCAAAGGCATTTATTTATAATATATCTTGCTTTATCAGTTATGGTTTGGTTGGCGCAGGGCTACCCGGCGGCGGACCAGGCTGACCACCCGGACCAGAACCCATTCCCGGAGCTCCGGGACCTTTTCCATCTGGTACCGTCACTTCAGGATGAGCTGTGCCACGGTGACAGGTATTACAGTTAACACCACTTTGCATGATCATGCCCAAAGAATCCTTTTTGGCGTGAAAATACTTCTGGTTAATCTTGTTCATCATTTTATACATGTYGCGTGCCATCTGTTTTTCAGGCTTTGCGTCGCTTGCCCAATCCATCTTTTTAGTTTCCTCGTTACGGGCATGGCAAAAATTGCAATGTACCCCCAATGAGTGCTCCCAATCTTCCATAACTTTATGCAAGTTCTCGCCAGAAATGTTTTTTGGCAATACTTTAAGGTTCTTAAAACCCTCATCCTGTGGTTTAATGTTGGTCATGGCGCCGAATACCACTATGGATAGCAGGCCGAGCGTAACTAATAATTTTTTGTTAACAGGCATAATTGTCATGTTTAAGTCATCTAAATTAACTTATTGATTTTAATGTTGCAACATTTTTAAGCAAATGATTGAATTATTCACGGTAAATTCATAATTGCCCAATGGCCTGTAAAACTTAAACCATTGATTTACTGATCAGTTTCTCACTTATCCGCCAGAGTTTTTCCTGCGCAGCATCGTCTTGTACTATAGCAGCTGTTTTAGCAACCTTTTTCTTTTTAAAATAGCGGCCATTAAATTGATCAAGCCGGGGCGCCGTTGCAAGATATATGGATGTTTCAGCGCCCTGTTCAGATGTGATCATAAACGGCCGGGCCAGTTTCATCATTATCTTTTCAAAACCCTTAAGTTTATCAGCAAAGCCACTGTTTACAACGCCGGGATGCAGGGAAAAAGCCAGGATCCCCTTATCACCAAACTTTTGTGCAAGCGCCTGTGCAAAGTAAACATTGAAAAGCTTAGCCATACCGTAAGCTTTAACAGACGAGTATTTTTGTGCCGATTGCAGGTCATCAAAATTGGGTTTTCCTAATTTATGCCCTTCAGAACTTACATTGATAATACGCGCTTGTCCGCGCTCAAGTAATGGTATCAAACTGGTAGTTAACAAAAAATGTCCGAGATGATTGGTGGCGAATGTCATTTCAAACCCATCCTTACTTACCTGCCTTTCACTAAAACCAGCTCCGGCATTATTAATAAGAATATTGATAGCCATCAGCTTTTGCGAGAGTTCGGCCGCAGCCTCACTAACACTTTGCAAATCGGCCAGATCGCATTTGATTACATAAATATGCTTATTGCCGGTTTGTGTAGTGATCTCCTGCTTAACCGCTTCGCCTTTAATAATGTTACGAACCAGCAGGTAAACCGCGTGATCCTGTGCAGCAAGCGCCATCGCAGTTGCTTTCCCAATGCCGGAGGTAGCCCCCGTGATAACTGTTGTTTTTATAGGCATAAATCTTTATGCAGGAGATATAGATGAGCAAGATACCAATTTCTGTTGCATACGTGCCTGGGTAATGGAGTTTTTACTTTGGTCTTATCGCCCTCGTCCAAACTTACGAAGTTTTAAAAACTTCGTAAGTTTTAGCTGAAGATCATAAAGCAGGTTACTTCTGCATCACCATTACTCCATTCATCAGTAATGTACTGCCGCCATCGGCAACAATATTATATACTTTTTGCACACCACCGGCATGTTCTGTTTTTTGCAATACGGTAAAAGCCTCATATTTACCTGTCTGTTCATTAAGGCAAAGCACCTCCTGCCCGGTTGCTACCTCTCCTATTTTAATATTACCCTGTTTGGTTAACATAGGATGATTGGGTGTAGCCTGTAAAACTTTGCTATTCAGTTTAACTTCTTTACCTTCTTTTGTATTCTTCGTTTTGGCTGATACCAGCACCAGTTGGGTTATAGCATAGTTTTTAGCCTCATGAGTGGTTAATTCTTTCACCTTAACTACCATATTCTTTTTAGTAGCCGGATCAACCGAAATCACCTCATCACCGCTTTTCACAGCTTTCAGCATCTTGTTATCGCCATTAGCCATGGTTACAAGTTCTTCACCGGGGAAACATATATCATTGCCATAGGTAGCTGCTTCCTCTTTCAGGTCCTTGCCACCATTAAGTACCTTATACTGCTGAAAGCTGACTTCTTTTGACAGTACATAAGATAGTTTTAGGATAAAATTCTGCTCCACTTTATTGATGTTGTCAATATCCTGGAAATACTGTTCCCAAACCTTCGCATCGGCGGTAAAATCAGGAACAAGGGCTTTATACAGCTTGCCCTTTTCGTTGGTATAAAATACCATCAGGCCTATTTCCTGCATACCTTCTTTGGCTATCAGTTTGTACAGGTCGATGCGTTTCTTTAACCCGTCAGCTCCGGTTATAAAATAGGGCTTACGGCTTTCGTAACGATCCAATACATAAGCATTTTCAAACTTAACGTAGGTATCGTTATCCAAATTGGCAATAGTGAAAGCCTGTGCCTTTTTATACTCATCCATAGTGAGCGGACGAGGGTTTACTGTTTGCCCCTTGGCAAAATAAAGAGACGAAGTTAGTAGTAGTGTTAATGTGAGTTTTCTCATTTTAGAAAAGATTCAAGATATCAGGAGTCAAGAGTCAAGAAGTTAGCACAATTTTTAAGGTCAGGAGCGAGAAGCTTTCCTTCTTATCTCCTGACTCTTGATTTCGTGCTTCTTCAACTTAAGATAACTGTTTAAACGCGTCTGCAAAGGCTTCCATTTCGTCCATGCGACCAATACTTACGCGGCACCAGTCTTTACCGTTAAATTGCCAGTTACGAACGCCGACGCCGCGCTTCATCATTTCGCCGACAAATTTTTTGCCGTCCATTTTAAGCGGGAACATCACAAAATTTGCCGACGAGGGGATGTATTCATAACCTTCTTTTTTAAGTACAGCATATAAATACTCTTTTGAAGCCAGCGTTTTTTGTAAAGCATCTTTCAAAAATGCCTCCTCACGATAACCGGCTATGGCAGCGGCGAGTGTGGTAGCACTGATACTCCATGATTGGGTGGTATATTTTTCAAATGTTTTGATGGTATCAGGCTGAGATATAATATACCCAAGCCTTAGCCCTGCAAAACCGTAGAGTTTTGAAAAGGTACGTGCAACTATCACATTATTGCCCGCTTTGATAGAGCTGATCATACTTGCGGCCTGTGGGTCGGGCAGATAATCGATATAAGCCTCGTCAACAAAAACGGTTGTTTTTTTTGATACACGCTCGCAAAAAGCCTTTAACTTTTCGGTATCAACAACAGTAGCAGTTGGGTTATTAGGGTTGCAGATATAAACTAAACCAGTGTTATCATCAACCCTAGCTTCCATGGCATCAAGATCAAGCTTATAATCTGCAGTAAGGGGTACTTTTACCCATTTTCCTTCAAGCTCCTGTGCCCTGCCTGGTAGGTCATCGTATGAAGGGTCGCCTGTGATCACGCTTTTACCTCCTTTAGTAAAATGCATGGCAGCGGCAAGCAAAAGCGGAGTTGAACCCGCGTCCATCAGTATATTATTTGATTTCACGCCTTCATACGCGGCAATTTTGCCGTAGATCTGTGATAGCTGCATAAAGGGGTACTGATAACTTTTATCAATGGCATCCTGAATGGCTTTTTTTACTGTAGCCGATGGGCCGAAGGGGTTTTCGTTGGCCAGCAGCCTGGCTTTTAGGTCAAAGCCGGCATTGGTAACAGCTTCCTGGTCGGTTATACTGCGGGATAATGGTTTAAATACACGTGCGGGCATGGCAGCCAGCTTACCAATTGTTCCTGAAAAGAAGGCCAGTCCTCCGGCCATAAATGCGCTGGATTTTATCCAGTTTCTGCGGTTAATTGTACTTGACATGGTGGTGGTATTTAATGCTTTTTCTATACGTTGCTTTATTTTTGAATAGGATATTGCTCACGCTGCCCGGTAACCCTTGCATGTACGGCAGCAACTGTACTCCTGGCCGATTCAAATGCCCCGGCCATCCAGGCATTGAGGTATGTTAAATGCTCGCCTGCAAAATATACCTGCTTATCGGGTTTTAATAGTACCGGGTATTGTGTCTTACGGGTTTCGGTAGTGTACACCGCCCATCCGCCTAAATTATATTTGGTTTTATGCCAGCTTACCGAAAACGAGTTTTCAAACTCTTTGTCATACTGCGGGTGGATGAGCCTGCCTTTTTCCAGCGCGAACTTCTCCCTTTCGGCGTAACCTAAAGCGCCGATCTTCTGCGCTTTTTCGTTAAAGTTATAATATCCAATCAAGATACCTTTTTTTCCTAAATAATCATAGGATGGATAAAAAATCTGCGTTAAATCATTGTTAGTGTGCGTTATACCACCATATATATGCTCATCCTCTTCCCAAAACCTGCGTTTAAACTGCAGGCCGATCTTCCCGGTTTGGTTATAGCTGATATAATCAATAGCGCGACTAACATCACCACTAAAATTATTGCTGATATTACTCAAAACTGGCAACGGGATGGTACAGATGCAGAGATCGCCATTTAATACATGCTCGCCTGTGGCATCTTTATAAGTAATCTTAACTCCATCGGCTACATTATTAATAGCGGTCACCTCCGCTCCCATTTTTATGGATGGTGCTACCTTTTTTTCCAAAGCTTTGGCTATCTGATCCATACCACCAACGGCCTGGAACATGGTCATCTGTAGCTCGTAAGTATATTCGGCTACATTATAAAAATCGGGATCCATCAAACCCGAATGCAGCAGTTCGGCCAGTTTATGCGGATCGGCTATTTTGCCGGGTTTGTCGCCGGCACCAGGGCCTTCGGTGTAGCCACGGCGTGCCGATGCTTTGTAAAGTTTGTCGATATCCAGACCTCCTTCGGCTTGCAGGTATTCGATGATCTTTTCACCATCCTCTTTGGTAAAGCTGCTGTCGAGGCCACCATGGTCAATACTTTTAGCCAGCATTTCGGTCATGTAACCGCGGATATCATTATGAACCTCCCTAACCTTTATCTTTTTGTTTGATAAAGGCCCTTTACCTTCGGCAAAGTAATAAGCGCCTTCGTTTACGTTATTATAAACCTGGATAGGCACACTCAGTTCCTTGCAATAATGCAGCGTAAGTTCATGATTGTGCGGAATGCGCGAAGGGCCAGCATTGAAATATTGCCCGGCATCAAAATGGGCGGTAGCAGTTGGCTTATCAACTTCAGTATTGGTGCTGCCGTTGCGGATACTGAAGCAGCGTCCACCGGTGCGCTGCCGCGCCTCCAGAATGGTGCACTGGTAGCCGAGTTTACCAAGCTCATAGGCGCTGGCCATACCGGCCAAACCGCCTCCTAAAATAATAATGTGTTTGCCTTTGCCGCTGCCTTCAAGATTAAAGGCATGTGCCGGCGATGGTTTTAGTAAGCCAAGGGCAAGCATGGCAGGATATGCCCCGCCAGCCAGCATGGCCCCTTTACCTAAAAAGTCCCTGCGGGTAATAGTTTTCAATAAGCGCGTATTTATGTTTTACAATCAACTCAGCCCTAAATATAACTTTTTCTTTGAATGGTATATTAAGGCAAAATCAACTTTTATTGGTGTTTATATAAAATTAACAGGATTTTTTAAGCGGCTAATGGATTTATGTTAAGATATGGTGGTGATTAGAGGTTAGGTTGTTTGGATTTTTTTTTAGCACGCAAAGACGCAGAGGCGCTAAGAAGAAAAACTTTGCGGCTTAGCGCCTCTGCGTGAATTGCTATCCGCAGTTATTTGTCTGAACTCGATTTTTTGGAATTAAGGAATTAACAGAATACTTAGCAAATTTGATAAATTCTTAAAATTCGCTTTATTCGAGTTCAGACAAACCTAACCTGTAATCTCCAACCTCTAACCTCCAATGTTAAATTCTGTTAAAAACTAAAAATAAATTTGCTTTACTACGAATAGTTCGTAGATTTACGAAACAATCGTAAATACAATGGAAAAATTATCGCAACAAGAGGAAGAAGCAATGCAGGCGGTGTGGCAATCAGGTGCCGGATTCATTAAGGATTTTTTAGATCAGTTGGTTGAACCGAAGCCCCCTTATACTACCCTTGCCTCTACCATAAAAAACCTGGAGCGCAAAGGATTTTTAAAAAGTGAAAAATTAGGCAACTCGTTCCGTTACTTGCCAGTGATACAGGAAGAGGAATATAAAAAACGCTTTATGAGCGGTTTTGTAAGCAACTACTTCCAAAACTCCTATAAAGATTTGGTAACGTTTTTTGCCAACGAAAAAAAGATCAGCGCTACCGACCTGAAAGAGATCATTAAACTCATTGAAAAACAATAAACCTCACGATCATGCCGGCTACATTTGTTTTTTTATTAAAAGTTAACATAGCCCTGTTGTTGTTTTGTGCGGGCTATTACCTGGTGCTGAGGCCCCTCACCTTTTATACACTTAACCGGATCTATTTGCTTGCAGCCATCTTGTTTGCAAGCATTTACCCGCAAATCAATTTCTCGGCCTTTGTACAGCGGCACGAAGAACTTGTTAAACCTATCCAGCAGATCGCCATTAACTGGCAATCGACGGCACAACTGGTTAACCAGCCTGCCCAGGCTATTGATTATTGGTACTGGCTGAGTGTTATTTTCTGGACAGGTGCCGGTTTGCTATTCATCCGCCTGGCTTTACAGCTTTTATCCTTGTTACGATTGTATAAAAACTCACAACCTCAATACATAGGCGAACATTTAGTTAGGGTAATGGACAAAGATGCGGCACCATTTTCTTTTTGGCGAAGCATTTATGTAAACCCGGCCAAACATGAACCTGCCGATCTCAAATCAATCCTGCTGCATGAACAGGTGCACGTGAACCAATGGCATACTGCTGATATTTTGTTAGCTGAACTAAGCAGTATCTTTTATTGGTTTAACCCCGGCATCTGGCTTATTAAAAGGGCGGTAAGGGAAAACATTGAGTTTATCACCGACCGCAAAATCCTTAAAAACGGTGTGGACAGTAAAACTTACCAATACAGTTTGGTGAACGTGAGCTTTAGCAACACTCAACCCGGCATTGTAAACCATTTCAATATTTCAACTATAAAAAAACGGATAATCATGATGAACGCGAAAAGATCGTCGAAACTTAACCTCACCCGCTACGCTTTCGTAGTGCCGGCCGTAATGGCCCTGTTACTGGTATTCAGCATTTCAAAAGCTGATTTTGCCAAACCCGTGAGGATCACCCTTGCCAATGCAGTGCAGCCGTTGGCCAGGATCATTAACATCAACCCCGACGAGGTTGTTAAACAAGCCACCAAAACCGCCAAAACTCCAAAAGCGGCTTTAAAAACTAAGTCTACTAAAGCTGCAATTACTCTTGCACCGATAGTACTTCCAAAAGTAGCATTAGCTCCGCTTACCCCTGCTGCTGCATTAACCGCGTTAAATGACACCAGCAAAAAGCTCAGGATAATAAGCGACGTTAAAAAAGATTCATTGGTATTTGTTGTAAATGGCGTGGTATCTACCGGTAAAAACCTCGACCCAACAAAAATCGAAAACATGTATATCCTGACAGGTGATAACGCACGGAAGTTTGCAAAAACTGAAGAGGACATGCCAGTTAAAGTGGCTTACATAATTACTAAAGACGCCCCCAATAAGGATGAGCTCGAGAAAAACGTCCCCAGCATTGTTTTTAAAAAAGTTAGTACCAATCTAAACGGCTATACTGTACTTAATGACAATATTAATGTAGTAACTGTTGCTCCGGTTACTAAAAACGTTGATGTGAAGAATATTAAAAGCGTTGTTGTAGTGAAAGCGCTCAGCAGCACGGCAAGTAGCAGCAATAGTAGTACAGTAACTATTAATGGTGTAAAAGCAAAACCGACAACTATGTCGTACAGCATAACATCCGACGATGATGATGTAGTAGCCAGAGGCGGTGATGTTGTTGTTACCGGTTACGGCAAAAAAGCAAATGTCAAGGCAATCAAGGTGAATGGATTGAGTATTGTAACTAATGGCGGTAAAGACCCGCTGGTGATTATAGATGGCAAAAACAGCACAATGGATGCACTCAAAAAGTTGGATTCTGATAAAGTGGAAAGCATTTCCATACTCAAAGGCGATGATGCCACAAAAAAATATGGCGATAAAGCTAAAGACGGTGTAGTTGTTATAGGCACCCGTAAAAAGTAATTGGTTGATTAGGTTGGATTATGTGAGTAGTTTTATTTCAGTAAGATCAGTTAATTGTTAAATAGAAATAACCACTCTCTTAAGCAACCATAAACACAATCAACTGTCAACTGGCCTCGGCCAGTTTTTCCGTTTCCAGCAGGTTGAGTAAAGCTTTCTCTGCAATATTAAGTTCGGCGGCTTTTACATCTTCGCGTTCATCAAGCCCGCTGATATATTTAAAAATGGTTCCTTCCTCATAACTTTTAATAACCGATGGGTGCACGTAGTACTTCTTACAAACAGTACGCGTGTTCCCCAGGTTAATAGCTACCTCATCCAAAACACTTACTATCTTCTTTTTACACTCTGTAACGCTGCCAAACTCTCCGGCCTCTTTAAACGCATATAGCGCACTTACGCTGCCAGCCCAGGTACGGAAATCCTTGGCCGTAAAATCTTCACCGGTAATTTCATGCAGGTAACTATTGATATCCCCCGAGCCTACGCTGCATTTGGTACCATCTTCATTATAATATTGAAAAAGCTCCTTCCCGGGAATATCCCTGCATTGCTTCACCAGCCGGGCCAGCTTGCGGCTTTGTAACTGCACTTTATGAAAAACACCCTTTTTACCCTTAAACTCAAACCTAAGATTTGAGCCTTCAACCTTCACATGTCTGTTTTGCAACGTGGTTAAACCAAATGAACCATAAAGCTTTTTGTACGATTCATTCCCTACCCTGATACTGGTGAGTTCCATTAGCCGTACTACCAGCGCAACCACCTTTTCATGATCGAGATTACGCCTCGCCAGATCTTTATCCACCTGCTCGCGAATGGCAGGCAGGTGCGCCGCAAAGGTTTGCATCCTGTGATATTTGGATTGGTTCCGGATCTGGTTCCAATGGGCATGGTACCGGTATTGCTTGCGCCCGGCAACATCCGTACCTGTAAATTGCAGATGCCCGTTGTCGTAGGGCGAGATCCAAACATTGGTATACGCCGGCGGGATCACCAGTTTATTGAACCTTGTAATCAGATCTTTATCTTTTACCAAAGCGCCGTCCGCATCATAATAGCTCCAACCTTTACCCGATTTTTTGCGGGTATAACCCGGAGATGAGTCGGACACATAGCGCAGGCCAACCGCTTTTGCGGTAATCTTGGGGTCGCGGCCAATTTTTTCGAGCTTTTTGAGGAGACGGTTCATGGGAAGATAACATGCGGAGAGGAGATTAAGTTTTAATTAGGGATTTATAGTATGAAGATATTTCACTCCCCTGTCATTTCGACGAATGAAGCGTAGGCTAAAAGAAAGGGCGAGGAGAAATCTTCTATGCGCGACTTAGCAGTTTGCAAATCACGCGTAGAAGATTTCTCCTCGCCCCAAGGATCTCCCTACCCACTGTTCGTCGAAATGACAGGAAGGAATATGTATTTCTTTTTACTTTAGCACCGAAACCGCTTTATTAGCCTCCCCAACACCCCAAACGGTTCCAGGCTTATCGCCCATGGTAATAACTAATTCGCCGCCTGCCATCACATCGGTATGTTTAATATAAGTTTTGGTGTAATCAGCGCCATTAAGGGTCATAGCTTGGATATACTTGTTTTTAGGTCCATTATTTTTAACCACTACATGGAATTTCTTATTACCCTGTAATTGCAATGTAGCCTCATTAACTACCGGGCTACCGAATACATACAGACCGTTAGCCGGGTTAACCGGGTAAAAACCAACAGCTGATAACACATACCAGGCCGACATCTGCCCTACGTCTTCATTACCAATAATGCCATCCGGTTTATCGGTATAAAAATCATCCAGGATAAACCTCACCTTTTCAGCTGTTTTCCATGGTTTGCCTGAGTAGGCGTAATAGTAGCTCATCGGGTGGCTTGGCTCATTGCCATGAGCGTACTGGCCAATTAAACCTGATACATCAGGCGATTTAAATTTACCCATATCGCCCTGGGCGATAAACAATGAATCCAATTTTGTATTGAACTTATCAACCCCACCCAGCATATTGATCAGGCCTTCCACATCCTGCGGAACAAGGAAAGTGTATTGCCAACCGTTGCCTTCGGTAAAGTCACCTGTTTCATGGATAGAAATGAACGGGCTATAAGGTGTACGCCATGCATCCTGCGATAAACGGCCACGCATAAAGCCAGATTTCGCGTCATAATAGTTTTTGTAGTAGGCACCACGTTTGCTGAAATAAGCATAATCCTCAGCCTTGCCCATTTTTTTAGCTACCTGCGCCAGGCTCCAGTCGTCAATGGCATATTCAAGGCCCATTGATACTGATTCGCGACTGCTGTCTGCCGGGATATAGCCGTATCTTTTAACGTATTTGATCCCGCGCTCATCGCCCATGGCGGTGGTTTTCATAGCCTCGTAGGCTAAATTAGCGTCAAAACCTTTGTAACCTTTTAACAAAGCATCGGCAACAACAGGTACCGCGCTGTAACCCACCATGCAATTGGTTTCATTGGCCATTAAATGCCAAACCGGTAAGCTGCCCTGCTGCTGGTAAATAGCCAGCATAGAGTTGATCATATCGTTCACATGCTCGGGGTGGATGATAGTTGACAGCGGGTTATTTGACCTGTAGGTATCCCATAATGAAAACGTGGTTACGTTGTTAAAACCTTCGTTCTTGTGTACTTTTTTATCGGTTCCCCAGTATTCGCCGTTAACATCATTAAAGATAGATGGCGCTATCATAGTATGATAAAAGGCCGTATAAAACTTCTTCATCTGTGATAATGAATCTGCCTTGATAGTGATCTTTTGCAACTGTTTATTCCAGGCTGCGTCTGCATCAGTAACTACTTTATTGAAATCCCAGCCCGGTATTTCAGCTTTGATATTAAGCATGGCATTCTCAGCGCTTACCGGCGAAATCCCCACTTTAGCATAAACAACCTCACCTTTGGTGGTAGCAAAGCTGATAACACCTTTCACTTTTACGCCTTTAAGCTCAGTACCTTTTACATTAGCCGTGCTATCGTAAACCGCAAACGTCTTAATAGGCTTTGAAAATACAGCGGTAAAATAAATCCGCTGATCATCTGCCCAGCCTTTTGAAAAACGATAGCCGCAAATGGTATTCTTATCCACCTGTTTAATGTAGGTATCCATTGGCCTGTCCCAGCCTATCCCCTCCTGCAAATCGATGAGGATATGTGCATCTTTCGTTGCAGGGAAAGTATATTTATGCATCCCAACACGGGTACTGGCGGTAAGCTCAACGCCGATATTGTATTTTTTAAGCTTTACCTTGTAGTAGCCGGGTTTTACAACCTCATCCTTATGGCTGAATAGCGATACATAGCCGCTTTTAAGGTTTTTATTGCTGCCTTTGTACACGTTGATAGGTCCTGTTGTTGGCATAAAGGAGATATCGCCCAAATCGCCGATACCTGTACCGCTTAAATGCGTATGCTGAAAGCCGATGATGGTTGAATCAGAAATATGATAGCCCGAGCACCAGTCCCAGCCTTCAGAAATATTTGTTGGGCCCAACTGCACTGCCCCAAATGGCACACTTGCGCCAACAAAAACGTGCCCGTGAAAACCGGTGCCGATGTACGGGTCGACATATTGTGTTAAACCGCCGGCCTTTTTCATAGGCTGCGATTGATGCCTTTGTGCCTGGGAACTTAAATTAACCAGGGCCAGCAAGCCGGCCAAAACGAGTTGTTTTTTCATTCTTTATTTAAATGACGTATTGAGGTTTATATTGCCTGCAAAGTAAACCTCAATACTTAATAGATTATTAATATACGCTTAATTCGGCCACGGTAATTCCATTACCTGCAATTACATGTGCGGCTTCAAATTTAAAATACCTTGCCGTGATAGCCTCCTTTAAAACAACAGGCTGTTCAATAGGGTTCGATTTAATATTGGCAAACTCGCCCGAAGCTACCTTTTCCCAGGTTTTGCCATCTTTGCTAACGTAAAACACATAGCTGTCCACTATACCGTCGGCCTGTTTGTCCTGCCTTGGTAAATAGCCGAATGCTTTTATCTTTTGCTCTTTACCCAGATCAACACTGATCTGCTGCGGGAATTGCGCATCTTCTTTTTTCAGCGTACTGTAAAGGCTGCCTGTATTTTCGTCGAAAGCGTTTTCTGTTTTTCCCCAGCCATCGTTAGCAGCAGTAGCATCCAGTACCTTCCAATCGGTTTTAGCGTAGCCGAAAGAAACATAAGCACTTTCGCTTTGCTGATCTTTACCCTCAAAACTGCGGGCTTTAACCACTCCGCCTTCATTCATCGTAAATGGCTTGCTGTAAACAGGTGAGCTCAGCGTTGGTTCATGTCCGTCAAGCGTATAGTGGATAGCACTTACAGGGGCTTCGGTGGTGATGCTTACTTCGCCCTTTTTGTTGCGTGAGATTTTTGGCGCTGTTAAATGAACAGGTTCTTTATAGATGCCGAAATCGCTCAAAGCAATAGCCACCGGCGATGCGGTGATCCTCAACCTTAGTTTGCTTGCAGTTATATTTTGTGTTAAACGGATCAGCCTGTTGCCTCCAATACTGGTAGCCTCCCCGATCTGCTCCCATTTACCATCTACATAAGCATCCACAACAACAGCTTCAATACGCTGCCCAAGCTTGATATTTTCGCGCAGGCGGATCACATTGAATGTTTTTGGCGAATGCAGATCGATGGTTAAAGTTGGCGTGGTTACCTTATCATCAGTAGCCCAATAGCTGTAACGACTATCATCCAGTAAAAACTGCGGACCGAATTTGGCTTTGTTACCACCACGTACATTACTTGCAGTTAAGGTTGCACCTTTCGCCAAATTAACCGCGAAGGTTTGTTTCAGCAGGTTACCAAACTCAGTTAATGATTTAACATCTATCTCGTTAACAATACCACGCGGATCGGGCGATAAACCCAAATCGAGCGCTGCGCCGCGACCTACACTTTTGTAGTAAAGATCGAGCAAGGTGTAAGGCGATTTTACGCCTTCATCCTGTGCTTTATGATAAAACCATCCGGGACGCAGCGACACATCGCATTCCGCAGGCATCCAGTATTTACCGTTACGGGTACCTTCAGTGCCTTCGTAATCTTTTACATAACCATTAGCAGGGATCTTGCCTTCGTCCGGTGCATGAGGGGTATAGGTAGCCCAGCAAGTTTCGCCTGCATGACCTTCCTCATTGCCTACCCAACGCACATCGGGGCCAACATCGCCAAATAATACCGCATTGGGTTGCAGCTTACGGGTAATGGCCCAGGTAGTATCCCAACCATAATAAGTAGAGCGGTCAATTTTCCTTACTTCGTGTTTGCCGCCATAATAGCCATCGCCACCGTTGGCGCCATCATGCCATGAAATAAACAGCGGGCCATAGTTGGTGTATAATTCTTTCAGCTGTTCGCGATAGATCTTTACATATTCGGCGGTGCCGTAGTTTGGATTGTTCCTGTCCCATGGCGAGCAGTAAAGGCCCAGTTTCATGCCTAACTTATCGCAAGCTTCACGATATTCTTTCAGCATATCACCTTTACCGTTTTTGTAAGGACTTTTGCTGATATTATGTTCAGTAGTTTTGGTAGGCCAGATACAAAAACCATCGTGGTGTTTAGCAACCACTACAACACCTTTAAAGCCACCGGCCTTTGCCGCAGCTACGATCTGCAGTGCGCTGAATTGTGATGGGTTAAAGATCTTGGGGTCTTCGTCGCCGTAGCCCCATTCCTTGTTGGTATACGTATCAACACCATAGTGGATAATGCAATACATACCCGTCTCCTGCCAGTTAAGCTGCCCCTGCGTGGGCAATACACCATATGGTTTAGGAGCAGTTTGACTAAAGCCATTTAAGCCGGCGGTTAATAACAATAAGGCAATGCCTGTAAATTTTTTCATAATTGGTTATTAGTTTTTAAACCATGACGACGGCACATCCTGCGGGGCCGAGCCATTAACACTATATTTCAGCAACAACTTAAAGCCGCCGCCACCTTCAATAAAATCAAGCTTAAACGGATGCGCACCCATTTTTAGTGCAACTTGTCCGCTGCGTTCCTGGGCCGAATGGTTGCCATCGTTATTTACAACAACTTTATCGCCAATGTACAGCACACCGCCGTCATCGCAGGTTAGGTAAAAGCTGTAAATACCATCGGTTGGCACATCTATGTAACCCTTGTAAGTGATACCAAATGATGGGGCTTTTACTGTTGCTGGCACTTCAATTTTATCGGTTGTAAATGTGCTGTCAACTTTTGCATCCTTCATCAAAGCGGTTTGTTTAAAAAACGCTTTGTAGTAAGTGGCATTCAACCCAGGTTTTGGCGGGGCAATTTTTACCGGGCCAAGCATTTGCTGTTGCGTATAGTTCAGGTTGTAAACATCACCACGGGTACCGGCCGGTGTAAATGCGGCAACCCTTACCAATTCTGACTTCGTGATAGTTAACGGCGATGGCAATACCGGCGATTTAACATCCGGCAAAGTACCATCTGTAGTATAACGAATGGCAAGGCTTGGCAGTGGTGAGGTTATGCTCAGTTTGCCTTCATTTGTAAACACATACTCGTTAAGCAGGTTAGGCAGGTCGGGCAGGCGATAGTTGATCTTCAGCGCATCCATCCTTTTGTATTGCTCTGTCAAACGCTTAAGATATGAATCATATTCACCTTCCTTGTGCGTCCACAGCATTTCGGACAAAGCGGTTAAACGTGGCATGTACATGTAATCGGCACGTTTTTCGGAAGGGATCATTTCCGACCAGAGATTAGCCTGGGCGCCTATAATTGATTTTGCTTCTTCGGCGTTCAGCACTTTAGGCACAGGGTTAAAATGATAAACCTTGCTTATCGAATACTGATCAGGCTGGTTATCAAAATAAAGCGGTTCGCCCGGTGTCATGATCACAGTGTTACCGTTCTTTACAGCCTTTACCGGCGCATCAGGCACCCAGGTACGCCAGTACATAATAATAGCCGTTGGGCTGATGCCACCCTCAATTACTTCGTCCCAACCAATCAGTTTACGCCCTTTGGAGTTAAAGAATTTCTCCATGCGGTTAATGAAATAGCTATGCAATCCGGCCAAGTCTTTGATACCTTCTTTGGCCATCAGGGCTTTGCAGGCATCCGATTTCCCCCAGTTGGTACGGTCAACTTCGTCGCCGCCAATGTGAATGTATTTAGACGGGAAGATCTGCATGATCTCGCTGAATACATTCTCAGCAAATTCGAAGGTTGTTTCGTTGCAAGGGCAGATAGGTTTGGTAAACAGGTCGCCCCATTTATTTTCACCATCGCAGGTTAAAAACGGGTACGAGTTAATGGCCGCCATCATGTGCCCCGGCATATCAATTTCAGGAACAATGTCAATGTGACGTGCAGCAGCATAAGCTACAACGCCTTTCATTTCCTCCTGGGTATAAAAACCACCATACATGGTTTTACCATTTTTTTGGATGATATGCTCTTTATCGATCACAAAATCAGGATTGTCCTTGGCCTTTTTCATACAGGCCGAATCCTGGTTGTTGAAAGTGCGCCATGCACCGGCTTCAGTAAGCAGCGGATATTTTTTTATTTCGATGCGCCAGCCCTGGTCGTCAGTTAAGTGCAGGTGTAGCTTGTTCATCTTGTACAAAGCCATCCTGTCGATAAATTTTTTGAGGTAGCTTACCGAAAAGAAATGCCTCGATACATCCAGGTGCATACCGCGCCATTCATAAACCGGTGCGTCTTCAATAACCACAACAGGCAACGAAAGCTGCTTTTGCACAACGCCAGCTTCAATACCAACAGGCAATAATTGGCGGATGGTTTCTACCGCGTGGAATACACCGGCAGGGTCTTTTGCACGGATCACAACCTGCTCCTGAGTAACACTCATCCGGTAAGCTTCGGGGGTAGTTATGCTTGCATCGTAAACCAGGTTAATGGCATGCGCCTTTTTTACCTTGCTCACTTCAACGGGTTTACCTAAGCCTTTACGAAGCAGATCTTTCAGGGCATAAGCTTCCGTATTAAAAGCATTGGAGGTTACAATCCCGGTTTGTGCGTTGATGACAAACGAGCCTTCGCCGGCAGTTAACTGTGCAGGATATGGAATTAACGGAAATTTTGCCGCTGTTTCCTGGGCATCAACACTACCGACACAGGCAAGCATCAACGCCGCAGCCGACAAATATTTTGAAATACTTTTCATTCTCTTCTGTTTGTTATTTGTCGATAGATATAGTTCTTTCAGTTACGTTCCAGCCGCCAATGGTTACCGCAAGGTTTTTATCAGCACCCGGATTATGGTCGATAACCACTTTTTTGGTTTGACCCGGTAATACAGTTACATAATTATCGCTATAAAACGCCGGAAGGATCCGTTGTTTGCTCTCGGCATTAACTAATGACAGGCGGTTAAAAAATGCCAGTGCGCCGTTTCCTTCGTTAGTCAGGGTTACTTCAACCTTACCATTTTTCAGGTATTTAGCCGTGGTTCCTAAATTACCGGCAGGCATTTTTTGCAGACCAGAAAAATCACCTCTAGCATCAGGCAGCCAGTAAATATTCTCGCTGATCACTTCTTTGTCCGACTTAAGCAATTGCAGGCAAAGAAATAGGCCTTTGTCCTTAGCTTCCTTTTCAATCTCGTGTTTAAGCGACAGGTATCTTTTGGTGGTAGTCGGCGTTACATCTGCAAAAACCTGTGTTAATACCTTTTCCTTGCCATCCATATCATAGGTTTTGGCTACCAGCAGCATATTGCTATGCGTTTTAAAGGTGTTGTTGGCTACCATCACCATACCATCTGTTTGATTATACATGATGTGCAGAGGTTCACTGCCGTTGTGTAAACCGTAAAGGCAGGCGTTAGGGTCAAGATAATAATCATACATCTGGCCGCGCATGGCTGTCCATGGGTTTTGGGTTTTCCAGATAATAGTACCGGTGTACCAATCCCACATATGTGAGCTAAAGCCTTCCATAAGGCCACGGTACTGATCATAGTTTACCAGCTGAGCCTTGGTTGCAAAGTCTTCAACATTTTTTGCTTTACCGTATTTATCGATAGAGCCATCATAACCAATATATTTATGATAATCCCAAACCGGATCCATTGTTGTTTTCCCGGTTGAGGCATCATATTGAGGAAGAACCATGTTTTCGGCAGGGATAAAGCGCTTTAACGATTCATAATCGCTTACACCAACCGAACCCACTTCCGAATTGAAGGGATAAGTTTTATAATCCCAAAAAGTTGTAAGGCTTTGGATACCGTAAGGACCATCGCCATTGCCGCCCTGTACATTGCGCGACATTTCTTCGGAGTTTGAATAAGGGATAAACCAGCGGGTGTTATCCAGCTTAGGCATAATCGTATCGCGCAGGGCTGCAAAAATATCTTCAGGCGGAGTGATCTCATTGCCACCACACCAGATAGCCAGCGACGGGAAGTTACGTACCAGTTTAACCTGATCGGCAACTGATTTTAAATAAAGATCATGGTCATCAGGATATTTACGGCGGGTCCATTGATCGTCCAATTTCATCGGATCTGTCCAACGGCCATTACAATCTCCCGATCCCCACATATCCTGGAAAACCAGCATCCCGTATTTATCGCAAGCCTCATAAAACTCTGGGCGCTCAATCAGCGCACCACCCCAAACACGGATCAGATTCAGGTTCATATCACGGTGAAAACGAACTTCGGCATCATAACGGGCATCTGTAAAGCGGAGCATCTGATCGGATATGATCCAGTTACCACCTTTAATAAATATCTTTTGCCCATTCACATTAACCTGGCGGCTTTCGGTTTTGCTATTCCATTCGGTAGTGATCTGGCGTACACCAACTTCAATATTTTTTTGGTCGGATACTTTACCACCAGTTACAAACTGCAAATTAAGCTTATACAAATTTTGCGGACCGTAGCCACTTGGCCACCAAAGCTTAGGATTTTTAAGGCTGTAATCGGCCAGTTTAACTTCCTGTTTTGAATTTGCTTTCAGTGTAACAGGCTGAGATACCAGCTTACCATCTAAATTATATTGTAAAGTACCGCTAACAGCAGCGCTTGTAGCATTTTCAAGCTCGGCTGATACCTGTACAATAGCAGGTTGCTGTGCGCCTTCCGGCTGGCGAACACCTGGTACCAGCGTAACCACATGCGGGTCTTTAATGACAACAGCACCTGTATGTTCAATGGTCACCTTATCCCAGATACCGGTGTTACGGTCGCGGATAGGCTGGATCCAGTCCCAACCGGCGGTGTATTGAATCCCTACGCCACGGGCAATGGTACCATCGCCGCCCTGACCACCGTTGGGGTTACCAACAACATCGGGAGGATAAACAACTACCGCCAAACGGTTATTGCCGTTTTTGCTCAACCATTTGGTAATGTTATAGCTCTGACGCAAAAACATGCCTTTATGTAGCTTACTGTTTAGTTTGTGCCCATTCAGGAAAACATCACAACTGTAGTTTACACCACGAAAGTTAAGGTATGTTTGGTTGCTGCCTGTTGGTGCAGTTTCTTTAAAATCCTTAGCAAACCAGTAGGTATAATAATCACGGCCTACTTTGTAAATATCAGGGATCTTTTCATTGTTCATCCCATAAAAAGGGTCAGGCACTTGTTTATTAGCCACCTGGGTTGTAAGCACAGTGCCGGGAACAACCGCAGGGTTCCAGGCAGCCAAATCATAATTTGGTTGGGATATAGTTGTGCCGTTATCCTTAACACTATTCATTGAGGTGCATTTCCAGCCACTGTTAAGCTCATAACCGGTTTGCGCCTCCGCGTTCTGGTAAACGCCTGAAGCAATGATTGATAACACTAATGAAAATTTAAACAATGCAGATCTGCCTGCAAAACGGGTTGTTGTCATTTATTTGGATTGGATGAATGATCAAAATTAAAAACTGCCAAATCAATTTAGCTGTAAAAACTTGGCTATTTTGTGTGGTATTTTGTCTGTTAAAACGTCCGTCATTGCGAGGGACGAAGCAATCGCGAACTATACGGGGCGGACCTGGTACTCGAGAATTGCCTCGTGCCTTATTATGACGTAATTATAAGTCATTGATTATTAAATACATTTAATTGATTAATTACAAACATGGGCGTTGCCTGCGGCCCGTGCTATCCGCTCATACTGCACAGGCATTAGCCACAAGGCCGGTATCCGCTCCTATCACTAACGCGCCCCCGCACAGCATCGCTAAAATATATTTTACACGTCATCACGATTTTTCCAGAATTTCCCTGATAGGTATTCGCAACGACATTTATAATCAAAGTATCTAAATAACTTATTTAATATACTATTTTAAAACCTGCCGCTTCATTAAGGCCGCTTGCCTGTTGCAGCTTTGCAGGGATGCTGATATCAATACCATCAGCCACCTGTTTCCATTTAAGGCTTTGTGTGCTGCCAAGCAGGGTAACTTTTTTTACCTTTTTGATATCCTTTAGTTTTACAGATACTGTAGCAGGCAAAACTACTTTCTCCTGATCGCTCAGAGCAAAGGCATAGATCGTATTGCTGTTTTTAGCTTTTGTATAGTATATATTACCTGTTGAATACGGCGCAACGGACTGACTTGCGTAAATCCCTTCGCCGTTGATCTTCATCCAACGGCTGATGCCTTGCAAACGTTCGTAAGCTACAGGATCCCAATCGCCGTCAGGGCCGGGGCCGATGTTCATCAACAGGTTACCGCCGCGCGATACGATCTTCACTAATAACTGTACAATTTGCTGTACCGATTTATAATGATCGCCGGGAACGTAGCTCCATGAGTTACCCATGGTTATGCAGCTTTCCCAGGGATGATCAAGCGGCACTTCGGGCACTTCCTGCTCGGGTGTGGTGTAATTTTCATATTTGCCAGCCACGGTGCGGTCAACCACAATAAGTCCCGGTTGTTTTTGGCGGCCCATGGCAGCTATTTTTGGCATATCAATATCCTGGTCAAACTTTATCCCACGCTGCCAGTCGATAGTTGTATCAACGCTGCTTTTAGGACGTACCCATCCCCCATCAAGCCATAAAATATCAACTTTACCGTAATCGCTCATTAGTTCGCCTATCTGGTTATAGGTAAAATCTTTAAATTTTTGCCAGCGTTCCGGGTATTTTTTAGGATCGTAGTTTACATTACGGTCTTTTGGCGGAAAATAAGGCCACCAGTAATTTTCGGTATGCCAGTCGGGCTTGGAGAAATAAGCCCCTATCATAAAGTTATCTTTCCTGAAAGCGTCGAAGATCTCCTTAGTTACGTTACTTCTTGGATTGGTTGAAAAAGGCGTTTTGCTGCTTGTGATCTTATAATCGGTTTCTTTAGTATCAAACATGCAAAAACCATCATGGTGCTTAGTAGTGAAGATCACGTATTTCATACCGGCATCCTTGGCGGCCTTCACCCATTTTTCGGGATTGAATTTGGTTGGATTAAAAGTGGTTTGCAAATTTTCGTACGCCGCTTTATATCCATTATAAGTAGCTCCATACGGACCGCGGCGTTGTGTCCAGCCTTCATCCTCAGGGCAAATGCTCCAGCTTTCAACTACGCCCCACTGACTATACGTACCCCAATGCATAAACAAACCGAACTTAAGATCCTGCCAGTTTGCAATTTTTTGCTCAACCGCCGGGTCGCCGGCAGGAACATACTGCTTTGACATATTGTGTTGTTGAGCAACCACTGCAAAGCATCCAAAAACCAAAAGAAATACCGTAAATAATCGTTTCATCAAGCTTTTATTTTATAAATTACTGACAATATTATATGGTGTATTGCCTACACACTTTTTAAAATTTTTTAAAAAACATCGCAACTTACATCATAAAATTTTATTTTTCGGTTTTAATATGTTATTATTGTTACACCATTATTAAGTTTTAAATTTAGTTGATTAATTAAAAATCTTCGGTTTTGAGAGACAGAAAAGTTGATACGCTAAAATTATGGAAACTCATTTGCAACAATGACGATGAGAACGCCTTTGAGCTCYTTTTCCATGTCCTTAACAACTCGCTAATTAAATTTTGCGTGTTGTACGTGCATCAGCGGGAGATTGCCGAAGAAATAGTTTCGGACGTGTTTGTAAAGTGTTGGCTTAACCGTAAAAACCTCACCGAAATTCAAAACCCCGAAACCTATTTATTTGTAGCGGTAAAAAACCAATCGCTAAACCACATCAAAAAATACTCCACCATTCACCTCGTACAAATTGATGAAACCAATTCGGTTGAATTTGTAAATACTTATAACCCGCAAAAGGAAATAGAAAACAAAGAACTTATCTTCCGGATGGACCAGGCGATAGCTGGTTTGCCGCAACAATGCCGTATTGTTTTCAGGCTGATAAAAGAAGATGGAATGAAGTATAAAGAGGTAGCCGAAATCCTTAATATTTCGCCCCGTACGGTACAAACCCAGCTTTTCAGAGCAATCAAGAAACTTAGTGTCGTTTTAACACAATATAATAAACATAACGAAAATACGCCTAAAACCAATGTAATCAACATTTTAGGATCTATAATTGTGATTTTTCAATTATTTTTTTTACACTTGTAGGTAATTAACCTAAATAAGTTGTCCTATCATAAAAAGGATGCAATTTTACGATGGGCAATGATAAATTTATAGAGCTGGCAGGCAAAAAACTGTCAAACGAGATCAGCTCTGATGAAAATAACGAACTTCTGCATTGCTTAGCTAATGACGCTTCTCTTCGTGAACAATACGAAGCCCTTTCTGCTTATTGGAAACATAACGATGCAGCATATGCAGATAATGCGCTTGCCTTTCAAAAAATAAAATCAAAAATTAAGGCCCAGGAGGTTACCGAACCTGCAACAACCATAGCAACTACTACTAAAAAGGGCTCTATATATTACCTTTGGCGCGCTGCGGCGGCAGTTGCCTTAATAGCAGGGTGTTCTTATCTTTTTTATACAAAGATGGTTGCTTCGGGTCACGAAATGGCAAATGCATCACCCAGCGCCTGGCAAAATAAAAATACTTTCGTCCGGGAAAAATCAACCATCACTTTATCTGACGGTACGCGTATTACCCTTAATTCAAAAAGTTCATTAAAGTACCCCACAAACTTCACAGGCAAAACCCGCGAAGTTTTTTTAAGCGGCGAAGCGTTTTTTGATGTACACAAAGACCATGAACATCCGTTTATTATCCATACTGAAAAAATGAACATTAAGGTACTGGGTACTGCTTTTAATGTTAGATCGTATCCAAATGATCCATCGAGCGAAACTACCCTGATCAGGGGCGCTATTGAAGTTACACTTGACGATCGCCCTTCGGATAGGATAATTTTAAAGCCAAGTGAAAAGCTCATTGTAAAAAAGGGGTCATTCACTACAGTTCGTAAAAAAGAAACGAAGCTTACTCCGGCTACCGACAGTGGTGCGGGTACGCAGTATGTTTTAACCAGCTTTACCCGCCTTCACCAGGACGACAATGCTGTTTTAGAAACTTCATGGACGCAGAATAAGCTCATTTTCAGAGATGAAAGCTTTACCGATCTTGCGGCCCGCATGGAACGCTGGTATGGTGTTGAGATCAAATTTAAAAATGATGAAATGAAAAAGTACCGTTTCACCGGCACTTATGAAAAGGAAACCATTAACCAGGCACTTGATGCGTTACGCATTACTGAGGATTTTCATTATAAAATTAAAAACTCCATCATTTACATTTACTAATCATCTACTACAGTAATACGCCAAAACGTACCGTCTTTTCTCAATTCCTCCGGATATTATTTGCAATATTTATAATTGTTACACATCAATCCGTTCATTTTGCACTATTACCTGTGCTAATTATAAAATTTATGTAAATTTAGGCATCCCCAATGGATGTTGGCGACAGGTTTAGGTTATCGGTATAAATGAAAATACGGTTTACGTTAATATTACTCTTCAATTTACTGGCTATATTAACTGTATATTCCCAAACCCGTGTCACTATTAATTTAAAATCAGCCGATTTTAAAAAGGTAATATCAACCATCGAACATCAAAGCATTTATCATTTTGTTTACAGTGAAAGGAAAATTCCCGCGTTAAACAAAGTTGACATAAACGTTGATAACGAAGATGTTAAAAGCGTTTTGGATAAAATTTTAGCCAACTCAGGTTTTGCTTATACCGAGCTTGCCAATCACCTGATAGTAATTGCCCCGGTTGATGAAATAGTTAATGTAGTTAAAGTAACAGGTGTTGTTGTTGATGAAAATGGGGCACCACTTGTCGGCGCTACGGTTAGGGTGCGAGGTTCAACCATGGGTGCCTCTACCGATTTGCAAGGTGCCTTTTCATTTGAAGCCCCTGATCAATCAACACTGATAATCAGCTTTATAGGATACGTTACCAGAGATGTAAAATTATCAGGCACAATTCCACTTAAAATTACACTTACCACAAGCAATATTTTAAGCGAGGTTGTGGTAACCGCTCTTGGCATAAAAAAAGAAGAGAGAAAAGTTGGATATTCGGTAACAACCATCGGCGGCGATGTACTTGACAAAGCCAAAGAATCAAACGTGGCTTACTCATTGGAAGGCCGCGTAGCCGGTTTAAGTATCAGCGGTGTTAATGGCGGGCCCGCGTCATCAGCACGGATCCTGCTGAGGGGGGTTACCAGCTTTGGTGCAAGCGCTCCGCTTTTTATTATTAACGGCGTTCCCATTGATAACACTCAGCGCGGGGCGGCCAATGAGTGGGGCGGCGCCGATTTTGGCGATGGCATAAGCAATATCAATCCCGATGATGTTGAAAGTATGACCGTATTGAAAGGCCAGGCAGCATCGGCTTTATATGGGGCAAGAGCTGCTAACGGTGTTATTTTGATCACTACTAAAACCAGTAAAAAAAACTCAGGGTTTGGCGTTGAGTTTAATACCAACTACCAAACAGATAAAGCTATCAACACCTTTGATTACCAAACAGTTTACGGACAAGGTTTGTATGGCATACGACCGGCAAGCGTGAATAACGCTATAACATCTGGTAATTTTGGCTGGGGCGAAAAACTGGATGGCAAACCAACTATCCAGTTTGACGGCAAATACTACCCCTACTCGGCAGTTACCGATAATATTGATATGTTTTACCGTCGCGGGTATACATATACCAATACCGTAGCTTTTAATGGCGGTAATGAAACGGGGGCTTTCCGCCTGTCTGTTTCCGATCTCAGAAACGGCTCCATCATCCGCAACAGCGGACTTAATCGCAAAACGGTAAACCTAACTGCGACACAGGGAATTACCAATAAATTCAATGTTAGCGTTATTGCTAATTATATAGACGAGTCATCAAATCTTAAACCCAATCTGAGCGATGGCCCCCTTAACCCCAATAACATTCAATACCTTGCTGCCAACGAAAACCAGGCAGCCCTGGTGCCGGGCTATGATTCAAATGGCGACGAACTACGATGGACAGGAGATACATTCGTGACCAATCCTTATTTTGCTGTAAATAAATTTGTTAATAATATAAGCCGCAACCGTCTCATATCGGCCATAACCGCACGCTACAATATTAAAGATTGGCTGTATGCCCAGGCACGTTTAGGCGATGATGTGCTATACGATAAACGATTAACGATTACCCCTACCGGCACGGCCTATTCGCCCGGAGGAGCTGGTTCGATGGATGAACAATCATCTACAGTACGTTCTGAATTAAATGCCGACCTGTTGATAGGTGCTAAACACGATATTATAAAAAAAATGCTCAGCTTTGACTTATCTGCAGGGGCCAATCTTCGTAAAAACAGCTATGAATATACGCGTCTTTTCGGAGGCCCGTTTATCGTACCCGATTTTTATAGCTATACCAATTTGTCTACCAAAAACAGCAGCTATGATTATAAAAGTTCCGAAACCCATTCAACTTATTATTCGGTTGATTTTTCGTTAAAGGACTTTTTGACATTAACCACCACCGGCCGCTATGATACTTATTCAACCCTCCCAGTTGAAAACCGTAGCATTTTTACGCCATCAGTATCAGCAAGTATCCTGTTTTCAGATCTTGTACACGTACCCGGACTTGATTTTGGAAAACTCCGCTTATCATATGCCCAAACCAGCGGTGAACCTACCGATGTATATATCACATCGCAATATTACACCATTAATAATCCTGTAAATGGTGTACCTTCTGGTGGTTTTAACGACAGCTTACCAAATCTTTTCCTGAAACCGTACACACTTACAGAAACTGAGATTGGTACCGATCTGAAATTTTTGAACGGACGGTTGGGTATTGATGTGGCATACTTCCATCGTAAAACCAGGAATGAGATTATTAAGGGTGATCTTGACCTGGCAACGGGCTTTGCCCGGCGGTTTATACCAACAGGCTCAACCCAAAATAACGGCATTGAAGTTTCGCTAAACGGCACACCTTTTAAAACTCCCAATTTTAACTGGTCGCCATCGTTTAACTTCACTTACGTACAAAATAAGATCCTCCAAACAGATGGTACTGCTGAATCGGCTAACATAAGTTTTGGCACTTACCGCCCGCTTAATGCAGCCACAGCATTGGTTAAAGGCTTACCAGGCCCGCAAATTATGGCCAATGAATACCTCCGTAACGATAAAGGCCAGATCATTTTTGATGGTAACGGATTACCCCAGGCTGGTCCGCGGGTACCGATGGGCAGCGCAGTACCAAACATTTACGGCGGGTTCAATAACAATTTCACTTATAAAAATTTCAATCTGTCGTTTTTGATTGATTACAGGTTTGGGAACAAAATACTTTCGGCCACAAATTACAACAGCATTTACAGGGGCTTTAATAAGCTTACCCTGCCGGGGAGGGAAACCGGTGTTATTGGTGATGGTGTAAATGCCAATGGTGATAAAAACACGGTTGTTGTGCCCGCGCAAACCTATTACCAGGCGCTTGCCCAAAGTGTTTCGGCATTGAATGTTTTAGATGGCCGCTTCATTAAATTGCGACAGCTTACTTTTGGATATACATTTTCAAAGGGCTTCTTAAATAAAACGCCATTTGAGGGCATAACCTTTTCATTAGTAGGCCGAAACCTTTGGACGATCATGAAAAGATCAGATAATATCGACCCTGAATCGGGCTTTTCTCCGGATATAAAATATGCCGGAATTGAGGGGGCAAGCCTTCCGCCAACGCATACTTACGGAATAAATGTTAACTTTAAACTCAAAAAATAAATAAATAAATACAAGATGGCTTCCACCATAAAACACAAACTCCTATGCTGTTTAGTAGCGCTTGCGGCGTTACTAAAATTTTCTACCGCAAATGCGCAGGTTTCTTTTTACAAAGACGCTTCGCAATCGATTGATTTACGTGTAAAAGACCTTTTATCGAAATTAACTCTTGAAGAAAAAATCTCCCTGTTAGGCTACCGTAGTCAGGCTGTGCCCCGTTTGGGCATTCCGGCCTATAACTGGTGGAACGAAGCTTTACACGGCGTAGCCCGTGCCGGCGAGGCAACCATATTCCCGCAGGCCATTGGCATGTCGGCTACCTTTAATGAAGACCTTTTAAAGCAGGTATCAACTGCCATATCAACCGAAGCACGTGCAAAATATAACCTGGCTATTGCGCAGGACAGGCATCTGCAATACATGGGACTCACCTTCTGGACACCCAACATCAACATCTTCCGTGATCCACGCTGGGGCCGCGGACAGGAAACTTACGGCGAAGACCCTTTCCTAACCGGTCGCATGGGCTCCGCCTTTGTTAAAGGCTTACAGGGCGATGATCCTAAATACCTGAAAGCATCAGCTACAGCAAAACACTTTGCTGTACACAGCGGTCCGGAAGCCACCCGCGATAAATTTGACGCAAAAGTTGATGAAAAAGACCTGCGCGAAACTTACCTGTATGCTTTTCACGAGTTAGTTAAAAACCACGTTGAATCGGTAATGAGCGCATACAACCGTGTTAACGGCGTACCAAATTCTATCAATAAAGTGCTGCTTACCGATATCCTGCGGAAAGAATGGGGTTTTAACGGCCATGTTGTTACCGATTGTGGTGCGTTGGATGATGTTTACCTTACCCACAAAACACTGCCAACCGCAGTTGAAGTAGCTGCAGCCGCTATCAAAGCCGGCGTTGACCTGGATTGCTCATCTATTTTGCAAAACGATGGCATCAAAGCAATTAAACAGGGCCTGCTTACTGAAAAAGATGTTGACCAGGCCCTGAGTGCCATTTTACGTACCGAATTTAAGCTGGGCTTTTATGATGATCCGGCAGCTAACCCATATCATGGTTACGGCGCCGATAGTGTTCATAATGATCAGCATTTAGTATTAGCCCGTAAAGTAGCACAGCAAAGCATGGTATTATTGAAGAACAACAATAATGTTTTGCCATTCAAAAAAAGCAGCTACTCAAGCATTATGGTGGTTGGACCAAACGCTGCTTCACTTGATGCTATGATAGCCAACTATCATGGCACCAGCAGCAAGGTGATCAACTTTGTTGAAGGCATTACCGGCGCGGTTGACAAAGCTACCCGCGTAGAATATGACCTGGGCTGTGATTATAAAGATACCACCCACTTGGGTGGGACCTGGGCAGCCGGTAACGCCGATGCTACCATTGCGGTGATAGGTCTCTCCCCTGTTTTAGAGGGTGAAGCAGGTGATGCTTTCCTATCTGAGAGCGGCGGCGACAAAAAGAACTTGAGCCTGCCTGCCAGCGAAATTGCATTTATGAAAGAGCTACGCAAAAGCGTAAAAAACAAACCACTTGTAGCCGTAATTACTGCGGGCAGCGATGTTGATGTATCGGCCATTGAGCCTTATGCCGATGCCATTATATTTGCCTGGTATCCTGGCGAACAAGGTGGTAACGCATTGGCTGATATCATCTTTGGCGATGTTTCGCCGTCAGGTCACCTGCCGCTTACTTTTTATAAAGATATGAGCGATTTGCCCGACTACAGCGATTATAATATGAAAGGCCGTACTTACCGCTATTACACTGGCCCCGTACAGTATCCTTTTGGTTTTGGTTTAAGTTATACAACGTTTAACTACACCCTTGGCAGCAAATTGAAAACTACTTATAAAAAAGCTGATACCGTTGCTGTGACTGTAAATGTTAAAAATACCGGCAAGTTTAATGGCGATGAGGTGGTGCAGGCTTATATCAAGTATCCCAACATCGACAGAATGCCGGTTAAAGAGTTAAAAAGCTTTAAACGCGTCAGCCTGGAGCAGGATAAAGAAGGTTCAGTTACCTTAAAGATCCCTGTTCAGGATCTGCAAAAATGGGATCTGGCCACTCATAAATGGAAACTTTATCCTGGTAGCTACAAGCTGGTATTGGGCAGCAGCTCACAAGATGAAAAGCTGACTGCTGATTTTAAGGTAGTTAATTAAGAAGCTGTTCGAAAGCGTCTTTAAAGAAAAAAGCGTCATTGCGAGGCACGAAGCAATCACCTATTAGCAGGTCCGCCCTGTACAGTTTGGGATTGCTTCGTGCCTCGCAATGACGTTTTTTATTTAACGCCTGATGAATAGAATATAAATCCAAGGCTTCGGCTACTTATGCTCATTTGATAACAAGCCGTTCAGATCCTTCCATATCCTGCTTTTATCTGCCGGGGTCTTTGCCTGTTTTAAGGCGGTTTGCAAATGTGACACCGCTTTTTCATTATCGACATCAGTGTACAAATAACCTAATAATACGTGGTACAGGTGATTACTATCCAGCTTTAATTTCTCGGCTTCAATAATGGCGTTCTCCTTCCCTCTTACCTTTGCTAAGGAGTAAGCCCGGTTCAATGCCGCTGCCGGTGAGTAAGCGGTAATAAGCAACCTGTTATATAGCATTAATATATTTTCCCATTTTTCGGCAGTATCTGTTTTAACCGTATGCCAATAAGCAATGGCGGCTTCAATATGGTATTTACCGGCTTCGTTCCCTTTAGATGCAACGTTGAGATAATGCTTTCCTTTTGCTATCAGCTCATCATTCCAAAGCATTCTGTCCTGATCATCATAGCGGATCATTTCGCCATTGTCATCTATCCGAGCATCAAAGCGCGAGGCATGAAAACACATCAACGATAATAAAGCGTTTACTTCGGGCAGGTTGGTTTGCTTATTTTCAATCAGGAGATAGTTGAGCCGCATAGCCTCTAAACACAAGTCTTTACGTAACGTGGTACTCTGGCAACTGGAATAATAACCTTCATTAAATAACAGGTACAGAGTTTTCAATACAATGCCCAACCGGTTAACAATATAGACCGGCTCCGGAAAAACGATCTTTACTTTTTGTTCCCGCAGCTTCTCCTTAGCCCTAAACAAGCGTTTATTAATGGTTTCTTTGTTCGATAAAAAGGCTTCCGCAATTTCCTCGATCCCAAAACCGCAGAGGATCCTTAACGCAAGGCCAATCTGCGCCTCGACCGGGAGTACCGGATTACAAATGGCAAACATCATTTGTAACTGGCTGTCATTGATGTTTTGGTCGGAAAGGTCGATCTCAACTTCGTAATTATCCTCGGCAACAAATCCTTCAGTTATCTTTTGGTTAAACCTTGTGCCGCGCCGTACATAATCGGTTGCTTTGTTGCGGGCCACGGTATATAGCCATGCTTTAGGATTATCCGGCAATCCTTTGATCCCCCATGTTTCGGCAGCTGTGAGGAAAGTATCGCTGGCGATGTCTTCGGCGGCTTCTATATGTTCAAAACCGAAATAATGACATAGTACCGCTATTATCTTTTGATATTCGGAGCGGAACAAATGTGGTAAAAGCTGATCTTGCTGCATCATAAAGCAAGCAGCCTCCCGCGTATGGGAGGCTGCAAATAATTTATACTTCCATAGGTATGATGGGGCGTACCTCAACGCTGCCCCCTACCGATAATATCGGACAGCCTTTTGATAGCTCGGTTGCTTCCTCCAGCGATGACGCTTTGATAATACTGTAACCACCTATGGCTTCTTTAACTTCAACATAAGGGCCATCTGTTACCACATTGTCCGGTTTTATCACGCTGCCATTGGTATCAAGCCTGTTGCCAACAGCAACAAGCTTGTTTTGTGCGGCAATACCGCCAATCCATTCGCGCCAGTAATTCATCATGGTTTGCATTTGCTCTGGCGACCGCTGTGCCGCGCTGGCTTCTACATCTCTTCTGAAGATCAATAAGAACTCGTTCATGTTTTTTTGAATTTAATGGTTAAAAACCAAAAGACGATCAGGTTTGCTTGAATTGGACAAGCGTGCGATTTTTTTTCAAATTACTCAGAAAAACTTAATCGGCATAACAAATATTTTACCGCCGGCAGTGCATAACCTTACATAATATTTATAAATGGAGGTTGATATGCTTTTGTTATTTCACGTACTTTGATATAATAACAACACTACCAAACTATGAAATACAGGAAATTAGGAAACACTGAAGTTGAACTTTCGGCCATTGGGTTGGGCTGTATGGGTATGAACCATGCCTACGGCCAGCCGGATGATGATGAATCAATAGCAACCCTCGAAAAATCGATAGAAATAGGTATTAACTTTTGGGATACTGCCGATGTTTATGCCAATGGCCGTAATGAAGAACTGATATCAAAAGTTTTGGCACCTAATCGTGATAAGATCTTCATCGCTACCAAATTTGGTTTCCGGGCCGGTACCGATGGCAGGTTAACCGAATTTGACGGCTCTCCTGCTTATATCAAAACAGCAGTTGAAAAAAGTCTTAAACGCTTAAAAACAGATGTGATCGATCTGTACTATGCCCACCGTATAGATCCGAACGTACCCGTTGAAGATATGGTTGGCGCTATGGCCGATTTGGTAAAAGAAGGTAAGGTAAAATACCTTGGTTTGTCTGAGGCTTCTGCCAACTCTGTTCGCCGCGCACATGCAGTACATCCTATCAGCGCTTTGCAAAGCGAATATTCATTATTAACCCGCGATGTTGAGGCTGAAATATTACCTGTTTGCAAAGAGCTCGGGATTTCATTTGTGCCGTTTAGTCCGCTGGTGCGCGGTTTGGTGACCAATGCATTGGATGTAACTAAACTGGCCGATAATGATTTCAGGAAAAGCCTTCCCCGTTACCAGGATGCTAATGCCGAAAACAATATGGGCCTGGCTCATGAATTTGCACAGCTTGCCGCTCAAAAACATTGTACACCAGCTCAATTAGCACTTTCATGGGTTTTGGCCCAGGGCGATAATATTATCCCCATCCCCGGAACAAAAAGAAGAAAATACCTGCTGGATAACGCAGGCTCGGTTGATGTGGAACTAACAGCGACTGACCTACAGGACATTGAAACTGTTTTAGCCAAATACCCCAACACCGGCGACAGGTACAATGAGGCTAATTATAAATTCGTTGATAAAAACTAACAATAATTACATCACGCAAAGGCGCCGTAGTCAATTAAACTTTGCGGCTTAGCGCCTTTGCGTGAAATAATATACGCTATGGCTTACAATGAAAAGATGGCCGATCGCATCCGTGAGGCATTAATGAATCTGCCCGTAGTGGAAGAAAAGAAAATGTTTCAGGGAGTTTGTTTTATGGTCGATGACAAGCTTTGCGTTTGCGTACGTAACAACGATATTTTATGTCGTATAGGCGAACAGCAAGCACAGCTTGAACTTGAAAAAGGCAATTGCAATCAGATGCTAAGCGGTGAGCGGGTGATGAAAGGCTATGTATATGTTGAGGACTTCAATCTGCAAACCAGCAAAGATTTAAACTACTGGATTAACCTGTGCCTTGAATTTAACCCGCTGGCCGAGGCTTCTAAAAAGAGGAAAAGTAAAAAACAGTAGCCGTGCCTATAATATTTGCCTCCTTTGATTCAAATAAAAGAAAATGTCATTTCGAAACGAGGAACGAGTGAGAAATCTTGTACGCCATGCTCAGCGAATTATACAGAGCGGCTTACATGGTGTAGAAGATTTCTCCTCTCCTCCAACGCGCATACCTCAACCGGGCTCGTCGAAATGACAATGTTTTTACTTCTTCACCATTCTATAATGCTTGATGCCCGCCTCTTCAAATTCCGGCCCTGATGCTTCAAAACCTAATTTTGCATAAAAAGGAACAGCCTGAGTTTGTGAGTTAAGGTAGATATAATCAGCATCAACCGGCAAATCGGCTAACACAGCTTTCACCAGCTCTCCTCCTATGCCAAACCCTCTGAAAGCTTTCAATACAGCAAAGCGCTCAAGTTTGTAGCCATTCTCGGTTTTGCGCCAGCGGCAGGCACCAGCGGGTTCGCCATTAACAGTAGCTAGAAAATGATGTGAAACATCTTCGTGTTCATATTCCAGTTCTGGGGGACAACTCTGCTCAACAACAAATACTTCACGCCTTATGGCATGTACAACATCAAGATCAGTTTGTTCCGTTGCTTTTTTTACTATGGTTTTTGCGGGCATTAAGGTAATGCGGTTTTGTGTTAAAATTATTAAGCTTAGTAGTATGGTTTTCCCTTGCAGCATCTATTGAGTGCGTACAGGTAATATCATCTTCCTGTTCGGCAAGCTCAGACAGTTCTACGTAAAATTTGTGCAACTGATCAAGCTCCTTTTCGGTAATATCCTCAATATCAACCATGCGGTTACTCGCCCCCTGGTGCGATGCAAGCAGCTCATTCAGTTTCAAATGTATAGCTTTTGAATCTTTATTTTGCGATTTTTGGATCAAAAAAACCATCAGGAAGGTTACTATCGTAGTACCCGTATTGATAACCAGCTGCCAGGTATCCGAATAATGAAATAAAGGCCCGGTGATGCCCCAAACAATAATAACGCCAAACGCCGTGATAAATGCGCCTGAACTGCCGGTAGCTATGGTAGCCCAGTTGGCAAAGCGCTCAAATAAATTCTTCTTCTTTTTGTTAATTTTAACCATGGTAGCAGGTTGTATTTTTTGTGTATGGTTGCCCGCTGCCTATAAACAACAAAGCGCCTGTACAACAAATGTACAGGCGCTTTGTTAGTTTTTGATGAATATTATAATTTGCTGTAAACGTCGATACAATTAAGATCTTCAAACGCAGCAGATAGCCTTTTTACAAAGCTTTCTTCACCCTTGCGTAACCAAACGCGTGGGTCATAATATTTTTTGTTTGGAGAATCTTCGCCATCCGGGCTGCCAATCTGGCTTTGCAGGTATCCTTCTTTTGATTTGTAGTAATCTTTAATGCCTTCCCAGTAAGCCCATTGCATATCGGTATCAATATTCATTTTGATAGCACCATATGAAATAGCTTCGCGAATCTCTTCCTGGCTTGAACCAGAACCACCGTGGAATACAAAGTTGATTGGTTTTTCGGCAGTTAAACCAAATTTTTGTTTAACATACTCCTGTGAGTTATGTAAAATAACCGGTTGCAACTTAACGTTACCCGGTTTGTAAACACCATGTACGTTACCAAAAGCAGCAGCTACGGTAAAACGAGGGCTTACCTTTAACAGGTGCTCATATGAATAGGACACTTCTTCAGGCTGGGTATATAAACGTGAGCTGTCAACGTCAGAATTGTCAACACCGTCTTCTTCACCGCCGGTTACACCTAATTCAATTTCAAGGGTCATACCCATTTTAGCCATGCGCTCAAGGTACTTGGCCGAAATTTCGATATTCTCCTCAATAGGCTCCTCCGAAAGGTCAAGCATGTGCGATGAGAACAGTGGTTTGCCAGTTTCAGCAAAAAATTTCTCGCCATGATCTAACAGACCATCAATCCATGGTAATAATTTTTTAGCAGCATGGTCGGTATGCAGGATAACTGCTACACCATAGTGCTCAGCTAAAAGGTGAACGTGCTTTGCAGCAGATACACCACCTAAAATACAGGCCTGAAGCTTTGAATTATCCAATGATTTGCCAGCGTAAAACTGTGCACCGCCATTTGACAGCTGAATAATAACCGGAGAATTAACAGCTTTAGCTGTTTCCATAACTGCATTGATAGTGTTAGTACCAATAACGTTTACTGCCGGTAAAGCAAACTGATGCTTTTTTGCTGCTTCAAATAGTTCCTGCACCTGATCGCCGTGCAGAACACCTCTATAATTTTTTAAATCCATTAGCGTTTATTTGGGGCTCGAAGTTATAAAATTTCTTTAAAACAGATATGCAATCTTAAAAGTATATCAAAACGGTAGTAAAAATAGGCTTAATTTAAGAATATGATATAATTCATTAATAATCCAATCCTTTTATTACAAAAATAGCATTAAATAAGTATTTTAGATTCCGGCAAACAATTTAGCCTGCCATAACTTTTTATATCCGGCACCACATGTTTAATATTTTTTGTTTCTTTGTACCCAATTGAAAGAGTTAGACACAGATATGGCATGGTTTAAACGAGAGTTGAAAGGGATAATTACGACCACTGAGGAAAAGAAAGAAGCCCCCGATGGCATCTGGAATAAATGCCCTAATTGTAAGAAACCTCTACACTATTCAGAACAGGTAGAAAATCAATATGTGTGCCATTACTGTGGCTTCCACCTGCGCATAGGTTCAAAAGAATATTTTTCGGTACTATTTGATAATAACGAGTTTACAGAACTTTTCCCTGATCTTACTTCGGGTGACCCGCTTCACTTTGAGGATACAAAAAAATATGTAGACAGACTTAAAGAAACTCAAAACAAAACAGGCTTAAAAGACGCAATAAGGGCCGGTGTTGGTAAAATTGACGGCCAGGACCTTGTTATTGCCTGTATGGACTTTAACTTCATAGGCGGATCAATGGGATCGGTTGTTGGTGAAAAGATAGCTCGTTCTATTGATTATTCTATCCAGCACAAGGTGCCGTTCCTGATGATCTCCAAATCGGGCGGTGCACGTATGATGGAAGCTGCGTTTTCATTAATGCAGATGGCTAAAACATCAGCCAAACTGGCTTTACTGGCACAGGCAAAAGTTCCGTACATTTCTTTACTTACCGACCCAACTACAGGCGGCGTAACAGCGTCATACGCTATGTTAGGCGATATCAATATTGCCGAACCTGGCGCACTGATAGGCTTTGCAGGCCCAAGGGTAATTAAAGAAACCATCAAAAAAGATCTTCCTAAAGGTTTCCAGACGGCCGAATTTGTGCAGGAACATGGTTTCCTTGATTTTATTGTAGACAGGAGAGAAATGAAAGAAAAACTAGCTTCATTTATTAAAATGATGTCCAATTAACGATATAATCAATTTTTATATGGTGAGGGATAAGCTAAATGTTTATCCCTTATTTTTTGTCTCAGAGGCTGTTAAGAATAGTCTTATCAAAAGACCGTCATTGCAAGGTACGAAGCAATCCTAACTATACATCGCGGTTCTGTAAATCAGATTACTTAGTACCTACCCGTGATATGTTTAAAATGGGTATCCTGCTGAGCCTGTCGAAGCATGGTGGGCAGGCCTCTGCGCGCGAGTCTTTGACAAGCTCAGACTGACAGACCTTCTTTTGTCATTACCTTTATAGCCGACGTTTTTTTTCAACTCCCTTATTCACGCTCCTTATACAAACAGCATACTTGACCGCATTAATATCCCTCCCCTGCCAATTTGACAATAGTATAACAATTGGAACATACATTGATGGTACAGTTTCGACAAACATTAAATCAACCATATTAAAATATAGTTATGCAAGAAAAAGGCAGCATTTCGATCCACACCGAGAACATTTTCCCGATCATTAAGAAGTTCTTATACTCTGATAACGAGATATTTTTGCGCGAGCTGGTATCAAACGCGGTAGATGCTACCCAGAAAATTAAACGTTTGGCTTCATTAGGCCAATACAACGGCGAGCTTGGTGACCTCCGTGTTGAGGTAGCTTTTGATGCCGACAAAAAGACCATCACCATTAGTGATAACGGTCTTGGTATGACCGCAGAAGAGATTAAAAAATACATCAACCAAATCGCCTTTTCGGGTGCTACCGAGTTCATGGAGAAATTCAAGGAAGCTAAGGATGCCAATGAAATCATCGGGCGTTTTGGTTTAGGTTTTTACTCGGCTTTCATGGTAGCCGATAAGGTAGAAATTCAAACCCTATCGTACCAGGAAGGCGCGGAGCCCGCTTTTTGGGTTTGTGACGGAAGTACCGAGTTTGAAATTGGGGATGGCATTTTAGAAGAACGCGGCACCGAGATCACCCTGTTTATCAATGATGAATCAGCTGAGTTTTTAAGCGAGCACAGGCTTCAGGAGATCCTGGATAAATACTGCAAGTTTTTACCGGTTCCAATCAAATTCGGCACTAAAACAGAATCTGAAGAAGATGGCGTTGACGAAGAGGGTAAACCCAAATATACTTCAGTTGAGGTTGATAATATCATTAACACAACCAACCCTATTTGGACAAAAGCACCGTCTGAATTAAAAGATGAGGATTATCTCGACTTTTACAAACAGCTTTATCCATTCAGCGAAGATCCATTGTTCTGGATCCACCTTAATGTTGATTATCCTTTCAACCTTACTGGTGTGCTGTATTTTCCTAAACTGAAAAACGACTTTGAGTTCCAGAAAAACAAGATCAAATTATTCAGCCGCCAGGTATTCATTACCGACGAGGTAAAAGATATTGTTCCTGAGTTTTTGATGCTATTACACGGTGTTATTGATTCACCGGATATCCCGCTTAACGTATCGCGTAGCTTTTTACAGGCCGACAGCAACGTTAAAAAGATCAACAGCTATATTACCAAAAAAGTAGCTGATAAATTGTCAGAACTTTTCAAAGCCGACCGTAAAGCTTACGAAGAAAAATGGACTGATATTGGCCTGTTTGTTAAATACGGTATGGTGAGCGAAGACAAGTTTTATGACAAAGCCAAAGATTTTGTTTTAGTTACCAATACCGATAAACAAAACTTTACGCTTCCTGAATACAAAGATAAAGTTGAAGCCAACCAAACAGATAAAGACGGTCAGCTGGTTTACATTTACACCAATGATCCGGCAAAACAGGATTCGTTTATCCAGTCGGCCAATAAAAAGGGTTATGATGTAATGGTGATGAACTCACCTATCGATAATCACTTTATCAGCCAGTTGGAGCAAAAATTAGAAAAAACTTCCCTAAAACGCGTTGACGCTGATGTAGCTGACAAGCTGATCAAAAAGGATGATGCCCCTGAAATTGTATTGACCGAAGAGCAAACAACCAAAGTAAAAGGCATTTTTGATAAAGCCATTAACAAACCAGCTTACAGCGTTCAAATTGAAAGCCTAAACCCAGACGAGTTACCGGTTACTGTAACTATGGACGAGTTTATGCGCCGTATGAAAGATATGGCAGCAATGGGTGGCGGCATGAGTTTCTATGGTAACATGCCTGATAACTACAAAGTTATTGTGAATGGCAACCACAAACTGGTGAGCCGCATTTTACAGGAAGAAGACGAAACCGTGCAAGCACAGCTTTCAAAACAAGCATTTGATCTGGCCTTGCTATCACAAGGCCTATTAACCGGCGCTGAGCTGACTGAGTTTGTTAAACGTAGCGTTAGTTTAATATAAATTCCACAACGTCATGCCGAATTTATTTCGGCACCCCACGTGCAAGGTCATCCGATTGTCTTTGCGACGCTAATATCTGGTGGGATCCTGAAACAAGTTCAGGATGACTAAGTCCCCTTCAAAAGCCATCCAAAACGGATGGCTTTTTTGTTTAAAAGATTGCTTAAATTTGATTGTAGTTAAACCTAAATAACCTGCTATCGTCTAACCACTTAAACATTTATATCATGAAAATATTAAATAAAATAGCCTTACTGGCCGCATTCATATTTTTAGGCGTTAATGTAACCAATGCTCAAACCAAACAGACTAAAGCCGAAAAAAAGGCAGCTAAGCAGGCTGAAATAAAACAAATGGTGGAGGATCAAAATTTTGTGTTTAAAGCTAACTATGCGTTACCAATGCGGGGCGGCAGCAGATCGCTTACTTCTGATTATGATCTTACAATAAGTAAAGATACCATTGTATCATTTCTGCCCTATTTTGGCCGGGCTTATGTAGCCCCACCTCCAGGAACAACTGATGGCGGCATTAAGGTAAATACTACAAAATTCACCTACTCGTCGGTAAAGAAGGGAAGCAGATGGAATATCACTATCAAACCCAAGGACAAAAACATATCCGACTGGCGCGATGTACAAACATTCAACTTGAGTATCTCTCAAGATGGTTATGGTTCACTACAAGTAACCAGCTCCAATCGCGACCCAATATCATTTAATGGATACATTGAAGCGAGGAGGAAATGAGCGAAAAGCTGAAAGCAGAAGGCTTAAAGCCGAAAGCAAGTAAGATGAGCCGACAGCTGAAAGCCGAAGGCTAAAAGCAATATAAGAAAAGCCCGGAGCATAACGCTTTGGGCTTTTTGCTTTCGGCTTTTAGCTTTCAGCTATAAGACCCGCATTATCTTTCAACTCCACCCCTGATAACTTCCGTTTGAAAGCTTCGTTGATTAAATAGAAAATCTTTTTTGCGGCTTTCTTATAGGTTAGCCCCTTATGCCGAATATTCGACACGCAGTTCCTCGATTCGTCGGTTAAGCCGGGTTTAGGGTTATAGGTGAGATAAGCCCCCAAACTATCGGCCGAGCTTAGGCCCGGGCGTTCGCCGATAAGGATCAGTGAGAGTTTAGCATTCAGTCCGTGACCAATATCATCGCCAATGGCTACCCTTCCCTGCTCAACCAGGCTTATCGGCGCCAGCTTTAAACCATTGGCAACCAATAATGGGATAAGTGCGTCCAGCAACCCCACAGCATTTTCATTTACCGCTGTCGCCGAAAGTCCGTCAACTATCATGATAGCAACATCGCTTTCTGCACTATAACCATTTAATTCGCTCAGCGAAGTTTCATTAAGCTTACGCCCAAGGTCGGGCCGTTGCAGGTATTGCCGCCTGTCTGTTACCCTGCTATGCAAGTGTAAAACCGGAACATCGAAATACTTGAGAGCGTCGGTTAGCTTGCCCAAATCCAATTCAGAGTATACAGCATCCCTTGCGTGCGCATGCGCCAATTTAAACTCAAGCGACTGTTTTAATGGGATACTCGTCCCCACCCTGCCAATAGCTATCCGCGCAGAAGTAAACTCCTGCAAAGCCTTCAATGGCCCAATTTCATGTGGGACGTTTCGTTTCATTAATTTGCAGTCTGTTATCTTCTTCGGTCATGCCGAATTTATTTCGGCACCTCACACGCTAAGCCAGCGTTTGCATAGTGTTAGCCTGTCCTGTGGGTTCCTGAAACAAGTTCAGGATGACATCCTATTTTATTTTTCGCAAGTTCAAAAAACCTTTTACCTTTCGCCTTTATCCTTTCACCTTCAATCAAAATCCTCCCAATAACCCATGCTCACTAACCGGCATCATGTTCCCTTTATCATCAACAATTCCCTGCTTTATCAGCCAGGCTTCAAATTCAGGTGCAGGCTTCAATCCCAACACTTTGCGCAGGTATAACGCATCATGAAACGAGGTTGACTGATAATTCAACATGATATCATCCGAACCGGGGATCCCCATTACAAAATTACAGCCTGCCACACCCAACAGCGTAAGCAGGTTATCCATATCATCCTGGTCGGCTTCGGCGTGATTGGTATAGCACACATCAACGCCCATGGGCAAGCCCAAAAGTTTACCGCAAAAATGATCTTCGAGCGCAGCACGGATGATCTGCTTACCATCATATAAATACTCGGGGCCGATAAAACCCACCACTGTATTTACCAACAGCGGATTAAACTTACGCGCAACAGCATAAGCCCTCACCTCGCAGGTTTGCTGATCAACACCGAAATTGGCATTGGCCGATAATGCACTGCCTTGTCCTGTTTCAAAATACATTACATTACTACCTATCGTGCCCCGCTTTAACGACAGCGTGGCTTGGTAGGCCTCCTCAATCAAACTTAAATTAACCCCAAAACTTGCATTGGCTTTTTCTGTGCCTGCTATGGATTGAAAGCAAAGATCAACCGGGGCACCCTCGTTCACCAATTGCAATGTGGTAGTAATGTGACTTAGCACACAGGTTTGCGTAGGGATCTCAAACCGGAGCCTTAACTCATCCATCAACGTAAGTAAGCTGCTTACTGCCGCCGGACTATCAGTTGCCGGATTAATGCCGATAACCGCATCGCCGCTGCCAAACAACAAACCATCAATAATACTGGCCGCCACTCCCCGCGGATCATCAGTTGGATGGTTTGGCTGCAAACGGGTACTGAAATGACCTTTTAACCCAATGGTATTGCGAAAGCGGGTAACTACCTGGCATTTGTTAGCCATAGCTATCAAATCCTGGTTGCGCATCAGTTTGGATACTGCCGCTACCATTTCAGGTGTTAAGCCGGGAGCTATGGTTGTCAATGTTGCACAGTCGGTTTCGTCGCTTAGCAGCCAGTCGCGTAGTTCACCAACAGTTAAATGGCTGATATGACTAAAGGCCTCCTGATCATGATCATCTATGATGAGGCGGGTAATTTCGTCATCCTCATAAGGGATCACCACCTCATTCAAAAAGTTTTTGAGCGGCACGTCGGCCAGTGTAATTTGTGCAGCCACACGTTCTTCATACCCGCCGGCGCAAAGCCCGGCCAGTTCATCGCCCGAGCGGTAAGGCGAAGCCTTCCCCAGCAATGTTTTAAGATCGGGAAACTTGTAAACCCGGTGATGTATGTTGTGGCGGTACATTCTTTTATATCATTATTTCATTGCGTCATTAGGTCATTATTGCATAGAGGTCAAATAAATGACTCAATGACCTAATGATTAATGACTTCTTCAGCAGGGGCACTCATCATGTCTTCGGTTAACGCAACTTTATGTTTGCCCATGGCTATAAAAATCAGCAATACAATGGCCAATCCTCCAGCAAAAATGAGGCTCATATCAGGGTTAAAATATATTGTTGCAATTAAACATACTATGCAAATTATCAAAGCTATTGCCGGGAAAACCGGGTATGCCGGGGCCAAAAACGGGCGGCTTAAGCGCGGCTCCTTTTTGCGTAATATAAAGAGGCTTAGCATGCTCATGATATACATAACCACAGCACCAAGCACCGATAGCATGATGATCTGGTCAGTTTTAAACTTATAAATAAAAATGGAACTTACCACACCACTTACCACAAGCGCCCAATGTGGTGTTTTAAACTTGTGATTAATATCTGACAGCATCCGGGGTAAATAACCGCTGCGTGCCATGGCAAACACTTGCCGCGATGATGCAAGGATAATACCATGCAGCGAGGCTATCAGCCCAAACAAACCTATGCTGGCAAATATTTTGGTTAAACCACTACCCTTACCCAATACTATCCCAATGGCTTCGGGCAAGGGATAATCAAGCTTACTTAAAATGCGCCAGTCGGTAAGTCCTCCGGTTATGATCATTACACCTAAAGCCAGTACAACCAGGGTTATTATGGCCGAAATATAGCCGCGTGGAATGTTTCTTTTAGGGTTCTCCACTTCTTCCGCTACCATGGCAACACCCTCGATAGCCAGGTAAAACCAAACAGCAAAAGGTAAGGCCGCAAATACGCCAGCCCAGCCAAAAGGCATCGGGTTGGTGAGGTAGTTTACCATCTTAAAATGCGGCGATACAATACCCAGGTAAAGCATCAGCTCAACCACGGCAAGTATGGTAATAAACACCGAAAAAGTTGCCGATTCCTTTACGCCAAGCATATTCAGAAGAATAAAGAGGATATTAAAGCCCATTGCGGCCTCTGTTATAGGAATGGCGGGATACAGGAAATGCAGGTAACTCCCTAAAGATACGGCTACAGCAGGCGTAGCTACAAGGAAGTCAACAAGGGTGGCATAACCGGCAATTAAGCCCCCAAACGGCCCCATTGCCCGGTATGCGTAGGCAAAAGCACCGCCGGCGTGAGGTATGGATGCGGTAAGCTCGGTGTAGCTAAAAATAAAGGTAATGTACATTAAAGTGATAACCAGGGTGGCTATCAGTAAACCTATGGTACCCGATACGGCCCAGCCTAAATTCCATCCAAAATATTCGCCCGAGATGACCAGCCCTACGGCTATGGCCCATAAATGGATCGGTTTTAAAACCCGTTTTAAATGTTCTGTAGATGTTTCCGCCATAAGCCTCCGTTAAGGAAAATGATTCGCCCCTTAAATTACTTAAACATGGGGTTAAATCAAAATTGGCGAATGTTATGGAATTGTTAAGGGAATAAATAACAAAAGGCCGGTCAGTCTGAGCCTGTCGAAGACTCGCGCGCAGAGGCCTGCCCGCCATGCTTCGACAGGCTCAGCACGACCCCTATTTTAATTATGTGGATAACGATAGTGAAACATCTTCTTCACTTTGCATCTTCGCTGTGCCTTATGCAGAAGATCCTTCACTATCGTTCAGGATGACAGGGAGATAGTTTCAACTTACACCATCAACTTATCTTTCAAATAACCCATGCTGGCAGTTATACTGGCGAAAGCATCTTTTGGCATATCATGCTCTACAAAAAAGTGTTGCATCCCAGCTGATTTTGCAGCTGCAAAAATTGGTTTAAAATCAATGGTACCGCCACCTACAGGTTGTATATTTTGCCTGCTGGCATCCAAATCCTTCACGTGCCAAAGCGGGAACCGACCTGGGTGTTCTTTAAACATTTCAACTGGATTTTTACCGGCCTTAACAGCCCAGGCCAAATCAAGCTCCATTTTCACATTATTGACATCGGTTTCGCTTAGCAACAGATCATACGGCACTTTACCGTCAACTGCATGAAACTCCATATCGTGGTTATGGTATGCAAACTGGATGCCCACTTTTTTAGCAGCTTCTCCTGTTTTGTTCAGCACTTCAATGGTAGCTTTTATTTCATCAAGCGTAGCCGTAGGCGAATTGGCACAAACAAGGTATTTAACGCCCCCTTCTGCAACTTCATCCACTACTTGCTGCATATTATCGCGCAGGTTCAGTACAGGGGGCAGCACCATCGGTTTGCCATCGGCACCAACAGGCATTTTTGCTCCCGGAGGTAGCTTAAACGGAGCACCAAGCACGTGGTGCGATGTCCAGCTCATGCCCAGATCGTTTACCGTAGCTTTAAACTCTTTAGGTTTCATGCCATAGTAACCGCCTTTTTTGCTAAAAGCCGACTCCATCTCCTTGTAGCCGATAGCTGCGATTTTGCTGAGCGTACCTTTAACATCTTCGTCAATAATGCCGAAAAAAGTAAACAACTGTAGTCCAACAGGATGATGATCCATATTGCTCAAAAAGCTTGCAGCTTTGCCCGATAAGGCCATGCCGCCAAGCACCAATGCACCGGTGCCTTTAATAAAATTTCTTCTGCTGTAATTCATGCTTGATATGGTTAATAATTAACTGGTACAGTAAAGCTAATTAATTAATGATGAGCAAAGAAATTTTATTGTGTCTTTTTTACACAATAAAATTTCTTTAAGCTCAAAGCATAATGCCCAAAGCTCAAAGCTGGCAAAGATGTGAAGTAGAAAGGTAAGACTAACATGTGAGGAATAGTTATATTCGCTGGCGGGCCGTAATAATTAGTTTACTATACGGGAGCATTAATTAAACCCCAATAGATTGAACCAGAGGTGCAAAAAGTTCGTAAAAATAAAACAAATCATTTTTTCAGTGTACCGGAGGTACACAACTTAAATAGATTGAAAAGGCTCGATTTTATAATACTACCCTCAAAAAAATGATTTTACGGGCGTTGCCTGCGGCCGGGCTATCCGCTCATACGCCTGCAGGCATTCCGCTCTTGGCCGGTATCCGCTACTATCTAACGCAAAAAACAGATCAAAATAATAAATTATCTATTATAAAGTCATTGATCAAACAATTTCAGGCAAGCTGTTATGCACCATTGACGATACAATGAATGTTATAATAGCAATGATCAGCCCGAACATAAAAACATTATAGGCAGCCCTGAGCAGGCGATATTTGCGTCCGAGCACTACTCCTTGTGTATGAATATCTTTGATTAGACTATCGTACAGGTACTCTTTATCGTGCAGTACGTTTTTCATACCGGCTGCAAAATCGTCCAGCTTCATGCGGTAAAAATTACCAAAAAATAACAGGTTAACCTTTTTATCCTCAACGTCTTTGGTGCTGAACCTCCCTCGTGGTATCGACGGCCGGGTTGATAAAATAGCCAGGATCATGGTTGCCAGACTAACAGTAAGCAACAAATACGATGGCAATACCAAAAACGAATTATCCTTAAGCTTCCGCAGTAACAAACTGATAATGGCCGAAATGATGATGGAATTAACCGTGATCAGGATCTGTGCTTTGTTATCGGCCATATCACTCAGGCGCTGATCGGTACTGGCGGTAACCTTCAGCAGGGTCTCAATACCTACATCTATATCTGCCACTTCCGTAGCTTTTTGTGGCAGCGTTTCCTGGTCTGTCATCAGTCTCATTTTATCCCTATGAATTTAGGGTATTTAAGGTTAAAGCTCACAGCGCAGTGGCGAGATTGCCACTTACACATAAGCCCCTACTCCAAATATAAACAATTAGCTATCAAACCTGTCCAGCCGGTTTGATGGGACGCACCTAAGCCCAGACCAGTATCTCCGTCAAAAAACTCATAAAACAGGATATGATCTTTAAAATGCGGATCGGTTTGCAGCTTTGAATTTTTGCCATATACCGGTCGCTCACCATTTTCATTTTTCATAAACAGTTTGGAAACCCGGGCATAAAGTTCGTTGGCTACCTCCTTCAGGTTCATAAAATTACCCGAACCGGTTGGGCATTCTATTTTAAATTCGTCGCCATAAAACATGTGGAAACGGTGCAGGCTATCGATGATCAGGTAATTGATCGGCATCCAGATTGGCCCACGCCAATTACTGTTCCCTCCAAAAAGACCGCTGTCACTCTCGCCGGGCACATAGGTAATACCAAATTCAACGCCATTTACCGAAACATGATAGGGATGTTTAAGGTGGTACTTTGAAAGTGAACGAATGCCGTAGTCACTCAAAAATTCGTTTTCATCAAGCATATATTTGAGCAATGATTTCATCCTGTAACCGCGGAGCAAACTAATCAGGTGTTTACCATTATTCCCCTTCTCGTTCCAACGCGAAACCAGCGATGCAAGATCAGGGCGGTTTTCTGCAAACCATTTCATGCGGTCTTTGAAAACCGGGCTTTCCATAATGTCTTTTTCATCCAGTACTTCGGTAGCAAACAATGGGATAAGCCCTACTATGCTCCGTACCCTCATTTTTACTGAACCATTATCCGGAAAACGGATCTGATCGTAAAAAAAGCCGTCCTCGTCATCCCAAAGCCCTTCATTGTTTTCGCCCAGGTTCGACATCGCATCCACGATGTAAATAAAGTGTTCAAAAAACTTGGAAGCGATATCGGCGTAGGCGTTATCAGTTTCAGTAAGCTCAGTAGCAATCCGCAGCAGGTTAAGCGAATACATGGCCATCCAACTGGTGCCATCGGCCTGTTCCAGATGTTGGCCCGAGGGCAAGTGCATATTTCGGTCAAACACACCGATATTATCCATCCCCAGGAAACCACCCTCAAAAATATTATTGCCCGATTGGTCCTTACGGTTAACCCACCAGGTAAAATTGAGCATCAATTTATGAAAAACACGCTCCAAAAAATAAGTATCCCCTTTGCCGTTATTGTTTTCCTTATCCGTTTTATAAACGTTCCATACAGCCATGGCATGTACAGGCGGGTTTACGTCGCCAAAATCCCATTCGTAGGCAGGCAACTGACCGTTAGGGTGCATATACCAATCACGTGTAAGCAAGATCAGCTGATTTTTGGCAAAAGCCATATCAACTGTAGCCAGGGGAAGGCAGTGAAAAGCCAAATCCCAGGCAGCAAACCAGGGATACTCCCACTTGTCAGGCATCGAAACAATGTCCCTTGTATTAAGGTGTTTCCACTTACTATTTCGGGAGTTTAGCCTTTGAGCAGGTGGACGCGGCATCCCTTTATCACCGCTAAGCCAGTGACGGACATCGGTGTAGAAAAACTGCTTGTTCCACAACATGCCGGCAAAGGCTTGCCGCTGAATAAGGCGGCGATCAGGGTTCATGGTAGCGCCATGAATGTCATTATAAAACTGATCAGCCTCCGTTTTACGAACATCAAAAACCTCATCAAAATCTTCGAAACTATAATTGGCGTCTTCAGACAGGCGCAGGCGTAGGGTCACGCTTTTACCTGCCGGGATAGTCAAATCGTAATTCACCGCTGCCTTGGTACCCATGTTCTTAGGGTTGACGGAATCCTCTCCGTGAACAATATGATCATTTATGCCATCCTTATAATATTTACGGCCGTCGTCATAATTATAAAGCTTGCGCGAGTTGGTTTCATTATCGCAGAACAGCAATTCGCCATTGCCCTCAGTATGCAACCACATCTGGCCAAGGTCTTTATGAAAAATGCTGATCACTTTGTCTGAAGAAGCAGAAAGATCAGGTTTACGCGAATCATACCCCCAGCCCCATGTATTGCGGAACCATAAGGTGGGCATCACATTAACCGGCGCATCTTTATCGCTGCGGTTATGAATGGTTATTTTGATAAGGATGTCTTCCTGGGCGCTTTTAGCATATTCGGTAAAAACATCAAAGTATTCGTTATGATCAAAAATCCCGGTATCCATCAGTTCAAACTCCGGGTCCTGCCGGCCGCGGCGTTTGTTTTCATCAACCAGCCAGCTATAGGGATATTCATTTTGAGGATATTTGTACAGCGTTTTCATGTACGAGTGCGTAGGCGTACTATCCAGGTAGTAGTACATCTCCTTTACATCCTCGCCATGATTACCTTCCGGGTTACTAAGGCCAAAATAACGCTCTTTAATGATAGGATCCTTTTTGTTCCACAACGCAATTGCAAAGCAAAGGTATTGCTGCCGGTCGCAAATGCCGGCAATACCTTCCTCGCCCCAGCGGTAAGCTTTGCTGCGGGCCATATCATGGGTTATATAATTCCAGGCATCGCCATTGGCACTGTAATCTTCACGCACGGTACCCCACTGGCGGTCGCTCACGTAAGGCCCCCACTTTTTCCAACCTGTATCCTTTAACCTTGATTGTTCTGCATTCATAGTATAGATGGCAATTTACACTATCCCCGATTTAAGGTAAGCGTTTCGCAAAGTAGATTTAATTCGGTAAAAATACAGCAACGTAAGGTTTGTTTTACCATATTATGAAGAATAAGCGAAAATGAAGATGGTCTATTGAATAGCGACAGGATAATGCCATCTTAAAACACTTTGCTTTCTGGTCGAAGTTTAGCAATAGCGTAACTTTGTCCAGGATAGGTTGCGTACCTCTGGCACACTAAGAAATTCTTTTACTTCATTTCTACAAACTTTTGCACCTCTGGTGCAACCTATCAATTCCTTAACTTAATGACATTAGCCAGTAGCGCCATTATCCCTAACACAAAATTAATCTTTGTTATTCACCCCATGAATGGAACATCGTCATCCGGGTTTTATTGGCATTGATCAAAATATAGCCCTTTGCACTTATTGTTTCCCCTTCCTCTACCCTCGTCCAACCCGAATCAAACTCATATAATGTGCAACCATCATTCACGCAATCCGAAAAGCTTAAATTAGCTTCGGTATTACCCCCATAAATAGCCAAATCTGCATTTTCCGGCGATTTATTACTTTCATTTTTTATAGAAACATTTCTATTTGCAATTGTATCAATGGTTTTCATGTCCAATAACTTCCAGCCATTACGCTCTGCAAACCTGATTATATCTGCACTATTATAAATGTTTGCCTGGTTTTTCCATGTAATGGTACGGTGCCCACCCCAAGGCCCCTGATCGCTGCTGCTTTTAATGATATGATCGCTGTCAAAACTTTTCCAGAATCCGGCTGGTGTAAGCTTATTACAGCTAACAAATACAACAGCAAGGATCAGCAGGAAAAGTTGTTTCATAAAATATCAATGAAAAGTAATAGATTAAAAACTCAGGCCATGCCCCAATACTGGTCGAAATTTAGCGATAGCGTAACTTCGTCCCAAAATGAGTTAAGCTTTCAGCTTAACCGTAATAGCAGATGACGATTTGCATCCATTAGCTTACAACCTTAATACGGAAGCAGGATACTTCTATGATTTTAGGACGAAGTTACGCTATCGCTAAACTTCGACCAGTTTAAGAGGCACGAAGCAATCCCCAATGAGCAGAGCCGCTCTGTACAGCTCGCGATTGCTTCGTACCCCGCAATGACGTTTTTTAAAGTGATACTGCCAACTGAACTTACGCCCAGGCCTTCCTTAAAAACCTCAGCCAGTTGCCGTGCATCATATTTTGGATATCCTCATCAGTATAACCGCGTTTCTTTAGCAGATCAGGAACTTTTTGCAGATCGGCAATGGTTTCCAGGTCATAAGGGCATTGCTCCCTGCCGAAAGCACCGTCAAGATCGGTACCCATACCTACATGCAGGGCGTTCCCGGCTATCTGGCAAATATGATCGATATGGTCAACCATAACTTCCATATTGCAGTTCATGCCTTTTGGAGTAGACACACCCCTCACCCATCCCGGCACCATCATCCAGGCATCAAGTGCAGCACCAATTACAGCCCCCCGATCAATCAGGGCTTTGATCATTTCATCGCTGTACTGGCGGTTGTGGTTCACCAGCGCGCGGCAATTGTTATGGCTTGCCCAAACATACCCGTTAAAATGATCGAGCGCCTCCCAAAAGCTATCATCGCAAAGGTGGGTAGCATCTAATATAATATTCAGACGTTCCATTTCTTTAAGCAGTTCATGTCCCTTTGGCCCCATGTAACCTGTTGCATCTGTACCCTGTGCATACCTGCCGGGACCATAGTGCGCCGGACCAACAGCCCTCAACCCGTAATTATATGCCCGCTCCAAATGCTGAACAGTCACTATTGAATCAGCTCCTTCCAAACTTAAAATATAGCCTATCGGCTTCTTTTCTGTCGGTGTACCATCATTCCAAAGCTTCAAATGTTTTTCAAGCGACAGCAGATCATTTACCTGCACCATTTCCCCGGCATCTTCCATGGCTTTGTACCAGGCTACCTGCCCCTGGGTTTGTGCCCAGGCTTGCTCAGGCGAGTGCCAGCCCGGTAAAGGATTGTTGGGGGCTACGTAACGTCCTATCTGGGTGGCAACTACCAGGCCGATATTGCCTTTGCGCAATTCGGGCAGGGTAACAACAGCTTTAGCGCGGTCGGGTTTATCGGTTAAACCTTCTTCGCGTTGATTTACCTCAGCCAGCGGACGCGTAAGGTCGCGGTTCCACTCCAGGGCGTTCATGCTTAAATCCAAATGAGCATCTATAACAAACATGTGTTGGGGTATTTAAATGGTGATCTTGCGGTCGCGGGCCTTGTTAAGCCATTCGCCGCTGATGTTTTCGTTTTCAATAGTATAAACACGCTCATACAGCGCGACTGTTGGGCAAACATGGTGCGGAATACCATAGAGTATATCTCCCACCTGATATTGGTGGTTAGCACCTGCCTCAACTACCAAATGTTCCTCACTTTGGCTAACAGGATAAAGTGCGGGCGCATTTAAAAAGTAAATGCGTTTGCTCAGTTCGTTCTCTGCAGATATCGACTTATGCCCCACATCCAAACAAAGCCTTGTTGGTCCCGGCAGGGAGATCACCCGTGTAATAACCAGGGCGGCAGGTAAAAAGTCCTGCTCAGGCATCTCCGTCTGGTAACCTTTATCCCAGTAAACAAATGTACCTGGGCTGCATTCAACATACTTACGTTTGGCGTGGATTGGAAAAGTTGGTGAACCACCAGCCACAATAACCGGCTCGGGATAGCCTTTACTTTTGATGGTTTGCTGCAATTTAAGGACCGGGTCAAATGCAAAATCGCAGCGTTCGGCTCGTTTTTGCAGATCAATATCATGAATGTGGCCGTCATAAGCGTGCAAACCTACCGGGTTAATGCCCGGCAGTACGCCGCAGTCCATATAAAGCTGCAAAGCTTCAAAACCCGGCGCTATGCCAGTACGGTTCATGCCCACATTCAGATCCAGGTATACATCAATGTTTGTTTTAAACCTTACCGCGGCATCAGAGATCTCAGTTGCTGATGTCGAATTATCAACCAAACATGAAAAATGAGTTTGCGGATAAGCATGGATAAGCCTGATGAATCGGTGCAGCTTAGGGCCTTCGGGCTGATAAGCCAGCAAAACATCAGGCGCTTTACTCATAGCCAGCAGTTCGGCTTCGGCAATGGTAGCGCATTTAAACTTACGGATACCGGCATCCAGCAGCAAACCGGTTACTTCGGCATTTTTATAGGTTTTAACATGCGGGCGCAAACGGGCAACATCATCAATCATGCCGGTAAGCGTTGCAATGTTTGTTTTAACCCTTTGCGGATAAATAACCAACGCCGGTGTATCCAGCTTATCAATATCCTGTATATTATACCAGTTAGGGGTCATGGTTTAAAATGGAAGTCTTAAGTTCTGAATTTTTTGTAGAAACGCATCACATGCGTCTCTCGTTTGCATGGCGCCCGCTTTTAATACGGCCCCGTATGACTGAAGACGTATGTGATACGCCTACATTAAAAATTAATATAAGCCTATTCTAATTCAAACAAGGCTTCAATCTCAACGGGGATATTATCGGGTAATGAGCCCATACCTACGGCACTGCGTACACCGATACCGTTCTCTTCGCCCCAGATTTTGGCGAAAAGTTCACTTGCGCCGTTGATGATGAAAGGATGTTTTTCAAATTCGGGTGTGCAATTAACCATACCCAGCACTTTTATAACACGCTTTATCTTATTAAAACTGCCTATGTTGGCTTTAATAGTAGCAAGCATAGTTAAACCAACCTGCTGTGCTGCAAGCTTACCATCTTCCTGGCTTACCGTATCACCAACGCGACCGATGATCAACGAGGCATCATCCTGCACTGGGCCGTGGCCTGACAGGTAAAGGTATTTTCCATCAACTAAACATGGTTTATAAACGCCAAGTGGCTTTGGGGCAGGCGGCAGGTTTAAACCCAGCGCTGCAAAGTTTTCTTCGGGAGTGTTCATGGGCATAAAACTATTGTTTTTAAACAAAAAAGTATCATAAAAAATAATTTTACACGAATGCTGTGTGTCCGAGAGAATTTATTCGAATTACACAAATTGGGATAGCTAAAACAATTCATGTAATTAGTTCAATTCAAAAATTCGCATTCAAAATTGCAGCTCAAATGGCAGGTTTCGTGTAATTAGATTCAATTCGAAAATTAGTGCCAATAAAAAAGCCGGGGATCTCACTCCCGGCTTCATCCAAAATCAACTAAGTAGAATATATTATCTCAAAATTTAAACGACACGCCAAAATTGATAGCATAATCGGCAAATGCCGCATCGCCGATAACATAGGTACCGGTAGCTATCGAATTTTCTTTATCGGTAACGCTTTGTGTACGATCGCGTTTCAGGGCGATAGGTACACTGGCAAAAATATTCATCCTTTTGAACGCATAACTTAAAGAAGGCTCGGCAGAAATGATATAACCCGGGCGGCGGAAACCGTTACTTTTACCGATAAGGTCATGAACAGGGATCCCCTCTATACGGCCACCTGCCGATATGGTAAACACATGCGCAATGGTATAGTTAACACCTAAACGGGCAAGGTATTGATCGGGCACACTTGAAATAGCCTCATTAGCTAATGTAGCGCTTAATGTTTCGCGGTAAGTACGGGTGCCATTGGTGTTGCGGGGATTGCTCATATAATACAGATTGCTGTAACCGCTAAACCCGCTGCCAAAGCCCAGGTAACCATTCGCTTCGGCAATGATGCCCAAACCACCGTCGCCTAACTGAATAGATTGATCAACAGGACGCTCGGATGGGATCACGTTATAAAAATGCGACTTGTAATTAAAATCGCCTGTAGGCAGCTTCACACCTAAACCAACCTGGATATTACCATTGGTTTTACGGCTGTCAAATAACCACCTGTTAACAACAATGCGGGCATCGCCTATACCATCCGAATATGACTTATGACGTTCTTTACCGCCATGCTCATATAATGACGAACGGGTATTGACAAGATACGGCACACCAACAGATACTGACCAATACTGGTTAAAATTACGGGTAAGGTTTATATCAATTGTATGCTGATGATTGATCACCTCGTTACCGATAACCTGGCGTTGCTTTTGCTCGTCAGTACCCTTAAAGTGACGGAACGATTTAAAATAACGCCATGAAGCAGTAAGTTCCCAGCCTTTATAAGTAGTATCCTGCGTAGTATGCTCCATGTTGCTGAACGGGCCATCGGCTTTGATAGCAACGCAGCCCTGTGCATTTACTTTTGCATAGGTAGCACATATGACGATTGCGATAGCGCAAAGAAATTTAAAAGTAAAGTTTTTCATAATATTGGGGTTAGTATTTTTTAGCATTTGCAACTGTTTAGATAATAGATTTACAGGGTAGGGTGATTTTCGCCCTGCACAATAAGGTTTTATATGTTTTGATTTTTAGCTTACTTTTAAATGTGTTGTTTGTTTAAAAGGCCAAAGCATATATCCGGCAGGCGCTCTTTTAACTGCAAACCACAAGGCCATCAGTACACCATAGCTTCCGCCGCGTTCTATCCATTCAAACATTTCGTATTTGGGATAAAAGAGCTCGCTGGATATTTTCCATATGATAAAAACGAGGAGTATATTTTTAAAAGGACGAATAAGCACCATTAACGCAGCTAATAGTTCAAATAAGCCGACAAACTGAGCCGTTTTAGCCGGATCACCAAAACCAAGCGCATGGTATTGATTTAATAAGCCTTGTTTTTGGATGAGGTTAAGCCAACCATGGCCTATCAGCAGCATAAATGCAAATACCCTTAGCCATGTGATAATTTTAGCCAGGGTATCGGCATTGACACTAACATTATCATCCATGCGGGCAAACCATTGTTTTTTCTCTATCCTGAAACCGCCCTGCATCAACAGCAATATAAACGGTGCACCGTAATTACCGGCACGTTCAATGAACTCGGCAAAAGGTTCGCCAGATAATGGGCGCATGGAAGCTGTAGCCAATCCCCACACCACCAGCCAAGCGGCTATGGCACGAGTTGGATAAACCAGCATGGAAATGCCCATTAATATATCAACGGTACCAACATAAGGCATCAGGGTATAGGCCATATCTTTGCCTATACCAAAAACACCAAAGTAGTTACACCAGATTTGTTTGGTGATAATACCGAAGCAACCATGGCCAATAAAACACATGGCCAATGCCAGGCGAAGCGTATAATATATTTTTTGATCGTTTGTTAAACTGCGCATTGTTTATTCGTCCTCAATTCTACATCCCTGTTATTTTGCGTCGGCTCCATCAGCCTTACCCTTGTTAACCGCATACTGACCAACTTTATTACCGGTAGTTAAGCCAACTTCACAATCACTGCGGTAGTGGATTGCTCCGTAAAGCCTTGACATAGCCGCGGCATGTGCCATATCAGTAAATTTACTTCCCCTATCAGGCAGCAAATAAGTTAACACGGTAGCAGCCGCACCACTAAAGTTAGAGTGCCCTGATGTATACGCCGGAAAATTTGGCACCCCTGTTAAAGTTTTAATATTAGGGTTAGCCTGCGACGGGCGCTGGTTAAAGTAAAAATACTTGGTATCCCAGCAAACAATAGCGGCGTCCATTTCGGCCATGTTTAACAATGCAAAGTTACGTGCCCAGCGTACTTCGCTGTAATTTTGTTTTACAAATTCATCAGCAGCAATGGCGTTCCAGTGACCTGTAGGCGTATAGGTGCCAACACCATCTGCCCAAAAAGCAACAAGCTCTTCGTGGTCACGGCTGTGGTCTTTACTAAATGAAAGTACCTCTTCGGTTTCCTTTTTAAATTCAGGCGAGTTGGTTGCATATGGTGCAGGAGGCCTGATAGCAACTACGGTAAGTGTATCGAATAAAAAAGGAAGAACTTTAGAAAACAACGGCAGCATTGGCGGCCTTTTGGGTGTTTCCAGGCTCACCCAAAACTGTTCGCCTTTTGCTGCGGTAACAGTTTCAAAGCTCTTCCAGATAGCTGGTGTGCCAATGGCTTTACCTGCACGATCGGCACGGGCACGGGCCGCAAATACGGTAGCTACCTGCCTGCCTAATGATTCGCCTGCGGTAAATTCGCCACGGGTATTAGCTCCTGATGCGATCCTGTACAACCTTTCTTCATCAACCTTGCTTTGTATGTAAGCTATTTCGGTTGGGAATAACAGTTTCATGATTTCGGATGTGGCACCGGATACTACTGCGTCCTCGCTTGGATATGATGGAAGTTCTGATGCCGGGATCAACGCTTTAATACCCGAGTCGTTTTTATATGGCGCAGTACGTTTATAGGTATTTTTAAAATGCCAAGCAGCCACCAGCGCGTCATATTGTGCAGCACTTACATAAGCGTAAGCACGTGCGGCATACGGCGGATTCGAGAACGGAAACTCCGGGTAACTGAACGGATTGGCAGAGTTTGGCGCCGGGTAAGTATCATCAGGATTTTGATACGGTGGCACATTATGTTTGGCTACCAGTTCGCGCAGTATCTCGTTCCATCTTAATACGGAACCTGCGCTCCAGTATTGGATCTTTGCCTGCTGATCACTGCTCAGGTTTTTCTGCAAAGCTTTGATCTCGTTCAGATCGGCCACGTAGGCAGGCGATGTCAGCGCATCCGGCGTAACCACGTTTAAGGTACTAAAATCTGTGATCAGTACCGGTTTCCAGGTATCGGCAGCAAGATCCAGATTTGAGGGCTTAAGCGCAGGATAAAGCGAAGTGCGGTCTAAAATATCTTTCCTGCACGAACTGAAAGTTACCGCGGCCAGTGCTGTGATTGTAAATATATTAAGTATAGTTTTTTTCATTTCATTGATCATTGATTGTCCAACCTCTTATTACTTCTCCTTTTTGGTGCTAAATACATAGTACACACCAGCATATCCCGACCGTGTTTGGCCAACGTTTCGTCCATCCAAAACATAGTTACCACCGGCAGTAAACTCAAGCCCGCTTACCGATTGTAAGCTATATTTAAGTATTAAACCAACAGCAGTACTATTCATACGGTTACTTGGAAAAGGCATATCGTTTTTACGGATATCAAAACCACTTGTACTTGTAATTTTAGTAAATGTAGCTTCGGCATTAAATTTAAGGCTGCGGTAACCGCTGCTAAACATAAAGTTAGTGGCGTTTGGCAGTTGTACCTCATTGGTGTAGTGCATTTCGGTAGTATAGTATGAAGTTCTGTCGATAGTAATATTGTCACGACGGATATACTGACCCGAACCGGCTACGAAGAACCTCCCTGTTTGATAGTTAAGCAAAGCACGCAACGCTACGTTTTTGCTGTGCAAACCTACAGATAAAGGCAGAAAGTCGGCTTGATAATTGGCTAAAGGCAAAGTACCTGTTGCGATAGCATGAACACTGAATAAGCCACGGCCTATCTCTTCTTTCACAGCCATCCATTTAACCGAAAGAGTAAGGTCCTGAAATGACCTTTCGCCACGTAAAGTACCAGCAGATGCGTTTGTGGTTACATAAGGAACCATAAACAGCAGGTTGATCCGGTTTGAAAGACCATAGTTACCACCCAGACTGTAAACATTTGTGCTTACGGTGCCTAAGTTTTGATTATCCCGTTTAAATGTACCTTCCCAGTAATGGTCCCAACTCCCATGGGTGTATACTGCGGCAGCACAAAAATAATTTTTAGGGATCATCAATGCATCAGCATCGGTTTGGGCTTTGGCACTTTGCACAACAGCCAATAAAAAAGAAACTACAATACAACATCTGTAAAAATACAGCGACATAAATTTCATTACGTTTAAATAAAGGGTAATAATTAATAATACAATGGTTAACAAGCCGGATCAACATTATCAACTACAACCGCTTAATGGCGATGGTTGACAATACATCAGCTTTAAGGAGCAGATCAAAGCCGTAAACAGAAGCTGTTTTATATAACATGGAAAAGAACCCGGTTACTTCCTACAGCAAAATGATAAAAACGGTTTGTATCCTTAAACTACAGGCACACAAATCAATTTATTTCACAATTTACAGGCAACAATCAGCATACAGAGTTTGGCGGTTTGCCGGGTGACTCAATGAAGGGTGAATTTACATGGTAGGCTATAGGGCGTGAATGTACCTTTAATATCCTTCCGTAAGATAAGAATTGGTAGTGCATAACCTGGAAGCTATACTCGCTTCCGGTGTTTGCTTTTTTCTGCGATTGATCGTGCCCCTTTTTACTTAAGGGCACATCGCTTATTTCTTTAGCAATAATGAGATTAGCTTTAACCAAACGTGTTTTAACACTGTTGGCTATACAAATGAACGACATCGTATCCTGCGTAACCTTATAACGCAGATAATTATAGTATACGCCTTTTAACTGCAATTGCCCCTGATCATGTACATAGCCAGCCCAGCTGTGGATTTGGGGAAGATGTACAGGGATCTTGATCTCAACAAGCTTGGTAGCATCAACCTTGTTTTCATAAATTTCTTTTACAATTTGCACTTCAGACCGGTGAATAAAATACTGGAATGCCAAATTGTACCCGCCCAAATTGAACAGATGTACATTCAACAATAGTATTGCTATAAACTTTTTCACCAAAAGAAATTACTGTTAGGGTATATAATCAACAGTAAATATATGTAACAATATTGTTAAAACAAATAAAAATTTAAATTGTACAAATCACAGTTTAACAGGAATGAAATTGATAATTTGCCAATTTACATTGGATATATTTGCTATTTATTAACCTGTAGACTATGGATTTAATAACCCAACCCTGGCCCTGGTATGTGGCTGGTCCGCTGATAGGCCTCGTTGTGCCAGCACTGCTCATCATCGGCAATAAAACCTTTGGCATTTCATCGTCATTGAGGCATATCTGCGCAGCATGTATCCCTGCTAATATTTCATTTTTTAAATACGACTGGAAAAAAGAAAGCTGGAATCTGTTTTTTGTTGCCGGCATTGTTTTGGGCGGGTTTATAGCTACTCAGTTTCTTTCGGCCAATCATCAGGTTAATATTAGCCCGCAATCCCATACCCTGCTTAAACAACAAGGTATTAAAGATTTTAATGGTTTACTACCAAAGGATGTTTTCAGTTTTGATCAGTTGCTTACTTTAAGGGGCTTCATTTTTATGGTGGTTGGCGGATTTTTGGTAGGCTTTGGAACAAGGTATGCCGGCGGCTGCACATCCGGGCATGCTATTATGGGCATTTCGAACCTACAATGGCCATCATTGGTGGCTACCTGCTGTTTTATGGCCGGCGGCTTTATCATGACCTGGTTTATTTTACCTTACCTTTTACATTTATAATATGCGTAATATCAAATACTTGTTTGCAGGTCTGCTTTTTGGCATAGTGCTGGTAAAATCGGAGGTGATCTCCTGGTTCAGGATCCAGGAAATGTTCAGACTGCAATCGTTTCATATGTACGGTATTATTGGCAGCGCCATTGTTGTAGGGATGAGCTCCGTTTTGATCATTAAACGTTTCAAAATTAAAGCCCTTTCGGGAGAAGCCATTGCTATTCCTGATAAAAAATTTAACTGGGGCAATGTTTATGGAGGGCTGATATTTGGTTTGGGATGGGCCATTACTGGCGCATGCCCGGGTCCGCTGTTTGCGCAGATAGGCAGCGGTTTTTTGGTTACTTCCATTACACTTTTGAGTGCTATTTTAGGTACCTGGGTTTATGGAGCGATAAGGGAGAAATTGCCGCAGTGAGTTAATCCAATGCTAAGACGAAAAGATTCATAGATATGTCTCAATTTTAATAAATCAATAAACGGTTATTTTAATGAAAAATTCAGCAACTGCAGCTGTTATCATTTTATATATTATGTTAGTTTCTTGCAGAAACAATACGGGATTAAAAGAAATAACCGATGCCGAAGAATTTGCATCAAATTATTGTGATTGTATGAAACAAAATGACGCTCAAAAGGATTTTCTGAGCGCCTTAAAGGTTTGTGATAGTCAATTTATTAAAGTGAACAGATTATTCCGGCTATATAAAACAGATTTGATTTATCTCGAAACAGAGAAAAAATTAAGTTATAGCACTAAAGACAGTGTATTTAAATTTATGCGCATAGTAGATAGTTGTACGCGTAGTAATTGTTGTGAAAGCACTGCGAATTGTCCAGGTGCTACAAGATAATATATAGATTCTCCTCGCCTAACGAAAAATGTCGAATAGCAAAAGCAGGAGCACTTAGATTTAGATACCAACAACACAAGGCCTGAAACGAAAATTTAATACTCTATTAAAAAGCATTTTAATATCTTATAATGATCCAACGGAAAAAGATATCGGTTTCAAACATTTTCAGTACGCTGATTATGGCATTGGCACTGCTTATTATTTTTTATCCAAATGCCAAAGGTTATCTGATCAGAGGTTTAATGTCAGTTGGCTTTTTCCAGCCAGATGCTGAGGGATATGCTAAACACCGGGAAAGCTTTACCAATATTCCCGACATTCAATTTAAAGATGCCAACGGCAGTATTATAGCGTTAAGCGCCTTAAAACCTAAAGTAGTATTTATCAATTATTGGGCAACCTGGTGTCCACCTTGCATTGCCGAAATGCCTAAAGTTAATGACCTCTACAAAAAGTTCAGGAACGACCCAGGAGTCGCCTTCCTTTTGGTTGATGTAGATAACGACCTCCTCAAAGCCAAAGCTTTTATGCTTAAAAATGGCTACCACCTGCCTTTATATACCCAAATGAGCAACGTACCCGTTACTTTGCTTGATGGTACCATCCCCACTACCCTGGTATTTGGTAAAGATGGCAAGCTCATTTACAAACACTCCGGCGCGGCGGATTACAGCAGTAAAAAGTTTGAAGAGTTTATAAGGAACCGTGATTAGCTTGATTTAAGGATTTCATGATAACGCTGATCTTGAGGTTAATCATTGGTTTTCATTTCCAACATGCTTATAATTCAAGGTAATCCTTAAATCAAGCTAATCATGGTTCATTATTTTTTATTGTTCTTTTAACACTTATTAATAAAATTTTTCTTTTCTTTACTGTACAATTAGCAAACTTAAGTTTCAATGAAAAAGAACCCGTTTTTACACCTCGGCGTTATCGCTTTGTCCTTATTAAGCTCGGCATCCTTCGGGCAAACAGGTACACTTAATATCAGTACCGATTCAAAAACCACCATCAGCAAACACATTTATGGCCAGTTTGCTGAGCACCTCGGTCACGGCATTTATGGCGGTTTTTGGGTTGATAAAACCCTGCCGGTAAAAAAGCAGGATCGCATCAGGCTTGATATTGTTGATGCCCTCAAAAAGATAAAAATCCCTAACCTGCGTTGGCCCGGCGGCTGTTTCGCCGACGAATATCACTGGCGCGATGGCATTGGAGCTCCTGCCGGACGTCCGCGTATGGTAAACACGAACTGGGGTGGCATTACCGAAGATAACAGCTTTGGCACACACGAGTTCCTGGAACTTTGTGATTTGCTGGGTTGCGAGCCATACATTGCAGGTAACGTAGGCAGCGGTACGGTTGATGAAATGTCAAAATGGATTGAATACTTAAACTCAAACAGCACCAGCACTGTAGTGCAGCTGCGTAAGAAAAACGGGCACCCGGCACCCTATAAAGTAACTTTTTGGGGTGTTGGTAACGAAAGCTGGGGCTGCGGCGGTAACATGACTCCTGAGTACTACGCCGATTTGTTTAAACGCTATGCTTCGTTTGCCAAAGATTACCCTGGCGCTAAACTCAATAAGATTGCCAGCGGACCAAATGCCGATGATTACCGCTGGACAGAAGTTTGTATGAAAAATATTCCAAGCGGGATGATGTCAGGCCTGTCGTTACATTATTATACGATACCAACAGGTAACTGGGGTAAAAAAGGTTCGGCAACTGATTTTAGTGAGAAAGAATACTTTGGCACTATGGTTAACTGCCTTAAAATGGAAGAACTGGTTACCAAGCATTCGGCCATTATGGATAAATATGACCCGGAGAAAAAAGTAGCCCTTGTTGTTGACGAGTGGGGTGTTTGGACAGATGCCGAACCGGGTACAAACCCCGGCTTCCTTTTTCAGCAAAACAGCTTACGCGATGCTTTGATAGCCGGTACAACGCTTAACATATTCAACAACCATAGTGACCGTGTTAAAATGGCTGCCCTTGCCCAAACCATTAACGTATTACAGGCATTGATTTTAACCGATAAAGAGAAAATGGTGCTTACCCCTACTTACCACATATTTGATATGTACAAGGTGCACCAGGATGCCAAATACCTGCCTATTAAACTAAGCGTACCTGATTATGAAGTTGACGGTAAAAAGATTGAAGCAGTAAATGCCTCTGCCTCACAGGATGCATCTGGCAAGGTACATATCTCTTTAGTGAACCTTGACCCTCACAACAGCATAACCATTACAACCGCCCTCAGCGATGTAAAATGGCAAACTGTTAGTGGACAGGTGCTAACCTCAGCTAATTTAACTGATGTTAATACATTTAAAGATGCCAACAAAATCCATCTGAACGCTTTTACCGGTGCTAAGAAAGATGGCGACAAGTTAGTGGTTAGCCTGCCTGCCAAATCTGTAGTAACACTTGAATTAAAATAAAACCCTTTCCCCTAAGAAAGCAAACGGCCGGGCAAATTGCCTGGCCGTTTTTATATACGATCTTTCTAAAAACTACTCTTTCGGCAGTCCATCCTCAAATCCGCTGTCACCTGTGCTCCCGGTTGTATCCAAATTCCAGGCCGAGGTTAGGAAATATGGTGTAGCGCCATCTGCATTTTTATTATTGTAAGTAGATTTAATTACTCGGCTTTCACCCGGGGCTAATGAGATATAATTATCACTGAAAATCACCGGTAAAATATCATCACCGCTCTGCCCTTTCAAAGCACGAAGGTGTACAAAGAAAGCTACGGCGCTGCCGATGTTTTTAATGGTTACGGTGTATGAAGTACTATCCCCTTCGGCTTTACTGGTTTGGCTAAAGGCCAATTTGGTTTTAGGCAAAGATTGCAATGCTGAATAATCTGCATAGGCAGATTGCGGCGTAGTAAACCAGTTTGATTTTTTCCAGTTCAACTCATCACCCTTCTTTGACAGCCAGTACCAGTTGATGCTTTTGGTTTCGCCGTTTTTATCGCTTAGTTCAAGGCGTAAGAGGTAAGTATCAGATAAACCTGTAACAGCCGGCAGGACAAATAATCTTTTTGATCCATCGGCGCCGATATCAGCTGTGGCGGTTTTGCTGAATTTATTTGAACCATCCAAATTATAAACATCTGCCTTAACCTTTAAACCTGTGAAGGTTTTCAAGTATGAATTGATCACCGCTACCTCATTTGTTTTGTACGAATACAGCACGTGCAACGGCTCCATGGCCTTTTTCATACCGAAATAAGTGCCTGCAGGGTACAAATAATAATCGTATGTATGCCAAATGATGCCCGGCCATGGGTTGCTCAGCATCCATTGTACTACACCGGTGGCGGTTTGGTACTTGTTTAATCCGTATGCTTCCATCATGGCGCGGTGGGCTTCGTAGTTTTGAGCCTGTGCCTTGGCAACATAATTTTTGATGGATGCAGTTTCGCCGTAACGGCCATAAAGCGCTTTGGTAAATACTTTAGTTGTCCCGAATGAACCTGTACCGCAATGATAATTCCAATCGGCAGAGGTTACGTTTAATGAATCTTTAGGAATAAATTTCACCAGGCTTTCATAAGGTGGAATTGAGGGGCCAGGTGAAATTTCGGTTGCGAAGCTGTAAGTACCGCCAAACTTTTTGGTAGCATCAGTTTCCCAGTAAATCGGCGGTACCCACTCATACGGGCCGGCCATTTTTACACCGCTATATCCTGATACTTTTGACTTACTTTCGTTAGCCGTTGCCAGCAACGGGTTTGGCCATTTCAATTGCTTTTCAATTTTTAGGTAATCACGCTCAACAGAAGTATCGGTAGGCGGCATATCGCTGCCGTTGAGCCACACAAACAAGCTGGCTTTATTACGCAGCCAGTACATTACACTACTGTCAGATGCCATGGCAACCTTACGTTCTGCGGCATCCCATTTTTCGGGGTGCTGCCAGGTACCGCAGCACATCCAGCCATTCATCACCATCAGGCCATATTTATCGCATAGGTCATAAAAATTATCATCTTCCATTTTACCTTCGGAACGCACAATGTTCATATTCATATCACGTACCAAATGGATCTCCTGCTCCTGCCTTTCGGGCGAACGGCGCTGAAAAATATCCGGCGACCATGCCGCGCCTCTCAGCATAATGGGCTTGCCATTAATAATAAACTCGCGCGACTGGTTATCATCAATAATTTTAGACGTAAACTCCCTGATCCCGAAATTTTCGGACACCGAATTGCTCAGCTTTTTATCAACCACAGCTGAAACTTCGATGCGGTTCAGGTTTGGTTTGCCGTACTGCCAGGGCCACCAAATGGACGGATCTTTAACGTTAAGCTGCTTAAATTCTAAAGGCGAGAAATTAACATTCTTTGATTCGTTAGCCAGCAGGTGCACTTTTTTCTCGAAGGAAATATTTTCGTTGATCCTCCCTTTGATCACTGCATCCTGTGGTTTATTGGTATAATTGGTAACCTGGGCATCTACAGTTAAATGTGCTACAGCAAGTGATGGTAAATCAAAATCAGTAGTAACCAGCGGGAATTTTACGCCTACCTTGTTGTAAGTTTTCACCTCTACGTTATTGATGATACCACCGTTATAATCCTGCGGGTACGGGATCCAGTCGGCATAGTCAATGGCAAGGTCGCCATCACGCTTGTTTGGGGTGAACGGCCTGAGCACTTCAATAGCCACCGTATTGGTACCGTCATAGCTGATATTTTTAGTGAGATCAAGATCAATGATGCGATACGGGCCTTTTATTTGGGTTGAATCGGCTATCTTAACGCCATTGAACCAAACGTTAGCTTTATAATTGATACCATGCAGGCGAAGGATCACATTCTTGCCTTTTTCGGCAGCGGGCAGCGTGAACTCTTTCCTGAACCACCATGGCTTATCCAGTTTCGGATCAGCCAGCTTTTCGAGGTTCTTGCCCATAAACGGATCGAAATTATATACGTGGTTAGCCAATAAACCCGCTAAAATAGTTGAAGGCACGCTAACCTTATACCAGCCCTGTGTATCGAATTTCTCTTTAGAGATTTCGACAGCCGTAGCAGGCGCTGTCACTACCGACTGCATCTGCCAGTCATCCTTTAATAGCAGGTTAAAATTTTCCTGCCGCTCCTGCGCAAATACTCCAGCACTGAGCAGGATTATTGCCGACGTTAATAATATTTTTTTCATGGGATCAGGTTTATTTCTGGTTATCGTAATACAAGGCAGCAGCACCGATAATGCCACTGTTTTGCAGTTCCGAGATCTCAATTTTAATACGTTCAAGCGTTTTTGTGTACGCAAAAGTTTTCACCTGTTGCCACATGGTATCTTTAAAATAGTCAAAAGCTTGACTTACTGATCCGCCCAAAATGATCAGTTCCGGATCATAGGCATACATAACCATTTTTAGGGCGTTGCCTACATGGGTTCCCAATTCGGCATATAACTTCAAGGCCTGTTCATCGCCGGTTTGCGCATCTTTAAATACCTGTACGCCATCCAGTCCATAAACATTGTTAAAGAATGAGCCACTGCAATAGTACTCCAGGATATTATCGATGTAAGGGAAAAAACCGATCTCACCGGCACCGCAATTATGGCCGGCATATAATTTACCATTGGTAATAATACCTGTACCAAGTCCGGTACCCAGGGTTACCCCAACCATACTGTCTGCACCTTTTCCCTTTCCAAAATATAATTCGCCAACGGCAAAGCAATTAGCATCATTATTTACATATACCGGAATGTTATAACGCTCCCGCATCAGCTTTTTCAGATGTACTTCCTTCCACGAGGGGATGTATTGCACATCATAAACAATGCCTTCGGCTACGTCAACCACACTGGGCACGCCAATACCTATAGCATTGGCAGTATCGCTTTTCAATAAGGCATCAACAACGGTGTAAATATCATTTAACACATCTTCAACACTTCCATCGCTTTTTATCCGTTGCGATATGATATTTCCAATCGCATTATTATCAACTACAGCGCCGCGGATGTTGGTAGCACCCAGATCAATACCTATAACTTTTATATTGCTCATGTATATATTTATGCTTTATTATCAAAAATAGTTTTGTTGGTAACCAGCGGCTTAGCCCAAAAGCCGATACAGAGCATATAGCCGAAAGTGATGTATAGGAAACACATCCCTTGCCGTAAACCCAGCCAGCTTCCAAGTCCGCCTATCAGCAATTGAACAACCGCCCCGCCAATAATGCCCGTAACCAGGATGCCTGCAAACGAGCCATGATCTTCGCTCACTGAACTTAAGGCCAGCGAAAATATGATGGGATACATTACAGACATAAAAAAGCCAACTATTGAAAAAGAATACAACGAGGTTTGCGGGCCGCCAAATAAACCCAGCGACAGGAAGATAAGTGCCAGTATGGTAAAGATCACCAGTAGCTTACGGCTATCCATCAGTTTAAGCAGAAACAAACCTAAAATACCACCGGCTGTCATCAGTCCCCAAAAGTAGGCTACCGCATCGGCTCCAACAGTTCGCGAATCAAATTTGTGATACCTCTGCAAAAACTCCGACATCCAGTAAGATACCCCCTGCTCGCTGCCCACATAGCAAAACAGCGCTATGAAGTAGGCTATAACAACCGGCTTTTTAAAAAGATCAACATGTGTTTTCCACGGCCCGGCCTTTTCGTCGCTGGCCAGCTCCACCTTCGGAAATTTGGAGGCCAGCATGATCACGAACATGGCCAAACATATCACTGCAAACAGCCAGTAAAGCGAGATCCAGGGCATGGTTACCGGTACATGAGCCTCAAGCAATGGAAAAATGCCACCCTTGCTGCTCCCCATGTTTTTAACCATATAAGAATAAACCAGCGGACTAACAAACGATGCCCCACCAAATATCAATTGTGCCAACACCGATGTAAAAGCATAGTTTTCCTCCCCGCCCGATGTGCGAAGCAACGGGTTAATGACCACCTGCAACATCGCCATACCACAACCAATTAAAAATAGGGACAAAATTGCGGTGAGATAGTTAGGATAAACGGCTAATAGCAAAGAGCCAAAGAACGCAACCACAAAAGCCGCTACCATGATGGTTTTCTCGTTATACTTTTGAACCAGCATGCTCGACGGAATTGACATTACCCCGTAGGCAATAAAAAAAGCGAAGGGTAGCAAACCAGCCATTGCATCACTCAGTTTAAAATCTTTAATAAACTCGGGAGATAGCGGGCCGATGATATTGGTTAAAAATGAAATAACAAAAAACGTAAGCATAATCAGCGTTACGATGTAGTAGTTTTTTTTCATCAACTGGAAGGTTATAGTTTTGGTTCGGTGTTAACTAATATCGTTAAAAATCCGTTGGTGAGATAATTTTACACAAACTTATTTAAATTGTTACACTTTCTTTTTAAAATACTTTAAGAAGTCATAAAACAATCGATATCACCATTCTCTTAATATCTCCTTAACCTTAAATTACAGTTAATCAAAACATTTAGGGCACATTAACGTGTTTATGGAACAAACACCTGCTGTATGACCCCAAAAAAAGAAAAAGAACTTACCTATATTGAAAAAGTATGGCACACCGTAGCCATTGTCGCTTTGCTGGTTGTAGTAATATTGATAGCGCGCGTTGCCTTTAATGTATTGCTTATGATCCTGTCGGGCGCGCTCATTGCCACGTATTTTCATGGCCTGGGTGACCTTATAGAGCGTAACACCAAAATGCGCAGAAGGTACGCCATGATTATATCGGTAGTTGGCTCGTTTTTGATTGTAGCAGGCTTGTTTTATCTGATGGGGACAACTATACAGCATCAAATAGCCTTACTTAAAGATACCCTTCCGCATACGGTTAATAATTTTAAGACTAAACTGGCATCAAACCCAACAGGGCAACAGATCCTTGACTATTTTTCGGGCGATAATGATCCTGATAAAGTAGTGGTTACGGTACAGCACTTTTTCAGTACCAGTTTTGGCGTGCTTGGCGATATTTATATCATCTTATTTTTAACTATCTTTTTTACCGCCAATCCTGATGTATATAAAAACGGCATCCTTATTTTACTATCCGATAAAAAAAAGCAATTAGGTCAGGATATTATGGACAGGATAAGCATTTCCCTAAAAGGCTGGCTTAAAGGGATGCTGTTATCTATGGTATTGCTGGGCGTGCTGCTTACTACGGGCTTAAGCATTATGAGTATTCCAGCTGCATTAATATTGGCCTTATTTGCGGGTATGTTAAAGATCATCCCCAATTTGGGTTCTGCTATAGCGATGATTCCCGGTGTTTTGCTGGCGCTTACCATGGGCACTAATACGGCAATTATTGTAGCGCTCATTTATATAGTATCACAAACCATTGTAAGCAATATTGTAGTGCCTATAGTACAAAACCGAATGATCAACCTGCCGCCGGCTCTTACTATTATCAGCCAGGTAGTTATGGGGACACTTTCAGGTGTATTGGGCATCATATTAGCTGTGCCTATTGTAGCTATTATTGTGATTTTGGTCGACGAGCTATACGTTAAAAAACTTGGCGATGCTGAAGTAATAGCCCATTAAGCGAAATGGCCTCATCAAAAAAATCGATATACAGCGCTCTTATTGCCAATCTGCTGATAGCGATAACCAAGTTTATCGCAGGTGTTATCGGGCGAAGTGGGTCTATGATTTCGGAGGGCATCCATTCACTGGTTGATACAGCCAATGAATTACTGCTATTGCTTGGCCTGCACCGGGCACGTAAGGAACCGGATAAAACGCACCCTTTTGGTTACGGTAAGGAGTTGTATTTCTGGTCGTTCATTGTATCTATCATGATATTTGGTTTGGGCGGAGGGCTCTCCATTTACCAGGGCATTTTACACATCCGCGAACCCGAACCACTGGGCGATCCAACTATGAGCTATGTCGTTTTGGGCTTATCGATCATATTTGAGGGCTCATCGCTCATCATCGCACTGAAAGAATTTAACACAATCAGAGGTAATCAAACCTGGTGGGATGCCGTAGTTAAAAGCAAAGACCCCTCAACCTTTTTGGTGATGTTTGAGGATAGTGCCGCCGTTGCAGGTTTGTTTATTGTAGGCATTTGCATGTTCCTGAACCATCGTTATAATATCCCCGTTCTCGACGGCATCGCCTCCTTATTGGTTGGGTTGATCCTGGTTGCTGTTTCTGCCATTTTAGCCAGGGAAAGCCGCAGTTTGCTGATGGGTGAAGGGATATCATCCGAATCGCGTGCTAAGATCGCTGCTCTGGTTGAACGTGACGGCGCTGTTTTGAAAGTAATGCACATGCTTTCTACCTATCAATCTCCCGATGAGATTATTTTGATGCTGATAGTGGCTTTCAAAGAAGATCTTGATACACAGCAGATCAATGAAGCTATCGACCGCATCCGCGATTGTATTAAGCAGGAGTTTAGTTTGGTACGCTTTGTTTTGGTACAACCCGAAACATTTTCGGCAGAAATTACTGAAACAGGCAGCGTACTTTAATTGTATATTAGCTATAACATAACTAAACATCCTACCTCATGCAAGAACAAAAATTTCACTACGCAACAGTAACCGAAGCAATAACCAAGTTAAAAGAACAAGGCTATACCCATGATTTTAGTCTGGAAGGTGATCATCTCAAGGCAGGCGAAGAAACGTTTGCCGTAAAAGAATTTAAAATTGTCGATTTGTACCGTTACGAAGGCCCCTCCGACCCTGCCGACGAAGCTATTGTATATGCCCTTGCATCGGCCGAAGGTGTTAAAGGCACATTAGTAACAGGTTATGGGATCTCTACAGATGAAGCAACTATCGAAACACTGAAGAATTTACATTATAAGTACCAGCAGGGCCAACAATAGTTTGGCCCTTTAACCTACCAGCTTATTTCTGTAGCCTGTGTTGTTCTGATACTTTTACAACATTTTATACTGATTAATTTTTATGTATTTGGATTCCGGCGGCCATATCGGTAATCTTGCGATACTATGAAAAACAGGCTATTAGTTACTTTTATCTTATCTGTTTTTTGCATATTGCAAAGCAACGCAAAAAGCAAAATTGACACCATTTTTTCTGCCAATCTACGGCCAATAGGACGCACACTCATAAACAGCCAGCATAACTTAGCACTGATCACTTCAGGGGCACATTTCGGTTTTAGTTTTAAAGGGAGTGAGTGTGCTATATATGTATCCATTGCAGATGCTGGAGGCCATAATTATCTTCAATACGAATTGGACGGCGCTTATCAAAAAAGGATCAGGGTAGATGGGAACTTAAAAGAACCTATTATCATCAAAACCGATGGCGCTGGTACCCACCATATCTGGATCTATAAAGCAACGGAAGCACAAACCGGCGCTTTGATCTTTTCAAAGATAGCTGCAAACAGTATAAAAGCACTACCTGCACCCAAACTCCCGCTGATAGAATTTATTGGTAATAGCATCACCTGCGGGGCAGCAGCCGATGACTCAGAGATCCCCTGCGGAACCGGTGATTACCAGGACCATCACAATGCCTATATGGCTTATGGGCCAAGGGTAGCAAGAGCGCTGAATGCTAACTTCATCTTATCAAGTGTTAGCGGGATAGGCGTTTACCGCACCTGGAACAGGGATTCCCCTTCCATGCCGTTGGTATACGAAAACGCAAATTTCCAGGTTAAAGATTCCCTGAAATGGGATTTTAAAACCTACCAACCTAAAATTGTAAGTATTGCCTTAGGCACTAATGATATGAGCAATGGCGATGGTACGTCCAGGGCGGCCTTTGATACCGTACGTTTTGTTAACGATTACGTAAAGTTTGTACAGTTGGTAAAATCAAAATATCCTAAAGCACGGATCGCCCTGCTTTCAAGCCCGATGATCAAAGGAAACTCAAGAGAGATATTGCAGAGATGTTTGAGCAGAATAAAAACGACTATTGATGCAAATTATCCGGCTGATAAACCTGCAGCTACATTCTTTTTTGAACCGATGGAGCCACATGGTTGTTCGGGGCACCCCAGTGTAGCTGAGCATCAGATCTTAGCGGAACAGCTTAAGCCATTTTTTGCCGGCTTACTGAAGTAAAGATTGCCCATGTTTACAATGGGTATTAAAGGTTAACCCGGATGTAGTCATAAGTTCACACCATAACACTATCTTCACCAAATGGCGGTGATTAGTAAAAGTGATGTAATGGCAGCAACGGGTACCGGGAATTTTCCCTTTTTGGGCTCGGTTATTATGCGGCTGATGAAGATAGATAAATTCAACCGCATGATGGATGAGGCCGGTGATTTGGAAGGTGTTGATTTCAGCCGGTTCGTACTTGATTTTTTAGGTATTACCGTTAAAGTTGATCCTGAAGATCTTGCACAGATTCCCGCAACGGGCAGTTTCCTTGCGGTAGCTAACCATCCGTTTGGTGCTATTGAATCGCTTGCATTACTCAGCTTGCTGGTTACAGCCCGGCCCGAAACTTTGTTCATGGGTAATTTCCTGCTAAAAAGAGTACCCAACCTTCAACAGTATGTTATTGCTGTAAACCCCTTTGACAGTATTAAAGATACGTCAAGCATTACAGGGCTAAAAACCACATTGCATAAATTGCGCTCGGGTGTTCCTGTGGCCATATTTCCGGCAGGTGAGGTTTCGGCTTTTGACTTTAAAACCAGGCAGATTACCGACAGGGAATGGCACCCGGTGGTAGGGAAAATCATGGAACGCGCAAAAGTACCAGTATTACCGGTTTACTTTTATGGCGATAATGGTATCGGGTTCAGTTTACTCCGGTATATTCATAAATCATTGCAAACCGCTATGCTACCTGCCGAACTTTTCAATAAAAAAGGGATGTGCTTACACGTACGGATCGGAAAACCAATATATCCTGCAGATCCGGCAAAGGTATCCCAGGCGGGGCAATTGTTAACGGCCAGCAGGGCGGCAACCTATGCACTTAAAGAAATCTCTATCTAAACAAGCAAAGCAGCAATAAAAAAGGCCGTTCTCTTTCGAAAACAGCCTCGTTTACTCGTTATTTAAGGGGTAGTTATACCGTCTAATTTAGCCTCTTTACTTATTGTAATAAGTAAAGTCTTTATGATGTATTTCCTGCTCGGGTAATGATTTGAAATATTCTAAAGTGATCTTCAAACCTTCACTTCTGGATACCTTTGGCTCCCAGCCCAGTATGGCCCTGGCCTTCGTGATATCCGGACGACGTTGTTTCGGGTCATCTGTAGGTAGCGGCAGGCTGATCAACTTTTGATCAGTGCCCGTAAGTTTGATGATCTCTTCACCAAATTGCTTTATCGTGATCTCATCTGGGTTACCAATGTTCACCGGCTGGGCATAATCGCTGAGCAGTAAACGGTAAATGCCTTCTATCAAATCATCTACATAACAAAACGACCGGGTTTGTGAACCGTCGCCAAACATTGTCAGCGATTCGCCCCTCAATGCCTGGCCAATAAAGGCCGGCAATACCCTACCATCGTTAAGCCTCATCCTTGGGCCATAAGTGTTGAAGATCCTTACGATCCTCGTTTCGACCCCGTGGAAAGTATGGTAGGCCATAGTGATGGCTTCCTGGAACCTTTTAGCTTCATCATATACCCCTCTCGGGCCTACAGGGTTTACATTGCCCCAATATTCTTCAGGCTGCGGACTGATGTTCGGGTCGCCGTATACTTCTGAGGTTGATGCGATCAGCATCCTTGCCTTTTTATTACGGGCAAGCCCAAGCAGGTTGTGGGTGCCCAATGAGCCTACTTTTAATGTTTGGATCGGGATTTTAAGGTAATCGATCGGGCTTGCAGGCGAGGCAAAATGCAGGATGTAGTGCAATTCGCCGGGTACATATACAAACGTGGATACGTCATGGTTATAAAACTCAAAGTTTTCCAGCTTGAACAAATGTTCGATATTTCTCAAATCACCTGTGATCAGGTTATCCATGCCTATTACATGGTAACCTTCTTTAATAAACCTGTCGCACAGGTGCGAGCCTAAAAAGCCGGCTGCTCCGGTGATCAGGATCCTTTTTCTTTCTGTCATAAAATCTGTTACTTTTTAGCTTATATGTTATAATGAAATCAATGACCTTTCGGCCCACAAGTTTAATGGGTAAATGCCGTTTTCAACCAGCTTGGAGATGCTTTCCTGAACAATAGCTTTGTCATTTACGTAAGTTACACCAAACCATTTTGATTTGGTTGGTATAACCTTAAAGGTTGCAGCCCCCGTTTTAATTAACTCATCGGCAACCAGTGGAATAAAAAACTCAGCTTTGGGTTTATCTTCATTTGCGTGTACAAACCTGGCAAACATTGGCTTGCTTTGTTCAAACACAGCTGGTGTAAATCCCCAGAAATTCATTGATACACGGGTATCAACCGGTAAATCGTGTTCGCCTGTTTCGTCTTTGTAGGCTATACCACCGTTCTCTTTAAAATAGACCTCGGCACGCTCATTTATCTGCACCATATTACCGTTTTCGTCTACTTTACATACCCCACGCGATACTGACCCGTTTTCAGAAAGTGTGTTATTGATCTGATAACCGATCAATGAATACTGATCTTCAGCAACCTCGGTAGTTAAAAACCCAACCATTTTTTCAAATGCATCATAACCATAATAGTCATCGGCATTGATCACACAAAATGGTTCTTTAACCGCATCGCGTGCAGCTAAAACAGCATGCGCGGTGCCCCATGGTTTTGCACGCTCCACGGTTTTATCAATGCCAAAAGGTTTAAGATCATAGCTTTGAAAAACATAGTCAGTTTCGACGAGCCCCTGCAATTTGGGTTCAAATATGGCTTTAAAATTATCAGCAAATTCTTCGCGGATAATGAAGCATACTTTCCCAAAACCAGCTTTAATTGCATCGTAGATAGAATAATCAATTATAGTTTCACCATTAGGGCCAAAACCGTCGATTTGTTTCATACTGCCGTAGCGGCTGGCCATACCTGCGGCCAGGATAAGTAAGGTTGGTTTCATGATTTTTTACTTTAAATTTTTAGTTTTTATAGATACAAGAATATATTAGTCACCTAAATTGAAGTGTGGTGACTGGTTACCCGAAATGGTAACTTTATTGAGAAAAGAGGTCTATTTTAAATACTCTTCGTAATACTTTGTTATGAGAACCTGCTCATGAAATGTTGTTCTGATAATTTCACGGCCGTGCTTGCGGATGTAATCTAATTTTTGCTTGCCAAGATAAGCTTCGTTCAACTTTTCAATGATACTTTCAGTATCCAATGTGCAGATCCAGCCCAGGTTATTTTCACTAACAAAATCGGAAAGACCTACATTTTCGGAAATCAGAACGGCAGTGCCCATATGCAGTGACTCAACCACAACGTTTGCAAAATTTTCATTTAATGATGTCAGGATAAACAGATCTGATTGGTTAAGGCGCTCAAATTTTTGCTCCCGGTTTACCCAGCCTATCCAGTCAATTTTTGAAGCTATATTCAACTCATCTGCAAGTTGTTTTAATTGCTGCACATATGCATCATCGCCGTCGCCGGCAATAACGAGTTTCAGGTTAAAAGAAAGCTGACTTATAGCAGTAAATAGTTTTTCAAGCCCTTTTTTATGATGAATACGCGACATAAAAATAATGGTGAAGCACTCATTGTTGGTTTCCTTTACTTCAATATCGGGCAATGATAAAATATTGGGTAAAACAAAACCTTCCCATCCCGGGATCAGTTTCCGGCATTCAATATACTCAGACTGGGCTGTAGCGTGCAGCACACATTTCTTTAAAATTACGCGCCCGCCAAGTTTATGGATCAGTTTTTTATAGCTGCTGTTCCCGGTTTCAAACACATATTCGCTTAGCATACCACGTGGTGCGAGGATCACTTTGGTTTTACTGAATAAAGCTATCCGTGCAGCTACCACGCTTAAAATGCTCCACCACGAATGGATATGGATCACATCATAATGGTTAGCTGTATTCATAAGCCTTCGCCATAATGCAGGGCTAACATGAGTATGATCGCCGGTGATGCGTTTAAAATAAGTTACATTCACCCCTTCTACATTCATCACAGCTCCGGGGGTAACATCCAATTCGGTTTTACCGTTGGCTGTGGTAGTATAAACATCAACATCATGCCCGTTAGCCGCCAATCCCTCGCACAGCCGTGATACCGATTCAGTTGGCCCTCCGTATCCGTAAGCAGGTTTATAAGCAGGTATAATGTGCAGTATTTTCATAAAGTAGTGTTAGCTGTAACGATGCAAATATGCAACGTTAATGGATTATTTAGCCAAATGTGATTTTAAATCATCCTGAACAATGGTTAAAGTTGGTGAGGGTTCGGGCTTTTCAGCAAGCTTTTCGTCTTCAATCAAGCGTAAAGCAAGCAATATTTCAACCATTGTGCGCTGAAGCGTATAATGCCACCCGGCCCATCCGCTAAAAATCAACCCTTTAACAAACAGGCAATGAAAAAACACTAAAAATGGTGCTAAGACTTTCGTCTTCCGGATCTTACCACTTATCGGCATTCCGGCGCCCGACTCACTAACCAGCTTTTTACTTTCCTTAATAGCATAACCATCCTGGTTACTTAACCATCGTGACAGGGATTTCCTGTCGTCATGCAAGATATAAGATTTGTATTTGCCTGTCGTACCATTCACTTTTAAACGTTGGGTATGTCCGTCATCAAAATAGATACATTTATCGATGTCAAATAAAACGGGGCGAGGTGTTGTATTATCGCCCAAAAGTTTTTTACCGAAAACCAAAAACCGGAAAGAGGTTTCATAGGCTACATCTTGCGGATTGGCAATTATATTTTTTGTTTCCTGTATAAACTCAGGCGTAAGTACGTAATCGGCATCAAGTGTTAGCGCCCATTTACTTTTAAGTAATGAAAGCCCGTGATTCCATTGATTACCGTGCGTATCAAATTTGCGTTGAAAAACTTCAACATTGGTATAGGAATTTGCAATATCCAGCGTAGCATCTGTACTAAAGCTATCTAAAATGACAACCCTTTGCAACCAGGTTAGCCTGTCAAGAACACGCTTAAGGTTAGGCTCTTCGTTTTTAGTTAAAATTAACGCGGTAATTAAAGTTGATGAGGTTAATTCCATCTTACTAATGTTATATTATTTATTTAGGTAAATGTCTTTATTGATTTAAGGTTTTAGCAAGTAGCCTTTATTTATACCCGGCTGCCTGCAATTCAAATAATTCGGCATAGCGATCACCTTTTTGTAAAAGCTCTTCATGGCTCCCTATCTCCAGGATTTCACCTTTATCAAGCACAATGATCCTGTCTGCCATACGTACGGTTGAAAAGCGGTGAGAGATGAGCACGGCGGTCTTTTTTTCGGTGATATCCGAAAAACGTTTAAATACCTCATATTCCGCGCGTGCATCCAAAGCGGCTGTAGGTTCATCCAGGATCACAATCTGCGCATTTCGCATATAAGCCCTGGCCAGCGCGACTTTCTGCCATTCGCCGCCTGAAAGTTCAACACCGGTATCGAAATGAGTGCCCAGCATTTGCTGATATTTGTTAGGCATCCTGTCGATTATTGGATGAGCCAGGCTTTGCCTCGCAGCATTGGTAATAAGATCTTCTCTATCAACCTCGCCTATGTCCCCAACTGCAATATTTACCGAAGCCGGCATTTGATACTTAATAAAATCCTGAAAGATGATGCCCATTTGTTTCCTGATGTCGTCTATGTTATACTCTTTCAAATCATAACCATCAAGCGTTATGCGGCCTTCGGTTGGGTCATACAACCTCACCAGTAATTTTACCAGCGTAGTTTTACCTGCGCCATTTTCACCTACTAAAGCAAGTTTTTCACCCGGGCGAAGGGTAAAATTCAAGTGCCTGTTGGCCCACTTATCAGAATTAGTGTATTTAAATCCGACGTCCTCAAAAGTAAAGCCTAAAACAATAGGATCAGGAAACGGCCGCGGATTGTTAGGGATGGTGATAGCCGGCATGATCTTGAAAAAATCAAAGAAATCGGTAAGGTAGATAGCCCCCTGGGCAACTGCGTTAAACCGCCTGGCACTATTTTGCATTAAACCACCCAGTTGCCTTATAGTCCCCAATAAAAGTGTTAGCCCTCCAATTGTTAAGCTGCCTTGCAGCACCTGTTGAACAATGTAAAAGAATACCACATAAAATCCAACAACTCCGGGAATGCTTATTAAAGAACTTACAATAACCCGTTTAACACCAAACTTACGTTTGGCATCGTAAAGGTTGTAGGAGATCTTTTTAAATTTATCTATAAAAAAGCGCGAGAGGTCAAACAATCTTACTTCTTTAGCTGCAACATCGCTACTTGCAACGAGGCTCAAATAATCCAGCTCGCGCCGGGCCTGGGTTTGGCTGCGTAGTAAAGTATAATTTTTGTTGTTATAATAAAATTCGCCAAGCAATGAAGGTATGGCAACCGACAAAAGGATTATAATGACCCATGGATTAAAAGCAACCAGCACCACTACATATGAGGTAATAGTGATCAAATCCTGTACCTGGCTAAACACATGGGTTAGTAAAATAGCCCGGCCCGTGGTTTGTTGCCTGGCCCTTTCCAGTTTATCATAAAACTGCGAATTTTCAAACTGCACCAAGTCCAGCTTTGCAGCGTGCTGCATGATCATGTTGGTAGTATCGTTTGTTAAGCGCTCGCCTAAAAGTTCATCAATAAGCGAGGTGATCTTCCCAAGTATAATTAACAACAGGATCAGTACAAACTCAATGGCAACTAATTTCCAGAGATGATCATACGGCAAGGCCTTGTTATGAGCTATAGCGATGGCCTCATCAATTATATACTTACCAACATTAAGCAAACCAAGCGGAATAACTGCTTGTAAAACCCTTATCAGGGTGTTAGTTAAAGTTAACCGGGGGCTAACTTTCCAAACCAGGCTAAAAAACTTTGGAAGATTACGGTATGCAACCAATCTGTCCCGAACTGTTAATCCCATGCTTTTATAATCTGTTAACCTAAATAATGCTGTAATATTTCAGAAAATTCCCTCGCATTTAACTCGTCAAAAATTGTAGAGTGCTCGCCCTTAACCTCATGAATTTTAATTGATTGGGCATAGTTTTTCCAGGCGTGTTTGTTTTCAGAATTAACTTCAAGCTCCTTGTAAATGATTTTGTTAACCCTATCAATAAAGTAGTATTGCTGTGTAGCGTTAAATAAAACTATCTCGCCATGGTAAGGTTTTATCTGGTAATTGTCTGCCGCTGTTTTTATTTGAAGGGTAATCCTGTCAAAAATATCCTGATCAATATTTGCCAGCTTTGATTCGGTGTTGCTAAACAGCGGACCTATTTTCCGTACCTTATACATTAGGGCTTGTTTAGGGTGCTTCATTAACAGGAAAATCTCAAATTTCAATTTGGTAGAGATTACCGAAACAGATCTTTTAACTAAAGAGGGCAAGTTATTGTTGTGGCGTGCAGTATCGGCAACCGCATTCACCAATGGCTTTGCATCCGCATCAAACATAGCAAGCATTGATATTTTTTTGCCCATGGCCTGAAGTTGACCGGCCATTTCAACCGCTATCATACCGCCCAGACAATGACCGGCCAGGGCGTAAGGGCCGTAAGGGTTATCTAATAACATTTCTGCTACATACCTTTCAGCAATTCCTTCAATAGTATCCGGAAAATCGGCAGGGTTGCTAATGTGCAAAGGCTGCTGCAATCCGTAAACAGGCTGCTCAGGATCAAGCAGTTTTACAAATTCCTTAAATTTAAAAGCTGTACCACCAGCCCCGCAAACAATATAAAGTGGTGTTTTATTACCGGTAGTTTTTATAGGGATAAGCGATTGTGTAAGATCAATATTTTGATTTTGTGACCTCCTGTAGAGTTTGGCTATCGTTGGATGAAGAAACAAATCTCTGATAGTAATGCTGATTGCCATCTCCTTCTTAACCGCTGCTATCAACCGCATAGCCAATATCGAATGACCACCCAATTCAAAAAAATTATCGTGGATACTGATCTTGTCGATCCCTAAAAGGCGCTGCCATATAGCCGACAACCCTTCTTCTGTTTTATTACGCGGCGCTACATAGTTGTAGGTTAATTGTTCGGCCATATCAACGTCGGGCAGTGCGCGTTTGTCAACTTTACCATGTGTTGTTACCGGGAATTTATCAAGCAGCACCCACAATTTGGGCACCATATATTCAGGTAACTGAGCGGTAAGGTACGATGTCAGGGCCTGTTTATCATAAATTCCTTCGGTTGTTATATAGGCTATCAGCCTGTTTACACCATTAACATCAGGTTTGGATAATACAATGGCCTGTGATACCAATCCGCTTTGAAGCAATACATTTTCGATCTCACCTAATTCGATACGGAAACCACGAATTTTCACCTGGTCGTCCATACGGCCAAGATATTCAATATCACCGTCGGCCAGCAAACGTCCTAAATCGCCGGTACGGTATAACCTTGCGCCTTCATCTTCAGAAAACGGATCTTTTATAAATTTTTCGTTTGTTAATGCCGGCTGATTTAAATAGCCCCTTGCCACCTGGATACCGCCAATGCAGATCTCTCCGCTTACCCCAACCGGACCCAATTGATTTTCCTTATTCAGGATATAGATCTTTACATTATCTATCGGTTTACCTATGGTTATAATCCCATCGGGCCTTATAGGATTATGTGTTTGCGACGCGCAAACGGTACATTCGGTTGGCCCATAGCCGTTAACCAGTATTATCCCCTTAGATTGGATAAGCTTACCCGTTGCTTCATTTAGTGCTTCGCCAGCAGATATGATGATCTTGAGCGTATCGGGCACATTTTCAATAAACGGCTGAAACGCCGGTGGTAATATGGCTATTTCAACCTGCTGCCTGGTTAAAAGCTGTTCAAAGCTATCGGCAGATAAAAGCGATTCTTTGGTACACATTACCAGGCAGCCACCCGTCAAAAGCGTACTGAAGATCTCAACACACGAGGCATCAAAACCGAAAGATGCAAATTGAAGGAACCGTGAGCCAGGCTGCAAGTTCAAATCACGCTTATAAGCCAATACAAGGTTAACTACACCGCGGTGCTCAATCATTACCCCTTTGGGCCTGCCGGTTGAACCTGATGTGTAAATGATATAGGCGAGCTGATCTGCATTAACAGACGCGTTTAGTTCTGCATTGCTATACTTTTCAATTTCGGCCCAGTGCTTGTCAAGCTCAATTACCTGAATATTTGCTTTTGCAAATTTGTTACTGCAAGCGCTGCTGCTAACTACCAAACCGGCCGCCGTGTCTTTCAGCATGTAGTCGATACGGTCCTGCGGATATTCAGGATCAAAAGGCACGTACACTCCACCGGCTTTCATCACTCCCAGTATACCAATGATCATTTCAATGCTGCGCTCTGTACAAATTGGTATTACGGTTTCTGTTTTTACGCCCTGAACCTGCAGGTATTTTGCAAGGCTACTTGCTTTATCATTAAGCTGTCTGTAGGTTATTGTTTCATCCTCAAACGTTACGGCTACAGCATTGGGCGTTTCCGCTACTTGCTGCCTGAAAATATCCAAAATGCTTTTATCGATAGGATAATCTGCATCCGTTGCATTAAAGATTTTTAACTGCTTCTCCTCTTCAACCGCAGTCAGCATGTTAATACGCCCGATTATTTCGGTTGGGGTTTGAACAACAGATTGCAAAATGGAGATAAAATGACCTATCATGCGTTCCATGGTCTCTGCTTTAAAGAGGTCGGTGTTATAGGTCAACCCTCCCACCAGGCCATCAGCAGTTTCCACAAGGTTTAAGCTGATATCGAATTTAGATGTAGTATCCTCGGCTGTTTCTGCGCTTAATGTTACATCGGCCAATTTCAGCTCGGGTATCTCTGGCGTATTCTGAAGCGTGAACATCACCTGGAACAACGGACTATGGCTCATGTCCCTTTCCTTTACGACAGCTTCCACCACTTTTTCAAAAGGCACTTCCTGGTGGTTATACGCCTCGAGTGTTGTACTTTTTACCTGTTCGAGTAATTTAGTAAATGCCTGACCGCCCTGTACATTGTTCCGTAAAACTAAAGTATTGATAAAAAAGCCTATTAAACCTTCAATTTCCTGGTGGCTGCGGCCTGAAACCGGCGTGCCTACACTGATATCTTCCTGCCCGCTATAGCGGTGAAGCAACACCATAAATGCCGAAAGCAAGGTCATGTACAAGGTTGTTCTTTGTTTGCGGCTTAAGGCATTTAACCTGTCAACCAATTCTTTGTTCACAAATACAGCTTCAGTTAAGCCCTGGTTGCTTCTGATCAGAGGCCTGCGGTAATCGGTTGGCAGTTGGATAGTTGAGATACCTTCAAGCTTATCTTTCCAATAGCTGAGTTTTTGTTCCAGGAGGTCGCCCTGAAGATGGTTTCTTTGCCAGATAGCGTAGTCTGCATATTGGATTGGCAAACCTGGCAGTTCTGAAGTTTTAACTTCCCCTCCTGCTGCAAATGCTCTGTATAAAACGCCCAACTCTCTCACAAGAATGGAGGTTGACCAGCCATCGGATGCTATATGGTGCATGGTTAGTAACAAAACATACGCTTCATTGCCTGTTTGAATCAGCTCGCCGCGCAGCATGTTATCCTGCGATAAATTAAAAGGTCTGTTTATTTGCCGTTGAACATAATCCTGTAAGTTGATACCTGCAGCCTCAATTTCTTGCTGTGATGTTTGCTCCAACAGCCAATCCCCGCCCGGATTTATGTATTGATAACCGCGGCCTTCATACTCCCTTATTACCGTGCGTAAAACCTCATGACGGTTAACAATTTGTCTGAAAGCCTGAGTTAACGCCGAAATGTTTAAATTACCATTTAAACGCAATACCGCCGGAACATGATATTGAACGCTGCCTTCCAACCTGTCGATAAACCACATGCGTTCCTGGCTAAATGACAGCGGAATATGCTCCGGGCGTGCCTGCATTCCGATACTTGTAATTTCTTCGCTGACCTCGCTGATATTTAAACGGGCGCTTAGTTTGCTTACTGTAGGATAATCAAATACATCACTGATCGGCAATTCAACCGTAAATGCCTTGCGTACCGCCGAAATCAATCGTACAGCCAGCAGTGAATGCCCGCCAAGTTCAAAGAAATCGTCATGAACGCCTATCGAATCTATTTCCAGGATGTCCTGCCAGATGGCAGCAAGTTTTAATTCTGTTTCGCTTACAGGTTCTTCATCATTTTTTGCCGAAACCTCAACTTCCGGATCAGGCAATTGCTTCCTGTTTATTTTACCGGCTGCTGTTAAAGGAATTTCTTTGAGTTCAACCAGGTAAGCTGGTACCATATACTCGGGCAACTGCTCTTTTAACCAGCTAATAATAGCAGAGCGGTCAAATTCACCAGAAGCTACTACATATCCCACCAGTTGATTATTCCCCTGCTTATCGCGGCGGGCCATTACTATAGCCTGGCTCACCAGTTTGCTTTGTTCAAGGATGCGGCTAACCTCTCCCGGTTCAACACGGTAACCCCTGATCTTTACCTGATCATCTACGCGGCCCAGGTATTCAATGTTTCCTTCAGTATTATATTGTACAGCATCACCGGTTTGGTATATCAGGGTTCCTTCATCGCCGTAAGGATTGGCAATAAATCTATCTTGTGTTAACTCAGGCTGGTTTTGGTATCCCTTCGCCAATCCTGTACCACCTATAAATAATTGACCCGGAACGCCCACCGGGCATTGTTGCAGGTCTTTATTCAATACATAGGTTTGGGTATTTGAAAACGGGCGGCCAATCGGGATTATGTTATGGTTTGCATCCGTTACTTCATATAATAATTTGCCAATCGTGGTTTCGGTTGGACCGTAATGGTTGATGATGCGGCAATCACTATACTGCCTTATTTTAGATATTATTTCGGTTGATAATGACTCCCCACCAAAAACCAGCATCCGCGCAGGTACCAAAGGCTCATCTGCCGATAGTGCTTTCCAATGCGAGGGTACAATCTTGATACAGTCAATCCGGTTCTCTTCAAAGTAAGTATGCAGGGCTTCGATATGGCTCAAGGTTTCTTTAGAGAAAACATGCAGCGTACCGCCGAACAATAATGAGCTGTACAAAACTGTATTGCCCAAATCGGTTGCTATGGTCGACATTAAACCGAAAGATTTGCAGGCGCTGATATCGGTACGGTCATCCAAACCGTGAACATAGTCTACAATATTTCGTTGCGTTATTTGTACGCCTTTAGGTTTGCCTGTTGAGCCCGATGTGTAGATCACATAAGCAAGGTTATCAGGTGAGATGGCTCTTATCGCGTTAGTTTCAAGCTCAGCAGCCAGTTCCCAGTTTTGCTCATCAAGTTCAACAACTTTTAACCATTCGGAGATGTCAGCAAGGTTGCCGGCAAATTTGGGACTGCTTACTGCAATCTTTGCGTTGGTATCTTCCAGTATGTAATTCACCCTTTCCAGCGGATAATCAGTATCAACGGGTACGTAAGCAGCACCGGCTTTTAAGATGCCCATAATGCCGACGATCATTGAAATGCCCCGTTCGATATAAAGCGGCACCATTGTGTCTGCCCCAACGCCATAACGCCGCAGGTGGTTCGCCAATCTGTTTGAGCGTTTGTTCAATTCGTCAAAACTGATTGACTGGCCCTCAAACGTAACGGCATTTGTTTCGGAAGATTTTAATACTGCTGCTTCAAAAACATCTGCGATAGTTTTATCCGATGGATATAAGCAAACACTGCTGCCCTGGGTTAGCAAATTCTCTTTTTGCAGTTGGTCGAGCATTTGCAATTTGCCTATTTGCATTTCAGGCGCTGTTACTGCCGAAGCGAGCAGGGTGCAAAAATGCCCAACCATGGTTTCAATTCGAACTGCGCTGAAGATATCGGTTCTGTATTGTACTGCACACTGAAGACCTTCAGGAGTTTCGCTCACAAAAAATGTAAGATCGAATTTTACTGCAGATTGCTCATAATCGAACCCGATAAGTTCCAGGCCGCTCAGCTTTAATTCGGGTACAGTTGGCGTATTGCCAAGTACCAGCATCACCTGGAACAGTGGACTAATACCTGCTGTCCTTTCCTTCACAACAGCTTCAACCACTTTTTCAAACGGCACTTCCTGATGCTCATAAGCATCAAGCGTGGTTTGTTTGACTTGCGATAACAGCTTTATAAATGACTCGTCGCTATTAACCTGGTTGCGTAATGCAAGTGTGTTCACAAAGAAGCCGATCAACCTTTCCAATTCAGGATTAGGCCGGCCTGCGATGGATGTACCTACGCAAATATCATCCTGGCCGCTGTAACGGTACATCAGTATATTGAATACTGATAACAGCGTCATATAAAGTGTGGCGCCTTGCTGCTGGCTCAGCAGTTGTAAATTATTACTAAGCTGTTGATCGATATTAAATGTTAAGGTTGCCCCTTTGCTGCTATTGTTTGTGGGGCGTACAAAATCAGCAGGTAATTGTAACGGAGTTACATCCTGTAATTTCGATTTCCAGTATTGCAGCTTTTCTTCTACTTTTTCTTCAAGCAGGTTATCGCGCTGCCATATAGCGTAATCGGCAAACTGCAATGTGGGTTCGGCTAAACGAAGCTGGTTGCCGTTGCTGTAGGCACTATATAAAGTTGCTATTTCATCAACTATGATAGGTAACGACCAGGCGTCGGAAGCGATATGGTGGATAACCATTACCAGCACATGTGAGTTATCAGCTATGCGGATTAACGCTGCACGCAGCATATCATCTGCCGACAGGTCAAACGGTTGCTCTATCAGTGCGCCGATATATGATTTTAACTCCGCTTCATTTAAAGATGAGGTTTGTGCTAATCCCCAATGACCTACCGGTTTCACAAATTGAAATCCATGACCGTCGTGTTCCCTGATCACTGTACGCAATATCTCATGACGGTTCACAACTTCCCTTATTGCCTGTTCCAGAGAAACGGCATCAAGATAACCTTCCAGTTTTAAAACACCGGGGATATGGTATTGTACGCTGCCTTCCAGTCTGTCGATAAACCAAAGCCGTTCCTGACTGTATGATAACGGGATATATTCCGGTCTCGGGCTGATACTTTTTATCGTGCTGCCTGCTACTTCTGTGTCATCGCCTTCCAGTTGTTTGGCAAGATCGCCAATGGTTGGGGACACAAACAGGTCACGGATTTTTAGCTCTTTGCTCAGTTCCCTTCTTACCTGCGAGATTACACGCATGGCCAGCAGTGAATGACCGCCCAACTCAAAGAAGTTATCCTTTGTACCAATCTTTTCTACGCCCAGCAATTCTTCCCAGATTTTGGCTAATTGCTTTTCTGTGGTTGTTTGTGGTGCGGTGTAGCTTTCTTCTTGGCTTGCTTCTGCTTCGGGCAGTGCGCGTTTATCTGTTTTGCCGTTTGGTGTTAACGACAGGCTGTCCATTTGTACCCATAACCGGGGCACCATGTATTCAGGTAAACGTTCGCCGAGGTAATTTTGAAGCTCCTGTTTATCGTAAGCGGCTTCGTCCATTACCACGTAAGCGGTCAGGCGTTTGGTGCCTTGTTTATCTGACCTCGCCAATACTACAGCCTGTCTTACATTTTGGTTTTGCAGCAATACTTGTTCGATCTCGCCAGGTTCGATGCGATATCCACGGATTTTTACCTGGTCGTCTATCCTGCCCAGGTATTCAATGTTGCCATCTGCAAGCCAGCGACCCTGATCGCCGGTTCTGTATAGTTTTGCGGTTGCTTCTTCGCTGTAAGGGTCGTTAACAAACTTTTCTTTCGTCAGCTCTGGCTGGTTCAGATACCCTCTTGCTACTTGTACGCCGCCGATGCAAATCTCACCCGGTACACCGATTGGACTTAATTCACCTGAAACGCTTCTGATATAAATCTGCGTGTTGGACACAGGTGTGCCGATAAGCGAGGCCTTGTCAATACTATCTACCGTATAATAGGAGGCGCATACTGTTCCCTCAGTTGGGCCGTAGCTGTTCACTATTGCTACTGTCGGATACAAATTATCTATAAAGCCAGGTTGCAGCAGTTCACCGCCGCTGATAATATAGCGCAGATTTTTAATGTCGACGTTGTTATTGCCTGCTTCTTTATTCAGGTAAGCGATTACCGTTGGCGTGGCACTTAATATTGTTATCGCTTCGGTAGTCAGCAGGTGTTTGATGTCGTCCACATCTTTACCGCCTTCTTTTACGATCACCACTTTTGCACCACTGATCAGTGCGGGATAAACCTCTTCGCACATGGTATCAAATGATACGGATGATTGCTGAAGAACTATATCTGCTGCAGTGATCCCGAAATAGTTTACAAAGCCATAAGTGTAATTGGTGATGCTTTGATGCTCTACCATTACCCCCTTCGGTTTGCCTGTTGAACCTGAGGTGTACATGATGTACGCCAACCGATTTGGTTCGATGGCGATGTTTAAATTATCGCTGCTTTGATTGGCTATTTCCTGGTTATTATCAAGTTCGATGACCAGTGCATTTGCTATGTTTATTTTGCTTGTGCTGCTGCTTAGCACTATCGATGCTTTAGTGTCCTCCAGGATATAGCTGATCCGCTCTTTGGGATAATCGATATCAATGGGTACATAAGCTGCTCCTGCTTTCAGGATACCCAATATCCCTGCAATCATCGCTGTGCCACGTTCTACGCAAATTGCTATAGGTGTTTCTTTCGTTACACCTTGTTCTTTCAGGTAGTGCGCAATCTTATTTGATTGTTCGTTAAGGGCTTGATAGCTCACTGTTTCACCTTCAAATACAAGTGCTGTGGCTTCTGGCCTTACTGATGCTTGTTTTTCAAAAAGGCTGACAATGTTTTCTTCTTTCGGATATTCTGCCGCTGTTTCGTTGAACGTGCTTAACTCCCGCTCCTCTACCTTGCTTAATAGTTGCAGCTTATTGATTATAGTTTCAGGTTCTTCTGTTACTGCTTTGATCAGTTCAACATAATGACCTGCCATTCTTGCAATGGTATCCGGTTCGTAAAGGTCGGTATTATATTCCGCTACGATCTGGATCCCGTCCTTTGTTTCTTCTACATTATAACCCAAATCGTATTTGCCCGACTGGTCGCCTGCCCGCTCGCTCGTGATTTTAATATCGCCCAGTTCAAGCGTCGGGATCACTGCTGTGTTCTGCAGCGCAAACATCACCTCGAATAGCGGGCTCCGGTTCAAATCCCTTTCTTTTACTACTGCTTCTACTACTTTTTCAAACGGTACTTCCTGGTGATCATAAGCCTCCAGTGTGGTTTGTTTTACTTTGTTTAATAAATCAGAGAATGTTTCCTCCCCGTTTACGATTGTTCTTAGCGCCAGCGTATTTACAAAAAAGCCGATCAGTTCTGCTATTTCCTCCCTGTCCCGGTTGGCTACAGGTGTACCTACACAAATATCTTCCTGGCCGCTGTAGCGGTACAGCAGCATTTTGAATATTGCAAGCAGCGTCATATACAGCGTTGCTCCATGTTCCAGGCTTAGCTTTTGCAGTTTTGCCGCCTGCTCTTTCGCTATCACAAACGTATAAACAGCACCTTTGCTGATTTGCACTGCAGAACGCATATGGTCTGTAGGCAACTCCAGTGTCGCGGTTCCCGTTAATTTCCCTGTCCAGTAGTTTAATTTGTTTTGCAGTTTCGCTGCATCCAGATATTCCCTTTGCCAGATCGCGTAATCCGCGTACTGGATTTCCGGTGCTTTTAGTTCTGGTGTTTTGTTATTGTTGTAATCATTGTAAAGCTTGCTGAATTCCGATACCAGTACCGGCATTGACCAGCCGTCGGCAACGATATGGTGAAGCATAAGCAGCAATACATATTCGTCTTGCCCTGTTGCAATCAACTCTGCCCGCAGCATATCATCTTGCGACAAATCAAATGGCCTTGCTGCTTCTTTACTGATATAATCTTTTAACTCTGCGTTATTACTCGACTGGCTTTGTTTTAATGTCCAGCTGTTGGCTTTCACATACTGGTAGCCTTGCCCTTCATGTTCCCTGATCACAGTGCGTAATACTTCGTGGCGTTCTACCACTGTTTTCAGTGCGCTCTCCAGTGCGGGGATATTTACTTCACCGTCCAGTTTCAGTATTGCAGGGATATGGTATTGTACGCTGCCTTCCAGCCTGTCGATAAACCATAACCGTTCCTGGCTGTAGGACAGCGGGATATATTCTGGTCTTGGGTTAACACTTTTTATTATGCCACCTGCTGCTGTTATTTCTTCCTCTTCCAGTTGTTTGGCAAGATCGCCGATGGTTGGATAAACAAACAGGTCGCGAATCTTTAGTTCTTTGTTCAATTCCCTTCTTACCTGCGATATCACACGCATAGCCAGCAGTGAATGACCGCCCAATTCAAAGAAGTTATCACTTGTCCCGATCTTTTCTATGCCCAGCAGCTCCTCCCAGATTTTGGCTAATTGCTTTTCTGTTTGGGTTTGTGGTGCGGTATAGCTTTCTTCGTGACTTGCTTCTGCTTCTGGTAGTGCGCGTTTATCTGTTTTACCGTTTGGTGTTAATGGCAGACTGTCCATTCTTACCCATAACCGGGGCACCATGTATTCAGGTAATCTTTCGCCTAAGTAATTTTGAAGCTCCTGTTTGTCATAGTCAGCTTCTTCCATCACCACATAAGCGGTCAGACGCTTAGTGCTTTGTTTATCTGCTCTCGCCAATACTACGGCCTGCCTTACATTTTCGTTTTGCAGCAGCACTTGTTCGATCTCGCCAAGTTCGATCCGGTATCCACGAATCTTTACCTGGTCGTCTATCCTGCCTAAATATTCAATGTTGCCATCTGCAAGCCATCTGCCATGATCACCGGTTCTGTACAGCCTTGTATTTACATCTTCGCTGTAAGGGCTGTTGATGAACTTTTCTTTGGTTAACTCCGGCTGGTTCAGGTAACCTCTTGCTACCTGTACACCGCCGATGCAAATCTCACCCGGTACTCCTATCGGGCTTAGTTGCCCCGATGTGCTTCTAATATAGATCTGCGTATTCGACACTGGTGCGCCGATAGGTACAATTTCAAGATCCGCGTCTTTCTCTAAATCACTCCAATAGGTAACGTCGATAGCGGCCTCGGTAGGGCCGTATAAATTATGTAAAGCTACATGAGGCAGCTTGCTCCTGAATAGTTTAACTTGCGCGGTGGTCAAAGCTTCACCACTGCACAGCATATGCTTCAATTCGGGGCAATCCCCTTTTTCAATATCGAGCAAAAACACGCTCAGCATCGACGGAACAAAATGAAGGAGGGTTATGTCCTGACTTTCTATTACTGATTTCAGGTAAAGACTATCGCCCTGGGCGCCGGGTTTGGCAAACACCAGTTTAGCACCTGTTAATATGGGCCATAAAAGTTCCCATACAGATACGTCAAAGCTAAATGTATTTTTTTGCAGAACGGTATCGGCAGCAGTTAACCCAAAATAGCTTTGTGTCCAATTGAGCCTGTTAACCACACCGCCGTGCTCATTCATGGCACCTTTAGGTTTGCCTGTTGATCCGGAGGTATAGATCACATAAGCCAATTGATCAGCTGCGATAACTGTATCAAGATTGCTGTTATCTTGTTTTGAAATTAATTCCCAATCCTTATCCAACTCAATCACCTGCAAGTTATTCCCCTGCAATTTTGAGATGCCTGCTGCACTGCTTAATACTATTTTTGCGGTGCTATCATCAAGCATGTAAGTGATCCTATCAATAGGATATTCAGGATCAACCGGAATATAAGCGCCGCCAGCTTTCAATATGCCCAATATGCCAATTAGCATTTCAAAACTTCTCTCGAGACAAACGGGCACAAGTGTTTCTTTAGCAACACCTTGCAACTGAAGATAGCGTGCCAGTTGATTGGAACGCGCGTTTAGTTCAAGATAGGTAAGTGAACGATCTTCAAACTTTACAGCTGTGGCATCAGGCGTTTTTTTCACCTGATTTTCAAACAGGCTTACCAGATTTTCATTTGTCGGGTACTGCGCAGTTGTATTATTAAATTCTTTTAAGATCGATGCCCCGGCAGGAGTAAGAATCGAAATTTCGTTTAGTGTTTTTACAGCCCCTTCAGTTACCTGCGATAATACGTAAGCAAACTGATCAACGATAGACTGTACATAGGTTGTTTCTAAAAGATCGGCATTGTAATTAAAAGTAAAGTTCAAACCATCGGCATCGGCAATTAAAATAGTTAAAGGGTAATTAGTTTGTTCGTAAGTATTGGCGTTCTCAACTTTTAACGACCATTGTTTGGCGTTTAGAGCTTTATTTACAGGATAGTTTTCAAAAACCAGCAAGGTATCAAACAAATCGGCTTTTATGCCTGTCCACTCTTTGATACTTTGAAGTGTGGCATGCTGATAATTTCTTGAAGTAGCCTGATCAGCCTGCAAGCTTTGCAACCAGTTAATTATTTCCTGGTTATCAAAAGAGGCTTTGAATGGAATAGTATTGATAAACAGCCCTACGCGATGTTCAACACCGGGTAATTCATCGGGCCTACCGGATACTACAGCACCAAATAATACATCCGGATTACCGGTGTAACTGTTAAGTAACAATGCCCATATGCCCTGCATAAGGGTATTTAGGGTGATACGATGTTTTTTTACATAAGCAGAGATCAGCGCCGAGGCATCTTTATCAAATACTTTGTTAACAGAAAGAAACCTGGCTTTTAAAAGCGCTGCATTTGCTTTTTTAACAAAGGGCAAAGAAGTTCCTTCGCTTATTCCCTGCAAATAATTACGCCAGTAGCTTTCTTCGGCCCACTTATCCCTGCGTTCCAGGTAACGGATAAAATCTTCATATTTATCTTCCTGTGTTGGGACTACAATCTGACCCTGCAATAAAAGTTCATAAGCTTCTAAAAACTCACTCATTAATACGGGCAGCGACCAGCCATCGAACAGGATATGGTGGAAACTCCATAACATCCTGTAACGGCTATTATCTAACTTAACCAAAGTGACCCGCATTAAAGGAGGCAGGTTAAAATCAAAGCCCCTTTCTCTGTCAGCAATTAAGAAATCATCAAATGCTATTGTTTGAGATGCCGAATCTAACTCGCTGTAATCTATTTCGATTACAGGAAGGGTTACATCCCGGTAAACACATTGAACAGGGATACTGAACGACTCGTAGTAAAAACCGGTGCGTAAAATAGTATGCTTCGCAATAATTTCAGCCCAGGCAGCCTTCAGCACATTCAGATCTGCATCAATAATATCGCAAGTGAACTGCTCGATATAGCTACCAAATTGTTCATTGTACAGGCTATGAAACAGCATACCTTCCTGCAAGCCACTCAACCTGTAAATGGAAATTACATTTTTTTGGTTACCTGCCGATATTTTTGGAAGAGTAGAGATATATTGAATTAATTCATCTTTATGAGTTTTAATATAATTAATGATCTCGCTGTTATTTTTAACAGCGTTTATCTGCTCTTTGGTAACCTTGTTTTTATTAGCATTTAAATTCAGCTTTTCATTATCCACCGATAGTGAAAAGTTCATTTTTTCAAGGTTTGATAAAAATTCACCTATTTCCATAAAACCTGGTACTTAAAAACTCATAATGTTGTCCGTATCATTATCATCCAGGAATCTGTCCAGTTCCTGATAATTTATCTCGGTCCCTAAGCCGTAGTCGGCGGGCGTAAATATTATTTTTGATTTAGCTTGTTCCAAACAGTGGTCGATTAATTGTGAAAGGCAGGTTATATACTTTAGCGACAAATCATTAATCGTTGTTTCAATATAATGCTTGTTACTAAAACTCCAGTTTATTATTAGTTCTCCGGCAATAATATAGCTATTTATTGTGATCTTAACAGGCGAAAACTGTGTTTTGTTTACAGATTCGCCACTATCTTCATTAGCGTAACTAAACCAAGGCCCTGAATTTACTGCCTGATCAAACTGCCCCAGGTAATTAAACATCAGATCCCAGGGGTCACCTCCCTGCAAGGTATCTGCCTTGTTTATGTGTTTCAAAACACCAAAACCCAGGCCTTTATCAGCTACTTTCCGCAAATCTTCCTTCACTTCTTTTATCAATTTATCTGCATCCGCTTCGGCCTTGAGTTTTACCGGGTAAAGGCTGGTAAACCAACCCATGGTGCGGCTGATATCGACTTCATCAGTTATCGGCTCACGACCGTGGCCTTCAAGCCCTATAACAACCTCTTGTTTTTCGGCCCAACCGCATAAGGTATTAGCCAAAGCAGCCAATAACAGATCGTTTATTTCCGTGTGATACACTTTAGGCACTTCGCGCAGCAATTGAGCAGTATATTCGGCGTTAAGTTTTACACGGATATTAGTCATATCGCTCATCTGCGCTTTACCGGCAAATTCCGTATCCGCCGGTAATGGTTCAAAGCTCTTCATGATCTGCTCCCAGTATTTTTCCTGTGCCAGCAGCCTTTTGCTTTCGCCATATTGGGTTAAAGCCTGATGCCATTGCCTGTATGAGCTTCCTTTAGTACCTAAATTAAGTTCTTCGCCTGCGGCAATATTGTCAAGCAGGGTATTTAGATCGTTTAATATGATCCTCAATGATACGCCATCGACAGCCAAATGATGTACCACGATTGAAAGCCTGTTTGCAGCTTCGCTGTCCGGCGTTTTTATCAAAACCACATTGATCAGCCTGCCTTCGGTAATTGATAAACTGCGCTGATATTCATTAGTGTATACACTAATGCCTGCACTTAGATCTTGAACATTGGTCAAATCTTCAACCAATATCTTTACCCCGGCATTACCATAGTGTTGCTCCCAGATACCATTGAAATTGGTGTATTGGAATCTTAAAGCATCATGATATGAAACTAAAACATCAAAACACCTTTGCAGGGTAGCTGCGCTGATATTTTTATCTATAGCTAATAATACAGCCTGGTTATAGTGCGAGATCTCTGTTTCGTTTCTGTCGAGGTACCATTGCTGAATTGGCAGTAAGCCTGCATAGCCGCTTAAGGTTCCCTGCTCGGTTTTAATTTTATTGATACCGTCTTTCTGCGCGGCTTCGGCCAGGCGGGCAATTACCTGGTGGTAAAAGATATCTCTCGGCTGAATTTCTATCCCGTATTTACGCGCCCTGCTTACTACCTGTATTGTTAAAATAGAATCGCCACCAAGCTCAAAGAAATTATCATAGATGCCGATCTGATCCAGGCCTAATAATTCCTGCCAGATCTCTACCAGTTGTTCTTCGATTTGATTGCGCGGTGAAACCTGTATTTCTGATATCAGTTCGCTTACTTCTGCCTCGGGTAATGCTTTCTTATTTATTTTACCGTTTATGGTTAAGGGTAAACTTTCCATCCTAACCCAAATGCGCGGAACCATGTATTCTGGTAGGCGCTCCTGCAGATATTGTTGTAATTGCTGCTTATCGTAGGCGTTTTCATCCATTACCACGTAAGCAGTCAGGCGTTTAGTTCCCTGCTTATCGGCCCGGGCAAGCACTACTGCCTGGGTTACTTTAGGATTTTGCAACAGCACACTTTCAATCTCGCCCAATTCTATCCTATAACCGCGGACTTTCACCTGATCATCCTGACGACCCAGATATTCAATATTCCCGTCAGGCAACCATCGGGCGCTATCACCTGTACGGTAAAGCCGGCCGCCCGTTTTGAATGGATCGGCAATGAACTTCTCTGAAGTCAGATCAGCGTTGTTTAAGTACCCGCGGGCCACACCTTCACCACCAATGTATAGTTCGCCTTTTACACCTACCGGTTGCCGGTCACCCTGCTCATTTAGAATATACAGTGTTGTGTTGGAGATGGGCTTGCCAATAGGGGTGTTTGAAGGAATATTTTCAAGATTACCTGACAGTTTGAAACTGTAAACACTGCAACCTACCGTAGCTTCCGTCGGACCGTATTCGTTGATGATCTTCGTAGTACAAGTACCTGTGTTATAACCGTCAAAATGGTTTAACCGGAGGGCCTCTCCGCCAACTACCAACCTATCGGTAAGGATGCTCCTGTCTGCACTGGTTGTTGCTTCCTGCAGCAGACCGATGTGTGCCGGGGTTAGTTTTATAAATTCGTAAGGCGCATATTTTAGCAGGTTAGCATCTTCAAATACGTTATCATATTTTGTACCTGCTATCACTACCGACCTGCCATTGATCAATGGCATGAACAAACCTGTAACAGAGGCATCAAACGTGTGAGATAAATGAATAAAAGTACCTGATTGGGTGTTGCCGCCGCTGATATATTTTGTTTTATTATTTACGAGATAATTGATCAGGTTGCCATGCTCCACCATTACCCCTTTTGGCTTACCGGTTGAGCCTGAAGTATAGATCACATAAGCCAGTTGGTTTGGATCAATGGTGATGTTTAAGTTACCACCGCATTGATTGGCTATTTCCTGGTTATGATCCAATTCGATAACAGTAGCATCGATGTTTTCAAGATTAGCTTTGCTTGTGCTGCTGCTCAAAACAATAGTTGCTTTAGTGTCCTCCAGGATATAACTGATCCGCTCTTTTGGATAATCAACATCAATGGGTACATAAGCCGCTCCTGCTTTAAGAATACCCAGGATCCCTGCAATCATCGATATCCCTCGCTCTATACAAATTGCCACTAAGGTTTCTTTGCTTACACCTTGTGTCTTTAGGTAGTTCGCTATCCTGTTTGACCTCGCGTTCAGCTCTTCGTAGCTTACCGTTTCTTGTTCAAATACCAGTGCAGTGGCGGCGGGAATAGCTTGTACATGCGCCTCGAAAAGGCTGATAATATTTTCAGTTCCCGGATATTCTGCCGCTGTTTCGTTGAACGTGCTTAGCTCCTCTTCTTCTGCTTTGCTTAACAACTGCAACTTACTGATTGTTCTTGTAGGCGCTTTAATTATCGATGCGATCAGTTCTGCATAATGGCCTGCCATCCTTGCAATGGTTTCTGCCTCATACAATTCGGTATTGTATTCTACTACAAATCGGATTCCCTCTTTGGTTTCTTCTGCATTATAGCTCAGGTCATATTTGCTTGCCTGGTCGCCTGCTCTTTCTCCTGTGATTTTGATATTACCCAGTTCAAGTGTTGGAATGACTGCAGTATTCTGCAATACGAACATTACCTGAAACAGCGGACTCCTGCTCAGATCACGTTCTTTTACTACTGCTTCTACCACTTTTTCAAATGGTACTTCCTGGTGGCTATAAGCCTCCAGCGTGGTTTGTTTTACTTTGGATAGTAATGTTGTAAATGCATCTTCGCCGTTTACAGTTGTCCTTAACGCCAGCGTATTTACAAAAAAACCGATCAGCTCTGCAATCTCTTCCCTGTCCCGGTTGGCTACAGGTGTACCTACACAAATATCTTCCTGTCCGCTGTAGCGGTACAGCAATACTTTGAACACTGATAGCAAGGTCATGTACAATGTTGCTCCATGTTCAAGGCTTAGCTTTTGCAGTTGTTCTGCCTGCTCTTTTACTATCGTAAATTCATATACTGATCCATTGCTGCTTTGTATTGCAGGGCGCATGTGATCTGTTGGCAGCTCAAGCGTGGCCGTGCCTGTTAATTTTTCTTCCCAATAGCTCAGCTTGCTCTGCAGTTTGTCTGCATCAAGATATTCCCTTTGCCAGATTGCATAGTCCGCATACTGGATCTCCGGGCTTTTTAATGCTGAAGTTTGGTTATTACTAAAACTACTATAAAGATTGCTGAACTCCGATACCAGTACAGGCATCGACCAGCCATCTGCCGCAATATGGTGCAGCACCAGTAACAGCACGTATTCGTTTTCTCCTATTGCAATCAGCTCGGCACGAAGCATATCATCCTGCGACAGGTCGAACGGCCTCTCTATCTCTTTGCTGATGTACGCTTTTAGTTCTGCGTTATTACTTAACCGGCTTTGTTTTAAAGTCCAGCTGTTTGGTTTGATATACTGGTAGCCCTGACCTTCATACTCCCTGATCACCGTACGCAACACTTCATGTCGTTCTACTACAGTTTTCAGTGCGTTTTCCAATGCAGCGATATTTACTTCGCCTTTTAGGTTCAATATTGCAGGGATATGGTATTGTACGCTGCCCTCCAGCCTGTCGATAAACCAAAGCCTCTCCTGACTGTAAGACAACGGGATATATTCAGGTCTTGGCGCTATCCTTTTTATCGTGCTGCCTACTGTTTCTGTTTTTTCATCCTCCAGTTGTTTGGCAAGATTCCCAATAGTTGGGTACACAAACAGGTCACGAATTTTTAGTTCTTTATTCAGTTCCCTTCTTACCTGCGAAATTACCCGCATGGCCAGCAGTGAATGACCGCCAAGCTCAAAGAAATTATCTTTTGTACCAATCTTTTCTACACCCAGCAGCTCTTCCCAGATTTTGGCTAATTGCTTTTCCATTTGAGTTTGCGGTGCGGTGTAGCTTTCTTCGTGGCTTGCTTCTGCTTCGGACAAGGCGCGTTTATCTATCTTGCCGTTTGGCGTTAATAGCAGGCTGTCCAATCTCACCCAAAGCCGAGGCACCATGTATTCCGGCAGCCGTTCGCCAAGATAATTTTGCAATTCCTGTTTATCGTAAGCAGCTTCTTCCATCACCACGTAGGCGGTCAGGCGTTTGGTGCCCTGTTTATCAGCTCTTGCTAATACTACGGCTTGCCTTACATTTTCGTTTTGCAGCAACACTTGTTCAATCTCACCAAGTTCGATACGGTATCCCCTGATCTTTACCTGGTCATCTATCCTGCCTAAATACTCAATGTTGCCATCTGCAAGCCATCTGCCCTGATCACCGGTTCTGTACAGTTTGGCGTTTACTTCTTCGCTGTAAGGGTTGTTGATGAACTTTTCTTTCGTTAATTCCGGTTGGTTCAGATATCCTCTGGCAACCTGTACACCGCCGATGCAGATCTCACCCGGTACACCGATTGGGCTTAATTCGCCGGCCGCACTTCTGATATGGATTTGCGTGTTGGATACTGGAGCACCGATTAGAGATGCTTTATTGATATTGTCTATTGTATAATAGCTTGCGCATACAGTTCCCTCGGTCGGGCCGTAGCTGTTAACTACTGTTACTGTTGGATACAGATTATCTATAAAACCAGGTTGCAGCAGTTCGCCACCACTGATAATATAGCGCAGGTTTTTAATGTCGACGTTGTTATTGCCTGCTTCTTTATTCAGGTAAGCGATTATCGTTGGCGTGGCACTTAATATTGTTATTGCTTCAGTAGCCAGCAGGTATTTGATATTATCCACATCTTTACCGCCTTCTTTTACGATCACCACTTTTGCACCACTGGTCAGTGCAGGATAAACCTCTTCGCACATGGTATCAAATGATACGGATGATTGCTGAAGAACTGTATCCGCTGCCGTGATCCCGAAATAGTTCACAAAACCATAAGTGTAGTTGGTGATGCTTTGGTGCTCTACCATTACCCCTTTGGGTTTACCGGTTGAGCCTGAAGTGTACATGATGTACGCCAACTGGTCTGGATCAATGGTGATGTTTAAGTTGTCGGCGCTTTGATTTGCTATTTCCTGGTTATTATCGAGTTCGATAACGTTAGCATTTATATTCCCGAGATTCGCTTTACCAGTGCTGCTGCTCAGAACAATGGTTGCTTTAGTATCCTCCAGGATATAACTGATCCGCTCTTTGGGATAATCAATATCAACAGGTACATAAGCTGCGCCTGCTTTCAGGATGCCCAGGATACCTGCTATCATTGCGGTACCCCGTTCTATACAAACTGCTACTGAGCTCTCGGTTTTTACACCTTGTTCTTTTAGATAATGTGCTATTTTATTTGATTGCTCATTAAGGGCTTGATAGCTTATTGTTTCTCCCTCAAATACCAGTGCTGTTGCTATTGGTGTAGCTTGTACCTGTGCCTCGAAAAGGCTGACAATGTTTTCAGTTCCCCAATATTCTGCCGCTGTTTCGTTGAATGAGCTTAGGTCCTCTTCTTCTGATTTGCTCAGCAATTGCAGTTTATTGATTGTTGTTGCAGGCTCTTTTGTCACCGACACGATAAGCTCTGCATAATGGCCTGCCATTCTTGCAATAGTTTCAGCCTCATACAAATCTGTATTGTATTCTACTACAAACCGGATCCCGTTTTTGGTTTCTTCTGCATTATAGCTCAGGTCATATTTGCTTGCCTGATCGCCAGCCCTTTCTCCTGTGATTTGGATATTACCCAGTTCCAGGGTTGGGATCACTGCAGTATTCTGTAGCACAAACATTACCTGGAACAGTGGGCTCCGGCTCAGATCTCTTTCTTTGACTACCGCTTCTACTACTTTTTCAAACGGTACTTCCTGGTGGCCGTAAGCCTCCAGCGTAGTTTGTTTTACTTTGGAGAGTAATGTTGTAAATGCTTCTTCACCGTTCAGGTTTGTCCTTAGCGCAAGCGTGTTCACAAAAAAGCCGATTAGCTCTGCTATTTCTTCCCTGTCCCGGTTGGCTACCGGTGTGCCTACACAAATATCTTCCTGGCCACTGTACCGGTACAGCAATACTTTGAACACTGATAGCAGAGTCATATATAGCGTTGAACCTTGTTCAAGGCTTAGCTTCTGCAGTTTTTCCGCTTGTTCTTTTGCTATAGTAAATTCATATACTGATCCTTTGCTGCTTTGTACCGCAGGGCGCATGTGATCTGTTGGCAGTTCAAGCGTAGTTGTCCCTGCTAACTTTTCTTCCCAATAGCTCAGTTTACTTTGCAGGTTTACTGCATCAAGGTATTCCCTTTGCCAGATTGCATAATCTGCATACTGGATCTCCGGGCTTTTTAATGCTGAAGTTTGGTTATTGCTAAAGCTGCTGTAAAGACTGCTGAACTCCGATACCAATACAGGCATCGACCAGCCATCGGCCGCGATATGATGCAGCACCAGTAATAGTACATACTCGGTTGCTCCTGTTGCGATCAGTTCTGCACGCAGCATATCGTCCTGTGACAGGTCAAACGGTTTTGATACTTCTTTACTGATGTAATCTTTTAGCTCCGCGTTATTGTTTGACTGGCTTTGTTTTAATGCCCAGCTGTTCGCTTTGATGTACTGGTAACCCTGGCCTTCATGTTCCCTGATCACCGTACGCAGCACTTCATGGCGTTCTACAATTGTTTTCAGTGCGTTTTCAAGAGCTGCGATATTTATTTCGCCCTTCAATTTCAGTATAGCAGGGATATGATATTGCACGCTACCTTCCAGCCTGTCAATAAACCATAACCTCTCCTGGCTGTAGGACAGCGGAATATATTCAGGTCTCGGGTTTACACTTTTTACGATGCCACCTGCTGTTTCTGTATCCTCGCCTTCCAGTTGTTTGGCAAGATCACCAATGGTTGGGTACACAAATAGGTCGCGAATTTTCAGTTCTTTGTTGAGCTCTCTTCTTACCTGCGAGATCACCCGCATGGCCAGCAGTGAGTGACCACCAAGCTCAAAAAAGTTATCCTGTGTGCCAATCTTTTCTACACCCAGCAATTCTTCCCAGATTTTGGCTAATTGTTTTTCTGTTGTTGTTTGTGGTGCGGTGTAGCTTTCTTCGTGGCTTGCTTCTGCTTCAGGCAGTGAGCGTTTATCTGTTTTGCCGTTAGGTGTTAACGGTAAGCTTTCCAATCTTACCCAAAGCCGGGGCACCATGTATTCAGGTAAACGTTCGCCTAAGTAGTTCTGCAACTCCTGTTTGTCGTAGGCTGCCTCATCCATCACCACGTAAGCAGTCAGGCGTTTGGTGCCTTGTTTGTCTGCCCTCGCAAGGATTACGTCTTGCCTTACATTTTCATGTTGCAGCAACACTTGTTCGATCTCACCAAGTTCAATTCGGTATCCCCTGATCTTTACCTGGTCGTCTATCCTCCCTAAATATTCGATGTTGCCATCCGCAAGCCATCTGCCCTGATCACCAGTTCTGTACAGCCTTGCATTTGTTTCTTCGCTGTAAGGGTCGGTGATGAACTTTTCTTTCGTCAGTTCAGGTTGGTTCAGATATCCTCTTGCAACCTGTACGCCGCCGATGCAGATCTCACCCGGTACGCCAATTGGGCTTAATTCGCCGGATACGCTTCTGATGTAAATCTGCGTGTTAGATACAGGGGCACCGATGGATGGCAAAACTGAAATGGTTGAACCATCAACAGTAAAACTACTAACCACATGCGCCTCTGTAGGGCCATATTGATTGATCACTTTGATGCCGGTATTCCGGATCAAGGTCCTTACTTCATCCGTGATCTTTAATTGTTCACCGGCAACGATGATCTCCTCTACCAAAAGTGAAATTTTTGGATCTGAAATGATCTGCTCTGCCAAATTTTGCAGTACAATCACCGGGAAAAACAAGTGTGTCAGTTCATATTTAACAATATGATCAATTAAGGCAACCATATCCCTACGGCTATCGCCATCAATAAGGCAAAGTGTATTTCCAAAACAAAGTGTCGAAAATATCTCTTGGAAGCTTACATCAAACGTGTAAGCCGCAAACTGTAGAACCCTGCGGTTTTTATTTTTAAACTGAGTTTCCTGCCAATTTAATAAGTTAAACATAGCCCGCCCCGGCATCATTACGCCTTTTGGCTTACCAGTTGAACCCGAAGTATAAAGGATATAGATTAACTGCTCAGCATCGATGCCTACACCAAGGTTGACTTTATTTTTATTAGCAATATCCTGTTCCTGTTTTCCATCTATCTCAATTACTAACGCATTTGAATTTAAGATGCGTTTGCTGCTTTGCCTGCTGCTCACCAACACCAATGCACCGGTATCGGCTACCATATAATCAATCCTTTCCTGCGGGAAATCCGGATCAACTGGTACATAAACGCCGCCGGCTTTCAAAATACCGAGAATGGAGATAATCATTCCCAAACCGCGTTCTATGCATACAGGCACCAAAGTTCCATTGGTTACCCCTTGCTTTTGCAGGTACCTTGCTAATTGATTTGAGCGTCCATTTAAAGCCCTATAGCTTAATTCTTCGTTTTCAAAAACTACTGCTATTGCGTCGGGATTTTTTGTAACCTGCTCTTCAAACAGGCTGATAACGTTTTCGTTCCCGGCATAATCAGCGTTTGTAGCGTTAAATATTTCAAGCTGGTTATTTTCAGCCTCACCAATCATATTCAAACGACTAACCGATTCATGAGGGGTATCAACTATAGCGTTCAGCAATTGGCTGTAGTGGCCGGCCATACGGCTGATGGTCGGTTCATCATAAATATCTGTATTGTACTCTAACCCGGCACGTAAGCCATTTTCTGATTCAATTACAAATAGCGTAATATCAAATTTGGCCGTTTGATGCGCATCCTGAGTTTGCTGGAGGGTCAAATCGCCAAGCTGCAATTCGGGTATGCGCGCAGTGTTCTGCAATACAAACATTACCTGGAACAGCGGGCTCCGGCTCAAATCCCGCTCTTTAACAACAACCTCAACTACTTTTTCAAACGGTACATCCTGGTGCTCATAAGCCTCCAGCATGGTTTGTTTTACCTGCGCCAAAAGTGCTGTAAATGACATTTCTGCACCCAGGTGGCTCCGGATGGCTAAGGTATTTACGAAGAAACCTATCAAATCAGCTATTTCGGGCTGATTACGGTTTGCTATCGGGCTGCCTACGCAGAGGTCTTCCTGCCCGCTGTAACGGAATAATAAAACATTGAAGGTAGATAGCAGCGTCATGTAAAGTGACACACCGTTTTGCACACTCAGCACATGCAATCCTTTAGTAACATCTTCACTTATACCAAATTCATATAATGCACCGTTAGTGCTTTGCTCTGCCGGGCGCTGACGATCAGCCGGTAACTGCAGTGTGGTAACACCGGCTAATTTCCGCTGCCAGTAAGCCAATTTTGTAGCCAGCAGGTCGCCTTGTAAATTGGCTCTTTGCCAGATAGCGTAATCAGGATACTGCACTGCTAATACAGGCAGCGCCGGTTCATTGTTATTTGAAAAAGCATTATATAAATCAAGCCATTCTTTTACCAATATTGCCGACGAAGAACCATCTGAAGCAATGTGGTGCATGGTTAAAGCAAGGGTAGATTCGCTTTCGTTAACTTTTATCAGTTCGACACGCAGCATGTCATCTTTTGACAAATCAAATGGCTGCGCTATCTGTAGCCTGATATATTGTTCAAGCGACAAATGCTGATCCTCGTATTCTTTCGCATCAGTTTGTTTTAACACCCAGGTGTTTGCAGATTTTACATGCTGATATCCTTGTCCGTCACGTTCGAAGATCACCGTACGCAATACTTCATGGCGGTTTACAATTGCACGAAACGTATTTTGCAGGGCATCGATACTTAACGTACCTAATAAATTAAATACGGCAGGTACATGATATTGCACACTGCCCGACATCCTGTCAATAAACCATAAACGTTCCTGGCTATATGACAGCGGGATAAGTTCAGGACGAGGCCCTGCGATGATGCCTACTGATATATTTTGTTCTGCACGACCTAAACGTGAAGACAATAAACCGATTGTTGGATAATCGAATACCTCGCCGATAGAAAGGTCCTGTCCAAAGGCTTTTCTAACTTCAGATATTAACTTTACCGCCAGTAACGAATGGCCGCCCAGTTCAAAAAAGTTATCGTTGATGCCTATTTCCTCTATCTCCAGGATATTTTGCCAGATCTCTGAAAGCTTACTTTCAACTTTATTACGGGGAGCTGTAAATTCCTTACCAGATGCCTGTACTTCGGGATGTGGCAGTGCCTTACGGTCTATCTTGCCATTAGCCGTTAACGGGATTGCCGAAAGCTGGACAAGATGCGCGGGCAGCATATAATCGGGCAGATGCTCCTTCAGGTAAAGATTCAAACCAACCGGGTCAAACTTTGCCGATGGTACAATATAAGCCACCAGTTGTTTATTGCCCAGTTTATCATCAAAAGCCAGCACTGCGGCATGGCTGATATATTTGCTATGCTCAAGTACAAGTGCAACTTCACCGGGTTCAACCCTGTATCCTCTTATTTTTACCTGATCGTCCATGCGGCCCAGGTATTCGATGTTACCATCGGCACGCATAACCACACGGTCACCAGTACGGTAAATCCGCGACCCTTCCCTGCGGTATGGATCGGCAATGAATTTCTCTTTTGTTAGTTTAGGGAGACGATGATATCCCTGTGCCAGGCCGCGGCCACCAATGTAAAGCTCGCCGGGGATGCCTATCGGGCTACGCTCCATTTCTTTACCCAGAACATAAACGATGGTATTTGAAAACGGGCGACCGATAGGAATACGGGAACCTTCAATCACCTGATCAGATACTTCGTATAATAACTTGCCGATAGTGGTTTCGGTAGGGCCATAATGATTAACCACGCGGCAATCGCCGTAACGGGCAATCCGTGTTACCAATTCCTTCGGCAAAGTTTCTCCACCGAAGATGAGCAGTTTGGCTGGCAGTAAGGGCGCATCGATTTCGGGAGATAGCGCTTTCCAGTGTGATGGTACAATTTTGATACAATCAATCCGGTGCTCAGCGAAATAGCGATGGATCTGGTGCACATTGCTCACTATTTCTTTAGAGAAAACATGCAGTGTACCACCATAAGCAAGTGAACTGAATAATACGGTATTGCCCAAATCTGTCGCGATGGTCGACATTAAACCAAAAGTTTCACATTCGCTGATGCCTGTACGCTCGTTTAAACCATATGCATAATCAAGCAGACTATCATGATCTATCAATACCCCCTTTGGTTTGCCGGTCGAGCCGGAAGTATAAATCACATATGCCAGATGATTTGATGACGGGAATATTTCGGGATCACTTTCCGGTTCGATAGAAAGTTCCCACTCCATATTATCCAGCTCCAAAACTTTCTGAAATTCAGTTATGGCAGCTGCGCGATCAGCAAATTTACTGCTGCTCACGATGATGCCAGCACGGGTATCATCCAGGATGTGTTTTACACGATCAGATGGAAAATCGGTATCGACAGGAACATATGCACCACCCGATTTTAGGATACCTAAAATGGCTACGATCATATCCATGCCGCGTTCCATATAAATTGGCACCAGTGTGCCTGCTTTTACACCATAGCGTTGCAGATGATGGGCAAGCTGGTTGGAGCGCACATGCAATGCGCGATAGGTTAAGGCCTTACCATCAAATACCACCGCCTGCTCATCAGGGTTGTGCAATGCCTGGGCAAGGAACAATTCAATTATGGTTTCATTGGTAATATATGCACAGTGGCTGCGTTCGTTTTTCACCAGCCATAACTCCTCTTTGCGGCTTAACAATCTTAACTTGCTGATCTCAACATCCGGGTTCATTACGATAGAGATCAGTAAAGTTTCGAAATGTTTAACCATGCGCCTAATTCGTGCGGTGTTATAAAGATCGGTATTGTATTGCACAGCCCATTTTAAGCCATGCTTTGTTTCTGTTACGAAAAAGGTAAGATCAAACTTTACTGTTTTATGCTCGAACCCGTAGCCTGATAATTCCAAATCACCAAGGGTTATGGCAGGTATTTCGGGTGTGTTGCCCAAAACCAGCATTACCTGGAAAAGCGGACTAACGCCGGCCTCTCTTTCTTTTACCGTTGCTTCTACAACGCGCTCAAAGGGTACATCCTGGTGGGTAAACGCGTCAAGCACGGTTTGCTTTACCTGCGCCAGCAGCTGGTTAAATGTAGCTTCGCCGTTTACCTGGTCACGAAGTGCAAGGGTGTTTACAAAAAAGCCAATCAGCTGCTCAAGCTCCTGCTGCGGGCGACCTGCTATCGAGGTACCAACGCAAAGATCTTCCTGCCCGCTGTAACGGTAAAGTAATGCTTTAAAGGCGGTAAGCAACGTCATATATAATGTTGCCCCGTTCCGCTGGCTTAACTTGTGCAGCGCCGAGGTAAGGTCATTACCTATATTGAATGTTAATGTAGATCCGTTAACAACTGCAGCTGATGATCTGATGCTATCTGCCGGCAACTGTAGTTGCTCAACATCTGTAAGCTTTGTTTTCCAATACTCCAGTTTGTTTTCCAACTGCTGCTCGTGCAGTGCATTCCGCTGCCATAGGGCAAAATCGGCAAACTGTAGCGGCAATGCAGGCAGCTCAAGCTCTTCTTTATTAGTGTAGGCTTGATATAAAGCAGCAATTTCCTGTACCAATATTGGCATCGACCATGCGTCGCCAGCAATGTGGTGCATGGTGATCACTAATATATGCGTAGCGTCTTCAAGACCAATCACATCTGCACGCAACATATCATCGGCAGCCAAATCGAAAGGTTTTTCGATAAGTGAATTGATGTGTGCTTTTAACTTTTCGGTACCGTTCATGTAGCCACCTAAAAGATCACGGCCCAAACGCCAGCCATCAGCTGCTTTTATTTCCTGGTAGGCTGTTCCATCTTTTTCCCTGATCACAGTGCGGAGCACCTCATGGCGGTTAACAATGGTTTTAAAAGTATTTTCCAGCGCATCAACATCCAAATGTCCTTTCAATAAAAGCACTTCGGATAAATGATATTGTAAACTGCCCTGCAGGCGGTCGATAAACCACAAACGCTCCTGGCTAAATGACACAGGAATTTCCGAAACAGCGCTTCTGTCGAAAGGAGCTATTTTATCATTTCCCTCAGTTTTTGCATTCCAGCTATCCTGTTTTAAAAAATTAATGATCGCTTCTTTATTTTCCCTTATTTCATCGATAAGCAGCGGATCAACTACAACATTTTCAGGGACCTGAAGTTGCAGACGATCTCCGTTCAAGATGATTTTTACATCATTTTGTTCGGCCAGGTATAAAATATCAATAGCTTTAGTAAACAGTTCTTTCATGCAAGCTTTCTTTGAAAATAGGGGTTTGGAGGGAGCTGGAATAGGTTTTTGTGCTTATATGTCAACTATGGTAAATGATGATGTTTGATTGGTTTGTTTATTACTGTTACGAACTGTGATATATTTACTTAGTTCGTTAATGGAGGCAAATTGAAACAGGATACTAATGGGGATGGTTATTGAAAGTTCTTTTTCGATATAATGAACAACCCGCATGGCTAAAACAGAATGGCCGCCCAGTTCAAAAAAGTTGTCATGGATCCCTATCGGGTTTACGCCGAGCAAATCCTGCCAGATCTTTGTTAGCTGTTTTTCTATCTCATTGCGTGCAGCCACGTAACCCTGTGCGGCCGATAATTCGACTTCAGGCAACGCACGTTTATTTACTTTGCCATTTGCTGTAAGCGGGAAGCTTTCCATTTGTACCCATAAGCGGGGCACCATGTAATCGGGCATCTGGCTGTGCAGATAGTCCTGTAGTTTTTGCTTATCGCAGGCGGCATCGGCAACAAAATATCCTGTTAAGCGGTTAACACCACTTTTATCAGGACGGGCCAGTACAATGGCCTGGCTTACCAGGCCACTTTGCAATAAAACATTTTCTATTTCGCCCGGCTCAACACGGTATCCCCTGATCTTAACCTGGTCATCTACCCTTCCCCTGTACTCGATGTTACCATCTGCAAGCCACCTGCCAACGTCGCCGGTTTTATACATTAGTGTATTGGCATCTGCAAACGGATCTTTAACAAATTTCTGGCTGGTTAACTCAGGCTGATTTAAGTAGCCGCGCGATACACCATCACCACCAAGCCATACTTCACCAAACACCCCCACAGGATTTAACTGATGTGCCGGACCCAGGATATATGCTTTGCGGTTATTTAAAGGCTTGCCTATAGGGATTATTCCGTCACTATTAATTTCTGCTATAGGATAAGTCAGTGAGAATGTTGTATTTTCCGTTGGACCATAGCCGTTCACTAACTTCAAATCCGGGTATGTTGCCCTGATCTTTTTGATATGCGGCACCGAAAGTTTTTCGCCGCCAACTAATATGGTTTTTAATCCGTTCAACACTTCAGGAGCATCATCTGCAAGCTGGTTGAACCAGCTTGAAGTAAACCACATTACGGTTACCTTATGCTGAGTTATCAGGTTTTTAAGCGTTGTGCTATTGAAAAGGTCTTTATCATTGCAAAGTACCAGTTGCCCGCCATTAAGCAGCATACTCCAATACTCAAAGGTGGTAGCATCAAATGATGGTGAGCCGGTTACCAGTAACGTATCGTTATGATCAACGTCAAAGTAGCCAGCATTTTTCACCAGGCTTACAACATTACCATGTTCCACCATCGCCCCTTTTGGTTTACCTGTTGAACCTGAGGTATACATGATATACGCCAGCTGGTTTGGACGGATGCTGATATTTAAGTTCCCACTGCTTTGAGCTTGTATTTCCAGGTTATGATCGAGTGTTACGATGTTTATATTTTGATCCTGTAATATCGCCTTGTTTGTGCTGCTGCTCAAGACAATGCTTGCTTTTGTATCTTCCAATATAAAGCTGATCCGTTCTTTTGGGTAGTCGATATCAATAGGTACATAAGCTGCGCCCGTTTTCAGGATGCCGAGGATACCTGCCATCATTCCAATGCCACGTTCTATACAAATCGCTACCAGTGTTTCTTTGCTTACACCTTGTGTCTTTAGGTAGTTTGCTATCCTGTTTGATTGTTCATTGAGGGTTTGATAACTTACTGTTTCCCCCTCAAATATTAAACCAGCTGCTTCCGGAGTAGCTTGTACCTGTGCCTCAAAAAGGTTGACAATATTTTCTTCTTTAGGATACTCTGCCGTTGTTTCATTGAACGAGTTAAGTTCCCGCTCTTCTGCTTTATTAAGTAGCTGCAGTTTATTAACTGTTGTTCCCGGTTTTTTTATTACCGAAGCGATCAACTCAGCATAATGGCCTGCCATCCTTGCGATGGTTGCCGCTTCGTACAGGTCGGTATTGTATTCTACTACAAAGCTGATCCCGTCTTTGGTTTCCTCTGCATTAAAGTTCAGATCATATTTACTCGAAACATCGCCAGCCCTTTCTCCTGTGATTTTGAGATCACCCAGTTCCAGTGCCAGTATAGTTCCTGTGTTCTGCAGCACAAACATTACCTGGAACAGCGGGCTCCGGCTTAGATTCCTTTCTTTTACTACCGCTTCTACTACTTTTTCAAACGGTACATCCTGGTTGCCATAAGCCTCCAGTGTAGTTTGTTTTACCTTAGATAATAGTGCGGTAAATGCGTCATCGCCGTTCACCTCAGTTCTTAGCGCCAGCGTGTTTACAAAAAAGCCGATCAGCTCTGCCGTTTCTTCCCTGTCGCGATTTGCTACGGCGGTTCCTACACAGATATCTTCCTGGCCGCTATAGCGATAAAGCAGTACTTTGAATACTGAAAGCAGTGTCATGTACAGCGTTGCCCCTTGTTCAAGGCTCAGCTTTTGGAGCTTGTCTGCCTGTACTTTTGCTATGGTAAATTCATATACCGATCCCTTGCTGCTTTGTACAGCCGGGCGCATATGATCTGTTGGCAATTCTAATGTGGCTGTGCCTGACAATTTTTCCTCCCAATAGCTCAGTTTGCTTTGCAGGTTTGCCCCGTCAAGGTATTCCCGTTGCCATATTGCATAATCAGCGTACTGAATTTCTGGAATTGGTAGTTCTGATGCTTCGTTTTTACTAAAGCTGTTATAAAGTTTGCTTAATCCCGATACCAATACAGGCATCGACCAGCCGTCGGCCGCTATATGGTGTAGCACCAGCAGCAAAACATAACTGTCTGCTCCTATCGCTATCAGCTCTGCACGCAGCATATCATCCTGTGATAGGTCGAACGGTCTGCCTGCTTCTTTGCTGATATATGTTTTCAGTTCGGCTTCGCTCTCGCTTGATTGACTTTGTTTTAAGCTCCAGCTGTTTGCTTTTATATACTGGTAGCCCTCGCCTTCCTGCTCCCTGATCACCGTGCGCAACACTTCATGGTGTTCTACTAATGTTTTCAGTGCAATTTCAAGGGCGGGGATATTTACTTCACCTTCCAATTTCAGTACTGCAGGGATATGGTATTGTACGCTGCCTTCCAGCCTGTCGATAAACCACAACCGTTCCTGGCTGTAGGATAGCGGGATATATTCAGGTCTTGGATTGATGCTTTTTATTATGTCGCCTGCCGTCTCAGTTTCTTCATTCTCCAACTGTTTTGCAAGTTCCGTAATGGTAGAATACACAAACAGGTCACGGATCTTCAGTTCTTTGTTCAGTTCCCTCCTTACCTGCGAGATTACCCGCATAGCCAGTAGCGAATGACCGCCCAATTCAAAAAAATTATCCTTTGTCCCGATTTTTTCAACACCCAGCAAATCTTCCCAGATTTTTACCAGTTTTTCTTCTGTTGCTGTTTGCGGCGCAGTATAAATGTCTTCATTACCTGCTTCTGCTTCGGGCAATGCACGTTTATCTGTTTTACCGTTTGGGGTTAATGGCAAGCTTGGTAAGTTCACCCACAGCCTTGGCACCATGTATTCTGGTAAACGTTCGCCAAGGTAGTTTTGGAGTTCCTGTTTATTGTAGGCTGCTACGTCCATTACCACGTAGGCAGTCAGGCGTTTAACATCCTGTTTGTCCGGCCTCGCCAGTACTACCGCTTGCCTTACGTTTGCGTTTTGAAGTAACACCTGTTCGATCTCGCCCGATTCGATCCTGTAACCACGGATCTTTACCTGGTCGTCTATCCGGCCTAAATATTCGATGTTACCATCTGCAAGCCATCTGCCCTGATCACCGGTGCGGTACAATCTTGCGTTTGGCTCTTCACTATACTTGTCTGTGATGAACTTTTCTTTTGTTAATTCAGGCTGGTTAAGGTATCCCCTTGCTACCTGTACGCCGCCAATGCAGATTTCGCCCGGTACGCCGATTGGGCTTAACTCGCCCGACGCTGTCCTGATTTGGATCTGCGTATTGGCTATCGGCCTGCCGATGGTTATTAATTTATCAGTTCGGATAGGTTCATCGGTTAAGGTTGCGCATACCGTGCTCTCGGTTGGGCCATAAGCATTGATTAACCTTACCCCTTGCGATTGCAAATACCTTCCGGTTGTTTCATTTAAGGCTTCGCCTGCTGAAACTATTGTTTTGAGCGTTCCTAAAGAGTCGGCTATGGCCTGCTGAAATGAAGGCGGGATCACTGCTAATTCAACCTTTTGCTTATCAAGTAGTCTTTTAAATTCTTCTGCTGATAGGATTGCTTCTTTTTTACACAACACCAAGCAACCGCCGCTTAGCAGCGTATTGAAAATCTCATAGCAGGAGGCATCAAAACCAATAGATGCAAACTGCAGCGTGCGCATGCCAGGCACTAACCGTAATGCCACAGCCTGCCCGGCGGCAAGATTCACAACTCCCCCGTGCTCAATCATTACCCCTTTGGGTTTACCGGTTGAGCCAGAGGTGTACATTACATACGCGAGTTGATTTTGGTTTATAACGGTATTTAAATTTTCGCTGCTTTGAAATTCTATGAGCGGTTCGTTATCCAGTTCAACAATCATCGCATCCAAATCACGCAATAACGCACTGCCTGTACTGCTGCTCAGGATGATCTTTGCGMCAGTATCATTGAGAATATAATTGATCCGCTCCTTGGGGTAATCGATATCAATTGGCACATAAGCGCCGCCTGCTTTAAGGACTCCCAGGATGCCGGCAATCATATCAGTACCGCGCTCCATGCAAACTGCCACCAGCGTTTCATTCCCGACGCTCAGGCCTTTCAGATAGTTCGCTATTTTGTTTGATCTTTGATTCAGTGCTTCGTAGCTTATTTTTTCGTCGTCAAACGTCAATGCGATAGCCTCAGGCATAACAGTTATTTGGCTTTCAAAGGCTTCAATTATCGTTTTACTTCGGGCAATATCTTCGTTAAGTTCCTGATCGGATGCGCTGAATGCGGATAGCTGATCAAGTTCCCTTATCGGTAAAATGTCGATACTACCAATAATTTTGTTGAGTGATTGAGGGAATTGTGCTATTATGTACAAAATACGTTCGCCCAGAAGTTCAATTTCTTCCTGTGTGAAGTATTCATAGCAAAATTGGATTTGCAGCTGTAAACGCTCCTGTTTATAATAATCGCGCCAGCATAGCTGCAAAGGCGTACGTTCGCTATCGTTTGGCAAGCGCAAAAGATCCGATTCTATTTTTTCATCAAAATTTAAATCGAAATCAAAGGGCTCGTAATTGACAACTACGTCATACAAGTTATCAGTTGCCGAATTAACTTTAAGGGCTCTGCCCAAATCTTCAACCTGGTAATTATAGTGACGATAATCCTGTTTCTGTGTGTTTTTAATTTCGCCAAGCAAATCACTTAATGTTTGTGCAGCGTTATAATTCCCTTTAAATGGCAGGGCGCCGGTGAAAACACCTACTGTATTTCGTTGCTGTCTTGATCCCCTTTTGTGAACCGGGGTACCAAATATAAACTCATTTAATGGCGTAATGTTCCCGAAATAAATAAGCAAAGCAGCAATAGTGAGCTGTTGTAAACTTGCGCCGCAAACACTCTGGATATGTTCCAGCTGTATTTTCCTGTTATCCGTAAGATCGATACTATAAGTAGCACCAATACTGTTTTCCCGGTTGTATTGAGGATATTTTTTTGCAAGCAGCTTTTCGGGCTTAACTGCAAATTTGCCTTTCCAATAGTCGCCGTCCTTTTTATAATTATCAGAATCGTAATATTCGTTAGCGCTTACCGTTTCGGCGCGGTATGACGGTGCATTTAAAATAAGCGGCTCACCGGTAATAAGTGATCTATATTTTTCGGACAGGTACCGGATACTTACTATAAAACCGTAGCCATCAATAATTAAATGATGATATTTTAATAAAAGCCAATGTTCTTTTTCAGCAATTTTTACCAGGTAATGTTCAAATGGAGCAACATCGCCGGCTAGTTTGAACGGAGTACTAAAAATATGGCGCATCCATACTTTAGCTTCTGCCTGCGGATCTGTTTGGTTGCTAAAATCAGCTTCAATCAATTCAGCCTCATTAAAATCGCTGTCCAATTGATAAACAAGATCAGCCGACTTTAAGTCAAATCGCATTTTAAAGGCATCAAATACCTGCGGGAGCGAACCTATCGTAGCATGAAGTTTTTCCACATCCAAATCCCCCTTTAATATGATATAGGCTCCAATATTATATTGTGAGCTATTCATATGTAAAAGCTGATCAACGTAAACTTCACGTTGTGCCGGATGAAGAGGAAACTGGAGCCTTGACGACATGCTGTTATTTTCTGAAACGCTAAATGGTTTGATAGTTATTGTTCAATAAGACTATCAACCTGCTTATTGTACAAGAGTTCTTTTTCGCCATATAGGCGCTCGGCAATTATACCCCGGTCTGTGCATAGCTTTACCAACTTGTCAGATTGTACAATGGGGTTTGATTCGTCGGTATACTTAATGCTGCTGATAAATTCAACCCATGGTTCCTGTCCCATGGCATACACGTAAGCTTCTTTAGGATTGAAAATATCGATGAGGGCCATACCCTTATCGCAATCAGAACCGGCAAGGCGCCTGCTTCCATCCATATCCCTTGGCAACTTTTTGGTAAGCAAAGGCCCGTATAGCCATGTCAATGGTGCGCCATCGCACTCCATACCAATAAAAAGTACATCTACATCGCCTATAAGTTTGTGAACAAGCTCATATAAGCGAGGTTCAACAATTCTTGAATCGGCTAAAAAGAGCAGTTTAAAATCACCTATTTTTACCAGGTAGCAAGCTTTTGTAAGGATATTCATATCACTATGCTCACCAATAAAAGGCAACCCTGTAATAATGGCATCATTAAAATGAATGGTTTGCAATTCGCTGATATCCATCACATTATTAAAGCCAATGCTGTTGAACATTAATTTCAGATCAGGATCTTCCAGTTTGCCGCTTGATGTACGCGGAACAATCAGGTTCTTGATCTTATGCCTTAAAGGCAGCAGGGTTTCAAATAATATATGGTCCTGGTGATTGTGAGTGATCAGCACATAATCAATAGTATCCGGCAGGTCAACATCCGAAAAATGCTTAACATCTGAGCTGTAACCATAATAACTGATCAGCGGATCGACAAGGATACTGATATCCTTTGTTTCAACCAGGATACAGGCATGGCCAAAATACCGCATTCTGATCTTATCACCTGTATATTTTTCATAGGGAGGCGGAGGCGTTTCTGTAAAAAAGGTTTTAAACAGAGGCTCCTGCTCAGCAGGGATACCGCAGATTTCTTTAATGGCAGTGTAGCTGTTAGATGTGCGCTTCATTTTAGCCAAAGCATCAATGCAGGCATGGTCGAACGGCACATCCAGGCTTAACACATCAGGTTCGGTAAGGCGTGGTGTACTGAGGCAAAAAGGGCGCTCGTCATTGTTGGTGATCCACATAGCCAGGCTTTGGGAGCTTTTGTTATAAAATTCACTCTGGTATAAAAGCGACTCAAAAAACCTGAATCCGGGATTATTATTCCTATCGTAATAAAGCTCAACGTAACCTCTTAAAATTTCGGGCACTTTAGTGTACAGGTCTTCTAAACCATAGCCGGTTGCTTCGCTATCCAGTAATTTATCCAATGCCTTTATCGCTTTGGCAAACTCAATAACTTTCTTTTGCTTTTCAAGCGACTGTTTCTCCAATTCTGTTACTTCGTCAATTCTCCCGCCACCAAAATCCATAAAGGGGCCGCCTTTCATTTTAGGGTTAAGCACAGCATTGGCATGAATGGCCGGTGCCATCAAATACGATTCAATAATTGCCAAATGCCTTCCAACTATATTCATGGCGGCAGTTGCCGGAGAAATCAGGTGGCTCCAGGCGTACCATTTATCTACCAGTGGCTCAATTACCACATTGGGTTTCAGATATAATTGTTCCTCGTTCATGTCTAAAATTTTTCTAATTGTTTTATCAGCTTTTCAGAAATGGTATTGATAACAAAATCCTTGTGTTGCATTATAAAAAAGTGATCACCTTCCAGTTGTATAAAATCAACTGCTGGGATGCTTTCATTTTGCCATAATAAAACTTCTTCGGCTGTAAGATCTTCATCAATACCTGTAATCACCGTAAAAGGTACATTCAGCGGCTCAGCAGGTTTATGCACATAGGTTTCGCTCACCTTAAAATCGTTACGGAGAATTGGTTCAAGAAACTCCAGCATAGCGTTATCCTGCAAAATCTCATCGGGCATCCCGCCAAGTATAATGATCTCATCTATAAATTCTTTTTGAGGATATAAATGAAACTTCTTTGTTAAGCGCGATGGAGCGGAAGGCCCGGAAGCACCTGTAATAAAAATATGCTTAGGCAGCTCAGCTTTGTTTTCGCGAATTTTCACTGCAAGCAGGTAAGCAAGCAACCCACCCAGACTATGCCCGTAAATTGCATAATTCCCTTTGCTTATTATCGGCTTCAGTTGGTTAAACAGGTCATTAACAAGCTTATCAATATCTGATGTAAGGTCTTCAAAAATCCTCGTCCCCCTGCCCGGATATTCAAGCGTGGAGGTATTGAATACAGTTGAGCTTTCGGTAAATAACGGCCTGTACGAATACTTGTTTCCACCAGCAAAAGGCAGGCAAACTAAATTGATCTTTTCACTCATTTTCCCTGAACTGCAGTATTAATCGGTTATGCCTTTTCTAACCCGTACAAATGAGGCAGGGTTTCCTGAATAAATACTCCATTGCTCAAGGTCTTTAGTGGCCACGGAGTTAACTGTTAAAATAGAATGGCTGCGGCAAACAACTCCCGGGCATACTACGCTTTTTGCACCGATCCAGGTACCATCATCAAGTGTGATTTTACCGAGGCGGTACGGAAAATCTGTTTTGGTATAATCATGGTTACCTGTAAGCAGCATGGCATCCTGTGAGATACAAACATTTTTTCCGATACTCACATCCTCGAGGTTATCAATCCATACCGACTCGCCTATCCAGGTATTATCGCCGATGGTGAGCCGCCACGGATTTTTTATTTTAACTTTTGTTTTGATCACGACGCCATCGCCCACTTTTGAGCCGAAAAGGCGAAGTAAAGCCACTTTGAATTTATATGGCCAGGGGAACGCACTATTAAAAATGAAGTAGTTGATAAAATACCAAACCGTCACTTTTATTTTGCTGCCGTTTTGATAATCGCCGATTGTAAACTTTGAAAGATCTGTTTGCATGAAATAATAGATGATTGCTGATCCTATTAATGGTGAAAGGGCTATTTTTCAAGCCTGATATCAAAGCTTTTTGTCAAATATTTATAAATCTCCTCGATGCTGTTAAGCATAATTTCGGTTTGGAACCTTCTGGAGTTTTTTATGCCTTTTTCAACTACGTTTTTGCGTTCGACAGCCGATAGACTGATAACACGATCAACAACCAACGCCGATTCATCTGCCCAAGAACTTACGCTACCATTTTGATCATCGTGTTTTTTAATCAGGAAACCCGCATCTCCGGCAACTTCTGTCATCGGTGCTTCATCGGTAGTAACTACCGGGCAACCTGACGCCATTGCTTCGGCTATTGGCCAACCAAACCCTTCGGCAAGGGATGGGAATAACAGTAAAGTTGCGCCTGTATATGCCAATAGTGTTTGGTCATCGCTGATATCTGTCAGGAAAAAAATATCATTAGCGTAAGCTGATTGCTGTTGCTTGTCTTTCAGTGCCACTGTTGGTTCTTTGCCGATCAGCAGCAGGGGTAATTTGCTGTTATCAAGCTTCCGCCATGATTCATAGATCTCAATTACACCTACCCGGTTTTTATACCATTGGTTACCGCCTATGTGTAAAATATATCCCTGCGAAAGGTCTGCCCCAATTGCCTCGCCAAATAATTTCCGGGTTCTATCAGTTTCCAGCGGTTTAAAATCACGGTTCAGGCCATTATAAACTACATCTGATAACTGGGGCTTCTTTGTCAAAAACTCCTGAAGGTCGCGACTGGTTTTATTGGAAACTGATATAAAATTCTTCCCTTTTGAATATCCCTTGCGTATAAACTGCTGGTACAAACGGCCGGTTAAACCTGTTGGGTTTTCTTTTATTTTACCGGAGGCCGAATGCTGCGCTAAAAAATCGTGACAATGAATTACATGCGGCCGGTTAGTTACTAAGGGGACCCAGGGTCCTAAGGCATGATCAGTAAATACAAATAATGTTTGAGCAGGGTATGATTTTATCCGTTTACGAACCTGAGCGGGAAACATCAGATACTGATCAAGATATCCCAACCATTTTTTTAAACTGCCTGGTGCCGATAGCTTGTAAAAAAAAGCTTCAGGCGTCCAAACCTCAATTTGATGCCCGCGTTGTTCCATACCCTTTGCTAACATTGCAGCAAAACGGGGCATGCTTTGCGAGCCTAAAAACGGAGGGTGGGTAAAAAAGACAATTCGCATGGTTATAATTAAACAGATACAGACCTGCGTTTTAGCTTATTTACTTTATTAATCAGATCCAGCATTGATTCCCTATGGGCGCGCTGCTGAAATTTTAAAGAGATTTTACGGGAGTGATCGCTGAATTGCTGACGCAATTGCTGATCATTAAGCAGCTTTACAACTTTTTCAGAGAGTTCGCTAATGTCTCCAAAGTTGTATACAAACCCATTTTTGTTGATCTGTACATCATCAGTATCGCCATAACTGCCGCATGTGCTGCTCAAAATTACCGGGCATCCCATATATATGGCTTCGCTGATAGCTAACGAATGTGGTTCGATACTGGCCGGGTGCACATAGGCATCAATAGCAGCATAATAAGAAGGCAACTCCAGTGGATCGACAAAACCTGTAAAGTGTACTTTATTTACTTTTAACTGTTCGGCCTTTTGCTTTAAGCCGTCAAGCGTTTTTCCCGAACCTAAGATGAAGGCATGGGCTTTATGTCCTTTGCTTTCCAGATCTATCAGCAAGTCTATCAGGTGTTCCTGGTTTTTCCAGGTTACCAGTTTACCAACAACCGCTATGGCAAAATCGCTTTCGGGGATGCCATATTGCTCACGGATCTTGCTTCTTAATGCTGCTTTATTTTGATAAGCATCGGCATATACATCAACGTCAATAGGATAATGCATCCTGATGAATTTCTTTTCGGGCACACCGTAAAGCTTAAAGTACGCTTCATTTGCATCACCAACTGTAAAAAAGTAATTCACTTTGTTATAATACTGCCTCAGCAAAAAGAACTTGGCTAAACGTTTATACCATTTACGGCGCTGACGATTTTCAGAATCAGTGATGTACACAATAGGCACATGGTTGGTTTTAGCCCATTTATGTGCTCTACGCTGTACTTTTTGAAAGTGCCCATAGGTAATAATAGCATCCGGGTTAAACGAATCCAATTCTTCAGTTACCGAGGGGGCATCAAGTTCTTTAGTTGACGGTAACACCTCTTCACCGTTTAAAAATTTATGATCAAATTCATCCAGTCGCAGATTGTTCCATGATATTTCCTGGCCAAAATTTTTATCTATGTATTTTTTATAGCCAAGCATCGAGGCAAAAAATAGCTTTACATCTACACCTTTCATTTTTGTAAAGCTGATGTACTGCGGGCAAAAGTGTTGGATTGGATGCGATACAATGATGGCTACCCTGAAATTATTGTTTGACATAAGATTTTGTTGATAATATCTATGCTGCAAGAACCGATTTGGCTGCAGACTCTTTCAGCAACTTATCCTGCTGATCATTATAATTTTTGATGATTAAAACGCTGCCCATTGCCAGCCATAGCCAAATATTAATGGGCGGGTTTTTACCTACAGCCCCTATTGACGCGTTGAGGATCACATAACTCAGCAAAAATGAAAGCAATACCGCCCATTCTTTTCGCCGGATTTTTTGCCAGATACCAAAGCAAAATATGATCATCCATAACCTGAATGCATACCATACTACTGTAAGGTATAATCCTCCTTCATAAACAGTGGTATCAAAATCGCTTTCGGTACCGGTTTCCTCAAATTTTAAATCATATGCGTATTGGCTGATCTTTTCGGAGCCATTGCTCATTACTCCCAGGCCATTTCCAAACATGATGGCAACAATATCCTGTTCAAAAACCCAATTAGTCCAGTTAAAAAAGTTTCCCTGAATCCTGTCCACCATCTCTGCCGATTGTGCCCCAGAATCATTATCGCTTGATCGCTCGTCATATGCCGCAAAAAACTCGGGCTTAACGGCACGGACACCTCCGAGCAATAAGATGAATACAGCGATACATATTAACCCTTTTGACATAATTTGCCCGGGAGATTTAAACGCTGCAAAGGCAAAGCCAATTACCAGACAAAGTCCGCAGCCTAATACCGCCGAACGCCCGCCTGTTATAAATACACCTATCATTAAAGATACCCCGGTAGCAATGAAATAGATGATCTGCCAATTCTTTGCTTTTCCTTTAACCTCCGCTTTTGGCCAGAAAAAACTCATGGCTAAAAATGCACATGCCATATTTAAAAACCACGAGTACTGACCAGTGAAGGAAAATGTAGAACTTACCCTAAGTCGGCCCGCTGCCGAAAAGCCCTCTAATGAACCGCCATCAACACTTAGGTTTAACCAATGACTGGCCGGCAAGCTATTTTGTAATACAGCAACACCCGTTGTTGGTATTAGCGCCAGGCAAATACAAACAACAAATTTTTTAAACTCATCCATCTTATCGGGAGGAAATGCAAAAGGCATCATTACACCAACAATCATGTATAACAGGTATTGCTTTAACCCGAAAATGCTCAAGATAGGGTCATGAAAAACAGTGAATACCATTGGTGGAATAAATATCAGCATCACTGTTTTCCAGTTTTTGAAGAGCTTTAATGCTAAGCCTTTCAATTTTGCCTTACTGATACCGAATATGCCCATGATGCATAAAATATCTTTTAAAAAGAACACCAAAAGCCCTAAAGCAGAAGGGAGCACTTTACGCAGCAGGCCCTCAAAAATGAGTACAAATACCAACACATAAAGCAGCTTTTTGATATAAACCCGTAATTTCTCCTGCTGATTATCCATCTAAACTTTGGTTAATTTTATTTTTTAGCTGCAAACACATCGTTGAGCGATGCTATCAATAACCTGCCGGTTTCATCCCAGCCCTTTAGTCCTGTAGCTTTTTTAACAGCTTTTGCCTTCATTGTGTTGTAAAGCTGCTCATCATCAGCTAATAATTGCAGCTTATCGGCAATACTTTTACTGTTCCTGATAGGAACTATAAACCCTTCTTCTCCATTAGTTATGATATCATCGGCCCCGGTATTTTCTGTAGCGATAATAGGAACCCCGAACGACAATGCCTCGCCTAAAACCAACGCTAAGCCCTCTTCAATTGAAGGGAGGCAAAAAACGCTGGCACTTTTGTAAGCAGCTTCCAGCTCCTCCCCTTTTAATATACCTGTAAACACCACCCCATCCGGAATAACTACATCTACTAAACCGTTAGGGTTATTTTCAGGGCCTACAATTATTAATTTTTTGTTGGGATGATTTAATAACCTGAAAGCTTCAATTAGATATCTTAAACCTTTACGTACCGAAATGCTCCCAACATACAGAATGGTAAACGTATCATGAGCAATATTGCCTAACACTTCAGTGTTACCGGCTAACTGATTAAAGCCATATGGCACCCTGATCAGTTTGCGCTCAGGAAAACCGGCTTCAATAAAGCTTCTTTTCACAAAATTTGAGGGCATCAGTATGTAGTCGGCAATGTGGTATTCTTCAATACGGCGTGCTTTTTCCTTATCATGAAAAGGTTGCCATTGTAGCTTTAATGATTCGTACTCTTGCTTCATTAAATTTTCCTGGTACTCTACATGACTGTTTACCGCTTCTACGATAACTATTTTCCCTTTGCTTTTGGCTTTTTTGCTGGCGTTGAGCCCGCTGCCATTGTAGTGCATGAAAATATCCGCGTCGTCCAGGTATTTTATGCAGGCGTTATCCTGTTCTATTTTGGCTAAATAAGCCAGTTGTGTACTGATTGATTTAGGTGCTTTAAATTTCAAGCTTGCCAAATAAATGCTTTGAATTTTATCACTGCGGACTAACTTGTCCCCTATCTCAGTAAATGCAGCACGTGGGCTCCAGCGCGAAAATCCGCTTACAAACTTGTGAAGGATCCCTGCCTGGTGAAGTGCAAGCGCATAACGGTAGTGATGGCTCCGGTTAGGCGAAGTATAAATTACTTTCATATATTTTGTTATTGCACTGCGGCATTAACGATGTCAAAATATTGTTTGGCAATCACTTTACTGCTGTGCGCCTTCAAATGGGCATCAGCTTCAAATCTTAGCCTCTTCTGTAAATATTCGTCGGTCAGGAGGCTTTTAATCGTGTTTACCAAATCCTGCAAATCACCTCTTTTAAATACCAGTCCTGCTTTGCCAACGGCATCAGGTAAGCCGCCGCCGTCAGATACAATCGGGATACAACCACATGCAAGCCCTTCCAAAGCAACTATTCCAAATGGCTCCTGCCACCTTGAGGGGATAAGCATATACTTATGCTTATTTAAACAGTCAACCAGTTTTTCGCCGGTTAAGCTGCCTTCAAACCTGATAATCTGTTTGATGCCAGCCTCTATAACATATTGTTTTAGCTTTTCAAAATCCTTCCCCTCTCCAATTACTGTTAGTGAAATTTCGGAGGTATCATCATTTGCTTCTTTGTACTCTTTATATAACTGCGCTATTGCTTCTATTGCTAAATCAGCTCCTTTATCGGATACTAACCTTCCTAAAAAAACAAAGCTTTTAGGTTTACTGTCGTTAGCTATTGTTTGTACAAAAAGCTCATCGTTGTAAGCATTTTCAATTACAACCGCATCTGGCCAGCATTTTTGCCTGATCGCATTGCTTACAGCAATAACGCTTGAAGCCTTCCTTAACCACAGGTACTTTGTTCTTGCCGCGATGGATTTTGAACCATCCTCATTGCTTATCCAAGTATTTAGCGAAACAACCAATGGCTTCCTGAAAAAAACAGCGGGCCATGACATTCTCAAAACAGGACTATTTTCAAAAACCACATCGGCCCAGCTATGTTCGGCCAATAATTGTTTTAAGCCGGGATTGCGGACAACTTTATAGGGAAACACCTTGGTGCCTGATTGTTGTGTCCATGTGAGCAGGTGCACTTCGACCCCGTAGTTATGAAATGCTTTTGCCAAAAACTCGGCATTCGCTTCAGTTCCGCCCAAATCTGGGTAAAACTTATGTGTGAGTAATAATACTTTCAGAGATTGAGCCATATTAGGTATTGGCTTTTGCCAGTGATAAGGTTTTTCCCTTTTGTAATACTTTCTTAAAAAAGCTTGTCCAGTGTTTCCGGTTTTCTTCCATGATGTAACCGATCACCATGGTAGCGGTGAATACAATCAGCATGGCTATTGTAAATTGCGTAACATCAAACAGCCTCGTTTTCCATATTGACCGCACCAATACCAGCATGGGGTCATGCAATACATATAATGGAAATGTAAGGTCGGCGAATTTCCTGATGAAATTTACAACCGGGCTTGGCTTTTTAACCTCTTTGTTATCATACTGTGGCAACATCCATAATGCCAGTGCTACAAAAACACCAATGACGAAATCGGTTATAAACTGTCCGGCAAAAAACAGCGGGGCTTTACCTAAATGGAGCGGGTAGCCAGGCAGTATACAAAATAAGGTTATCGCTGTGCCTACCATTACTGTGATTAATAACCACGATAATCCATGACTTCTTATTGGATTCCTTAAACGGTAAGCGCAATTTCCTAAAAGCCAGATCGGCATCATCAATAAAATTTTGGGCCCAGCTATTAAACAGGCTGCTAATGGTAGCAATAACCCTTTCCAACCTTTAGTTCTGAAAAAGAACAGTCCAAACACTACATAATACCAAAACTCGTATGATAGCGACCATAATGGCCCGTTTATAGGAGGCGAAGCCGATAAGAACCAAACTTCATTAAGGAACAAACCCGATATGATATATCGCGGCCATGAAAAGCCCCTGGTATAATGAGCTAATAATGCCGGGTCAGAAAACTTAACAACAATTTCAATCAATGCGGTGATCAGCAATGTTGGGATCACAACCGAATATAACCTGCTTAACCTGGCCTGGGTATATTGTAAAAGTCCACGGTTATTTGCTGTAGTTGAATATGCTATAACATAACCGGATAGTGCGAAAAATATGACAACTGCCATATGCCCCCAATCCACACCATTATAATTATAACCGACGGCAGTAAACCACTGCGCATAACCATGCCCTAAAAAAACAACCAGCGCGGCCACAATGCGCAGGCTATCCATAAAAATGCTTGTCCCGCCGGCTATCTTTTTAGGTGCTATTGAATAACTCATTGTTTTGCGCAATTAAATTTTCCCGGTAAAAAACATACCTATTAGACTTGACCTTGAATAAGATTTGTCGGCCCTTACTTCGTTGCTCATTTTGATGCGGCCCAGGGTGTTTATAGCTAAGTACTCCACTGCCAAACGGCCAACGATTAGTGAATTTAAAAGTGGTCTTGCAGGATATTTACCAAATTTCTTAAGAAGTTTTATCCTGTTTTGGTAAAAACGGATAACACGCCTTCCTACTTTTTGCGGTGTGCCGCTACCTTTATGAAAAGCCCGAACGGGGATTAAACCGATACCCCATCCTTTACGAATGGCGCTCATGCAGATATCATGGTCAAGCTCCAACCAGTCATAATTTTCATCAAACCCACCAACCTGCTGCAATACCTCTTTTCTTATTACCATAGCACAGGTATATACGGTTATTTGCTTTGGCGTTTTGTTAAAATATTTTTGATAGTAACCGTGTAACTTTTGGCCAAGTATTACACTCATGGCATCCGGCTCAGGCTCAAAGGCTACTGCCGGGTTTCCTTCGGCATTTTCCGTGCTGTAAGCTGCGATGCCAATGGTTGGGTTAGCCTCAAAAAATGCTTTTGTTTTGAGGATGTATTCTTCCAGCGGCCACGCATCAGAGTCAAACAGGATCACGAGATCGGTATCAGTTGCATTCAATCCCCGATTTAAGCTTTTAACCAAACCTAAATTTTGCGGGTTTCGAAGCAATTGTACATTGTTAAACTTGTTTTCAAATAACTCGGTTGAGCAATCGTCAACAACAGTGAACTGATCGATCTTATCATCTGCATAACGTAAACAGTGATCGATGCACCTGGATGTCATCTCCATGGTGTTATAATTAGTAGTTATTATTCCAACGGTCATGATTTCACACTCAATTTAAACATGGCGCTGTATTGTTCAGCAGCGCTATGGGGACTGTAACTGTTAGCAAAACCAGTATCCTGGTTTATAAATTTTTTTATATCGTTTATATATTTCAACTCTTCTATCTCGTCCCTTTTTTGATCATCATCTGCAAATCCATCGCGTAAAATGATCACCGGACATTGATTGTATAAGGCAGCGGCTATACTGCCGCTTTTCTCGAATAAAACTTTAGGATGGTTGGACAAGCTTACATCGCAGGTACCCAAATAATCTGCTATATCATTCTCGGGCCATTCGCCCAATACATGCATCGGGATACCTGTTTTTTCATGTAGCTCGGCAAACTGTTCTTTTATTCCCGAACTTTTACCGGCATGTGTAATTAACAGTTTTTTATTAAGCTGATTGCTAATACTTGCCGACAATTGCTCTATCCTTGCGGCAAGTAAATCATGTTGATGAAAGCCCCCAAAAAAACAGGCTAAAACATAATCGGTACTGTTATTCTTAAAATTGGAAGGTAATTTTTCGTAGATTCTTTTCCGGGTACGATCACCCAAAGGCATATTACTGAATACCGGTATTTTATTGGTATTGATGCCTGCTTTTAGAAGGCTCTTTTGATAATATCCGTTTGTAGTAGAGATGCATTTGGGCTTTAATGCCTTTACAACAGCGATAGCCGATCTCTTTTGAAAAAATCCGATGATCTTATCTTTCAATGTACTATCTTTTGATTCGCCTTGCCAGATCTCGTGAAACATGACATGTACGTTAGCGTTAATCTTTAAGTGCCTGAGCTGTTTGGCTAAATCAAAAACAATAGCGCGCTTGTGAAACGAATAACCTACAAATTGCAGGCTTATCCAATCAGGGGAAAAAACCTCTGTTATATTTTGCAACTTTGTAAAGCGCTCACGGGCTTCCATGGAAGCAGGAAGGCGAATTTCTGAAATCTCTTTCTCTGCCGCGTTCTCAATTAAAGTATCCGCATGACGATCATTTAGTGCAAAAAGGAATACTTGGTGTCCTTGCTTCACAAACTCCCGCTTCAGGTTTCGTGAGTAGTCTCCTACTCCATCTTTACCCTGTTCCAGCGATCCGCATACAATTAATAATTTCATTGTGTGGATGGTTATCTTTTATAAAATCGGCCAATAAATATGGCGATCTTGATAGCCAGGTTTTTTCTGAATATATATGACGGAGAAAACAATCTTATCGGGCTATCAACAGAGCGCCAATAAATTTTGTCGACGTGCCTTGGACAAGAGCCTACTAAACACTGCGCAAGAAAATTAAACTTCCATGGTTTTGGAACGCCTAAAGCATGAAACATCAGTGCCGGGCCAGGGCCCAAAGCCATTGCTTCTTTCCCAATAAAACTTGTTGGGCCTTCCCATGCGCCAACGGCTATGTTCAATGCATCCTGGTCAGTTTTACCAAATGGCGCATAATCACCAATGTGTTCTTCCGCAAGCAGTGCGCCTTTGCCCGGCAGCGATGATTTGTTGAGCCCACCAATAAGTGGCGCAAACTTTTCCTGTATGGTGATCCATAATGGTAAAAATCCAAAATCTTTTTTATTTAACCCTATAAATCCCCCGTTTGCATAATAACCTTCTGTAAAGTTAAGCGGCATTGAAAAGTCTGAAAAAAACCTGCTCCAAGCCATTCGACGGGGGTGGTTCAATGGAAGGGGCGAATTGATATCTTCGCAAACAGCAACTCCTGAACTAACCCATTCTTCGAAAAACGACCAGCTATATTTAATTACAATATCGGGATCGAAATAGTAAATATTTTCAACCTCACTGGCAGGGCCCTTTACAAGCCACTCTAAAAAGTCGGGTTTATAGTTTGTGAGGTGATAATTTGTTGTGAGTTTAACAAATTTGATAGTTACATCCTGGTTAACATTAAAAACTTTTATTTCAGCTCCATCATAATTAAACGATTGTTCTGTTTTGGCCCACTCTGGCAAATTGCCCAGGTAACCCGCGTATATATCTCCTTTATAGCCCTTTTTACAAAGTGAATTTACCAATGCCGCGACACCATAATGATAATGCCCTTCAAAAAGTGTACAAATAGCTGATTGCATGAAAAAAATGTTATCTGTTTTTAATAAAGCGGGCTGGTGAACCAGCCCAGATTTGATATTCAGGAATAGATTTGTTTACCATCGATCCTGCCCCTATTACACTCCCCCTGCCTATTGTAACACCTTGAAGAATTACACAATTTGTACCTATCCACACATCATCTTGTATGATAATTGGGCTATAATTTGTTGCTTGTTTATTTATTTTTTCGCCTAAGGTTATACCATGACCGATATCAGCAAAAGTAGTATCGCTTGCAATTAAGCAATCCTGACCAATTGATATCATTGTAGTACAATTAAAAAAGCAACGGTTGCCAATAAATGAACGATCACCTATTTTTATATAGTTACTATCTAAAAATGGCTGGCCGCCTTTAAATACCACGCCATTTGCTATTTCACAATCTATACCAACCAAAACCTTGTTTGGCCATGCGCAGTCAATTTTACCCAGGCTAACACCCTTTGCTAAGCGCATTCCTAAAAACTTATAATATGCAATTCTGAAATATTCTTGTAATCCGGCCAGTTTATGCCTGACCAAAGCAAAATAATTTGGTTTCATAATTGTGACTTAGCTGCCTTGTGATAAATTTTGTAGAAGAAGTAGATGACCAAAATAATGTAGGCAAGTAAACAATCTACAATTGAAAACAACAATACATTGGTAACCTTCGAAAGATCTAACAATAACACGAGTATCAGCAGAAAGAAGATATTTATCGAGATATTTATTACTGGATTTATTATCCAGCCACGTGAAATTACAATGGAGTATGTTAATCCGGCCAGCAATGCTATACAGCTTGAAATAGTTACCAATATCATTTCTGTATTTAAGTTTGCATAATCCTTACCCAATATCCAAAGCAAGGGTTTAGGGAAAAAGCCAACTAAACTTACAATTACAACACAAATCAATATCAGCCCCAGTTGAATTTTAACAAAATGTGAAACAAGGAGTTTGTTTATAGCAGGTAACCGGGCATAACGCGGCACAATAACTGTGCTAAACAACGTGGTGAAAACCGTTAGAATAGTGGATAACCTGCTTAACGCGCCAACGTGGGCAATTGACTGGGTAGATCCGAAAAACGATAGCAGCCAAATAGGAATTTGCCCGGCTACGCAATAGTAAATCGCGCCAGGCAGCGATCGCTTTACCATAGAAAGGATTTCCTTTTGAATAACCGGGTCAGGTTTCTGCGTTGGATCTGCATACTCCGCAGATATTTTTCGCAAGCGGATATTTGCCCAAATTCTGGGAATACCATTCCCAAGGATTGCAATAAATGTGAAAGGCCATATCAACAAAGAACCGGTCATCATAATAAAACGACCTATACCGGCAGCTAACTGATTTTTTTGCAATTGTTTTATACCCTGATGTAATTTAGGGGCGGTTTCAAGAAGATTATCGCTAAGCGCTGCAAAAAACGATGGTATTATTGCCAACGCAATAAAAATGGAAGTTGCAATACTTGCACCATGACTCAACAACAGATAAACAAGAATAGGCAGTGATATTAGCAAACTAAATATACCAAACTTACGTCTGAGTTTAAGGCCGGTTGCTACCACAACACCTAATTTGTTTTTGTCCTGCCATACTTTACCTCCCTGTGCCATAACCCCCGATGAAATACCGCCGTCGGCTAATACGGTCATTGTTCCCAGCATGGTGTTGGCTAAGGTATAAAAGGCATACTCGGTTGTTGGCAATAAACGTACTATTAATATACCTGATAACAGACCTAATAGTTGAATTATCGCCTGGGCCGATAAGGTAACTGCAATAAGCTTTGTCCATTGCTGGAATTTTTCGAACCGGTTGCTATTCAAAGAAATGTTACTTGTTAAACTTTTCATATAGCAGGCAGTAAATTAGGGAAGTCATGCATAAATGCATATAGTTAGATATCGGCTGTTTTTATTGAAGGATAGCATTAAAACCTGCTCGCAAACTTTTTCAATTTGCTTTTCATGCTCCTGGTTGGTTCCTTGATATAGCTATTTTTTTGATAGATATAGCTATTGGCATGCAGTTCGCTTTTAACAGCGTTAAAAATCAGTTTCATTCTTGGCAGTTTATTTTCCTCCCGTAATTCATTTATGAAGCCAAGTTCCTGACTTGGTGTATAATCCTGCCTGATCACGTACAGGCATAAATCACACATTGGAGAAATGATCATCGCATCTGTTAAAATATGAACCGGCGGAGTATCAATAAGGATATGATCATACTTCAACTTTAATTCGGCAATCAGGTCAGCAAGTTGCTTGCTTTCAAGCAACTCTGAAGGGTTAGGAGGCACAGCGCCGCCACAAATGATATGCAGATCATCCGAAATTTCGGATGTTTGGATTATTTGTGCCTGAGTTGCGTTACCAATGATATAATCTGTTAACCCAACGGTTGAGTTTTTCAATTTAAATCGCTTAGCCAGGGTTGGGTTCCGCAAATCCAATTCAACAAGTACTGTTTTCCTTCCGGCAATCGCTAAAACCGCGCCCAAATTACTTAATACAAAACTTTTGCCCTCACCCGAAATACTTGAAGTAAAAAGGGTGGTTTTGCCGGGGTTATTATTGTTATTGTGTAAATAACTCAGCTTGGTGCGCAAATCCCTGAATTGCTCGCCGATAAAGGTTTTTTGATTTAGTACTACAATAGGATCTGTAGTATCGGAGTCTGTGATCTCGATCAATACAGGTAAACCTGTACCTTCGATGATGGCGCTTTTGCTTGAGATTTTATTTTTAAAAGCATCCCTTCCGTAAATCATACCTGTAGGCACAACAAGCCCGAATAAAAGTGCCATTGCATAAACAGATCCGGGAATTGGTGCGCTTTGCGACCCATTATGCGCCTGATCAATTATAGCAGCATCAGAAATTGTTGAGGCGTAGTCCAGGCTTAATTCTTCCTTTTTCTGTAATAGGTAAACAAATAAGTTTTCCTTTATTCCTTTCATACGGTCAATGTCCTTCAGGTCTCTTTCCTGACCGGGTAGGCTACGTATTGTTGATTGGTACGAGGAGCCAACACTTTGAAGGTTTTTTTGAGTGGCCAGTAAAGATGATCTCGTTGTTTTTAAATTTTCTCTCAGGGCAGCCCTTGTTAAAGCTATCTGCTGGTTTATGGGATTGAACAAGGGATTACTTTCTGGTAATGTAGATAGCATTTTAGTGCGCTCCAACTGTAAATCGTTTAAGCGGTCAATATAGCTCTGCATTGAAGGATTGCTTATGCCTAATGTTGACGGAGTGTTGCCTTTGCCATCATCAGAGTTGAGGTAACGATCAACGCCATCCAAAACACTTACCTGAATTTTGATATCATTAAGCTGTTTTTCGTTTGATTGAGCCCCACCTACATATTGTGATGACTGATCGGCTATTTCGGTAATGCCACGTACACTTTTGTATCCTGTATACTTGTTTTCTACGTTATTCAGTTCCTGGGTAATGGAGCCTAAGCGTTCTTCAACAAACTTGATGGTGTTTTGGGTGGAACGGCGTTTTTCTTCTACCGAAGCAGCCATATAAACCCTTATTAGGTCGTCAACAATTTCACGGCCCCGCTCAGGCACCTCATCTTCAAGCCTAATGGCAACCATCGAGCTTTTAGCTATTGGCGATTCGTGAATGGCACCTTGATAAAATCCAACCACATCATCTACCTCGCGTAACTTTATCCTTATAGTTTTACCTATATAGTGATCAAAATTGGGTGATTTATCAAGCCTCCATGTTCCAAAACTATTGACTAAATTGTTTCGAAACGCAAACCTGACTGATTTTTCCTTTGGCTGTTTTATTAAAAATGTACTGTCACTTTCAATAACAATATCAAATATTGAATTTAATGAACCTTTTCCGCGGCTGATTAATTTGAAATCAACAGGTGTAGTGCTATAAATATCTTTATATGAATAATATGGCGTTTGCTCCAGGTAAGTAGTCCATAACTGCAGATCCTCTACTACCTGCTTCGTTACCGGAATTGAACTCATTAAGCCCATTTGCTCATCGATACCCGTTTGAGCTTCCGTTAAATTAATTGCTTCGAGGGCGGCCTTGTTTGCTTCTTTTTGCTGGTCTTTAACCATCACTTTGGCATATATCTGGTAAACAGGACGTTTATATCTAAGATAAAAAACAGCGAGCCCTAAACACAAAACCAGGAAGATTAGATATAAAGGCCAATGAAACAAGATCTTGTTAAAAAAGATCCTGACCTTGGCCGATCCTGCATCATTAGAATTGACAACCTCCATATAATATATTTTATTTTTAAATAACTTTTAGCGTACTTATTTACTAACCTGGTAGGTAACCAATATCAACGATGCTATTGAAAGCACAATAGGCAGTACTTTAAACACAGTACTTTGGTTTGCAAACTTTTCTTTTCCAGGCTCAACGTATATAAGATCATTGCTTTTTAGATAATAATATGGTGATTCGAATAACCTTGGAGAGGTGATATCAATATTTATATATTTCCGTTTGCCGTCTACTTCCCTAACCAATAGAATATTTTTACGGTTAGCTGTTGAAGTTAAATCGCCGGCACGACTGAGTGCGTCGGTGATTGAAAACCGTTCTTCAGTAACAGCAAGCACATCGGGATGCGCTACGTCGCCTAATACCGAAACTTTGAAATTCAGCAGAGTAACTATTACTTCCGGCTCTTTCAGGTACGGCGAAATTTTACTTTTAATAGCAGCGGCCGCTTCTTCAAGTGAAAGCTGACCAACCTTAACGCCATGCACTAAAGGAAGTTGGATTTCACCGTCTTTATTTACAAGGTATCCATCGTTTCCTGATGGCGAAGAACTACCGGCATCTTTACCTTTAGCCGAAGTTGTACTTCCAGAACCGCTGTTAAAAATAGCTGACCCATCAGAATTTAAGCTCTTAACAGTTAATGCCAAAATATCGCCAGGTTGTATTGTCGGGGGCGAAAAGTTGGTGATCTTATAACTCATCTCCGGATTTCTTTCCAGCCCCTGAAAATAAATATTCTCCTTGTAGCTGGCACAAGACGTAAGCAGCACCATTAAAACTAAAAAAGTTGTTAATAATTGATTTTTCATCATAATTGATTTTAATTATTTCTTAAAAAGATGGGCCGTGAGTATTTCCTCCGGCGCCTTTAAAAAGGTATTAGCTGATAGCAGGGTATGGATAGGTGAACAGCAACGTTAAATGATAAAATATTTGTTGCAACATTATTGGGCGAAAATCGTATAGCTACACAAATACATTTTATTCTTTATTCACAAGCTTATTTGCGATGATGTTAGCCTCTCAAAAGAAAATTTACTTAACCGATCTTGAACTAAACCTAACCTATGTGGGCTTCCTTAAATCGTATGAAGAAGTGAACGACAATGTTACTGCCACCCTGCTAAATATTGAAGTTTACGATTATTCCTCTTCGACTCCATTATTTAGTTTGCAAGAGACAACCTTAAAGAAAAGCAAGGATAAGATCTTTATCGACGGGATTGTTCCATGTTGTTATACAACGGCGGCTTCAGTTATGCAGGCTCCAGTATTTTTCGGAGCGTAACTTTGGTTAAGGGCTTTATTATGTAATCTAAAACAAAATCGTATTTTTTTGATAGGGCCAGGTCTGACGGATCAATTGACGATGACATAATATAAACATCTATTTTTTTAGCTAAACGGCCTCTCAGCTTGCTATATTTATGAAGAAATGCTGTACCGGTCATGACATCCATGTTAATATCAACAAAAATCATATCGGGCAACTCATCAATATTGGCTTTATTTTCAGTTAAAAATTCAAGAACTTTTGTTGCATCAAAATAAAACTTAGTTAATGGCAGATATGATAAATAAGTTTCGATCATTCTCTGAATGATAAAATGTTGAATTGGCTCATCGTCAATAAATATTAGTTTCACACAGGTCAGGTTTTGCAGAGGTTACTATTGAACACGTAATTTGTAGCCTATATATCGTTAAATAACAATCACATAAGATTATATCCAAAAACAATCATTTTCTTTTTATCTGAAAAAAGATTGACATAAAATTTTATTTTCTTTGCGCCAATATTTAAACTAATGAGTGAGTCCATTACAAAAAAGATATATATAACAGATCTGAACATCAATCTTACATTTTTGGGTGAGGTTAAATCTTTTGAAACCAAGAATGAAAGCATTACAGTTTTATTGAAAAATGTTACTGTGTATGAATAT
>NZ_JBFUHE010000017.1:0-151791 GCF_056402535.1 Mucilaginibacter sp. P4_A11
GCTGCAAAGGTGCGAATTTCTTTTCTCTTTCACAAAAGATTTTGAATCTTTTTTTTACCCCTCTGCTCGCCCTTTTCTAACCCTTTAATGAACTATCCCGCTACTTCGTTTCCTCGTTTGCGGGCTGCAAAGGTACATGCTTTTTCCCTTTCTCCAAATTATTTATAACTCTTTTCCTTAATACTATCTTAACATCCTATTTATCAACAACAAAAAGTTTTAACCACCCGCCTCCCAGCAGCCCTTTTCCCGCTGCAGCTGCATCCCTCCCCATCTAAAACATTCATTCAACATTTATGGATAACCCTTAGTAAAGCTTAATTCCCCATTTGATACACAATTATTATATAAGCAGCTACCTGCATATACTATAACTCTCCTATTATATATACTGTAAAGCTTTTATACCCCTGGCGTATACTAAACCAATATATGCTTTCGGCAGCTATTCTATTTAAATACTATATATACCCATCGAACAGCTGATACAGTTATTAATGAAAGAACTTTACTTTATAAACCGGCCCCACGTTAGGGATAGTAGCGTAAAGCCCGCAGCGTGCGCTGGCCATTGTGTAAAGGCAAAGCGAGGACTTGCAGCGGATAGCCCGGCCGCAGGCAACGCCATAATTCAATTTAAAGCGAAAATTAACTTATGATTCCTGGTAAATGATGCAAAAAACACCGGAGTTGTGTACCTCCGGCACACTAAAAATTCAATCGTTCTATTTCTACAAACCTTTTGCACCTCTGGTGCAGCCACCCTCAATCCCTTAGCTTGCACTTCTGGTGCGTCCCTCAATCCCATAGTTTATTGTATGTACCGTTAGTCAACACCGGGTTGAATAGCTGTCGAAGTTGCTATACCCATGCCATCATCAACCTACCTTAGTCGTATTTAAAAACAGTGCACTTACACATAAATATCATATATACTACAGAAAACACAAACGGCCTGCGATGACTCCATTCAATCATACAGCTCCCCGATCAATAAGTCCTCAAAAACCGATATACATTATATAAGAAACAAACGTTTTAACAGTATTAGTTTAACAAGCCCGGCATACCCAAACCGTCAATAGTTAAAAGATGTTAAATACACTATATATATAGGTACCGGGCCAATGCCTCGTTATATATTAGCGGCTAAATAAAAATTGATTGATTTATATTATTAACTATCTTTGCAAAATGTTTAAAAAGCAACTAACGTTATTAGCCAGTGTTTTAGCTATCGTAATTATTACGCTTGGCAGTTGTAAAAGCAAATACGAAAAGTTAAAAGCCAGTAACGATTACGCCAAAAAATACCAGGAAGCTATTAAGTACTATAACAAAAAGGACTATAACAAGGCTTTAGGCTTATTTGAGGTGCTGGTTGAACGTTACCGTGGCCGTGAAGGTGCTGAAGATCTTTTTTACTATTACGCCTTTACGTATTATAAACAAAAGGACTACACATCGGCAAGATACCACTTTAAAACATTCGCGGATACCTATCCTTCAAGCTCAAGGGCTGAGGAGTGCCGCTTCTTTTCGGCTTATTGCTACTACCTTGATTCGCCGATATTTTCGCTTGATCAGGATAATACGTTAAAGGCTATCGACGCTTTGCAGTTGTTCATTAACCTTTATCCAAAAAGCGACCGTGTAGCTGAGGCCAGCAAGCTTATCCAAAACCTGCGTGATAAACTGGAAACCAAAGCTTATGCCAACGCTAAGCTTTATTTAACTATCAGCGATTATCAATCGGCAGTTATTGCGTTCAACAATGCGTTGCGCGATTATCCTGATACCAAATACGGCGAGGAAATGGAATACCTTATTGTTAAGGCACAATATCAATATGCTTACCATAGCTTTGAAACTAAACAGGAAGACCGTTTTAACCAGGCTATAGCTTACGCCGACCAGTTTGCTGAGAAATATCCGAACAGCAAATATCTGCACGAAACTCAAACTTACGCCAAAGACAGCCATCAAGGCATCAAACAAGCTCAACGCCTTATAGCCGAAGCTATGAGCAATTCAAAAGTTGCCAAAAAGCTTGCAACTAAAGACACTGTAACAACTACTGCGCCATCTGAAAAAAATCAGCCGCAAAAAATACCATATTAATTAAGATATATTAAAGAGTTAAATATAAGATATGACAGCTAACAACAGTAATAAACCAGCAGCAGCCAGCAGCACTGTAACCCGCGATTTACGCGAGCTGGATACCAAAACAGAGAACATCTATGAGTCGCTTGTGATTATGTCAAAAAGAGCGAACCAAATCTCGAACAATATCAAAGAAGAGCTTCACCAGAAACTTTCTGAGTTTGCCTCATCAAATGATAACCTTGAAGAAGTGTTTGAAAACCGTGAGCAAATTGAAATCTCAAAACACTACGAGAAATTGCCAAAACCTTCATTGGTTGCAGTTCAGGAGTTTTTAGATGGTAAAGTTTACTATCGTAACCCAACTAAAGAAGTTTAGTCGCCCCCGGCCTCTCTACAAGGGGGGAGGAAATTTATTTATAAAATAGAAAAAACTCCCCTATCGGGAGTTTTTTCTATTTTAGCCTATATTTAATCTTTCGCCGAATAGGTGGATCTGAGCTTATGCTTAAAGATAAAAACATTATTTTAGGAGTTTGCGGCAGTATTGCTGCATACAAATCGGCATTACTGGTTAGGCTGTTGGTTAAAGCTGGCGCCAATGTTAAAGTGGTAATGACTACCGATGCCACGCATTTTATTACCCCGCTTACCCTTTCAACATTATCAAAAAACCCAGTATTGGTTGATTATTTCAAAACTGATACCGGTGAATGGAACAACCATGTTGAGCTTGGCCTTTGGGCCGATATGCTGATCACAGCCCCAGCTACAGCCAATACCCTTGCAAAAATGGCCAATGGTCTTTGCGATAACCTGCTTAGCGCCGTATATCTATCGGCCAAGTGCCCGGTTTATTTTGCCCCGGCTATGGACCTGGACATGTGGCTGCATCCGGCTACCCGCCAAAACGTGAACAGGCTGCAGTCATTTGGTAACATCATGATCCCCCCTGGTAATGGCGAGCTGGCCAGCGGTCTGTACGGCGAAGGCCGGATGGCCGAGCCTGAAGAGATCGTTGCTTTTTTGGAAGCTGAATCAAAAAAAAAACTCCTTTTAGCCGGTCATAAGATCCTGGTAACTGCGGGACCAACCTATGAAGCCATCGACCCGGTTAGGTTTATCGGCAATCACTCGTCGGGTAAAATGGGATTTGCTATCGCGGATGAGCTTGCTTTGATGGGTGCCGATGTTACTTTGATAACCGGTCCTACGGCACAGGTTAGTAAACAACACAATATAAAAAGGGTGAATGTTACTTCGGCGGCACAAATGCTGCAGGCCTGCCTGGCTGTTTATGCTGATTCAAAAGCTTGTATTATGAGCGCTGCCGTGGCTGATTATACCCCGGCCGATGTAGCCACCCAAAAGATCAAAAAACAAGAAGGTGGCCTTACCATCGAACTGAAGAAGACCACTGATATATTAAAAACCCTTGGCGAGGCTAAACTCGAAGGACAAATACTGGTTGGTTTTGCCCTAGAAACCAACGACGAGGAAATGAATGCAATAACCAAGCTGCAAAAGAAAAATCTTGATTTTATTGTACTAAATTCGCTCAATGACGCGGGTGCCGGTTTTGCAGGCGATACCAATAAAATAACCATTATTGATCGCGAATTGAAGAAAACAACTTTCGACCTGAAAAGCAAGGATGCTGTGGCCCGCGATATTTGCAATAAAGTTGCCCAACTGATAAACGGATGAAAAAACTGCTGCTTCACACCGCGCTGATGTTCCTTTGCTACAGGACTGTGGCCCAGGACCTGAACGCACGTGTACAGGTGGTATCACCTAAAATACAGGTGAGCAATAAACGCGTTTTCCAAACCCTTGAAACCGCCATGAAGGATTTCCTGAATGGCCGTAAGTGGAGCGCCGACCCGATTTTACCACAGGAAAGGATAGATTGCAATTTTGTGCTGAACATTACCAACTGGGATGGCAGCAGCAATTTTACCGGCGAACTGCAGGTACAATCATCCCGAGCCGTTTTTGGGTCATCTTACACCTCTACCCTGTTAAACCTCAATGATAAAGACATCAGCTTTAGCTATACCGAAGGTCAAACCATTGACTATACCGATCAAAACTTCCAGGGGAACCTGAGCTCCATCATGGCTTTTTATGCCAATATTATTGTGGGGCTTGATTATGATACTTTTTCAAAATTTGGCGGCACGCCTTATTTTTTAGCCGCGCAAACTATAGTTACCAATGCGCAAACATCCTCCTACAACGGCTGGAAAGCTTTCGACGGTAACGTGAACCGTTACTGGCTATCCGAAAACCTGAACAACAAATTATATAATCCGCTGCGTAGTTTTCTGTACGACTACCATCGTAACGGACTCGACCTGATGGCTGACAATGTAAGCAAAGGCCGTAAAGCCATTGACGCACTGTTACCCTTATTGCAGCAAATAGATCGTCAGCGTGTAGGCGCTATGCTCCCGCTTATATTCTATACTGCAAAAAGCGATGAACTGGTATCGATTTACAGCAAGGCCGATAACCAGGAACGCTTAACCGCCATGAACCTGTTTTTACAGCTTGACCCGGCTAATGGTAATAAATATCAAACGTTGCAGAAATAATCCTTACTATTGTTTTAAAACGAATGAAGAAGACGTCATTGCGAGGAGGAACGACGAAGCAATCCCCTACTTACAGGGCCGCTCTTTATAGTTTAAGATTATTAATAATTAAATTAGATCTTAGGTATTAATGAGCTTCCTTAGGGCGTTGTCTTTGTTCTTTATAATGACGTAATTGTAAGTAAATTGATTGTTCTTTTTAATTAAGATAATGGCGTTCCCGTTAGCTAACGGGCCGGGCTATCCGCTACAAGTCCTCGCTTTCCTAGCGCGCAGTGGCACATGCACGCTCCGGGCTTTCCGCTCCTATCCCTAACGCGGCCGTCACACAGTCCATCAAAACAACACCTTAACAGCATCATTACATTTGTCGATTTATAGCTAACACCTCTCTACCTGATCTTAATCAAATAAAACTGATCTAAAGTAGAGGCCCTCTTCTTTTTAATGATAAAAGGTAGGCTCAGGTTTTCATGAGGAAAATCCCGAAAAGCTTTTATTGTAGTATAGCCAATCCCCTTCTCATTTAATTCAGCTATCGCTTTTTCATCGGCTACTATGATCCGGCTTTTTAGGCTGTCGGTTTTTAGAATAGCATCAACATTGGTATACGTTACCTGTCCCTTGTAATAAAAATCAAAGGTATTTGATAAAACAGTTGCACTCACCTTTTGCTGCGGATAGTTATCGTTAAGGTATTCGGCAGCCGAAAGATCTCCGCGGTAATTAACAATAGTTGGATAGGCTACGGTAACCAGGTAAGTATTTACCAATATAGATACAGCGCAGGTAAACAAAAATACGGGCTGGTAAACTTGTGTCGGCTTTTTATAAATGTAGATAGCCAAACCTGTAAATCCTGCAATCAACAAAACAAACAGCGGCCAGCATTCGGGCGCAAAGATGAAGTTAAGTGCAATAACAGCCACGAGCAAAAGACCTGTAATAATGTATTGTGTGATCTTAAAAAACTTAAACTCGGCACCTGCCTTTAATGAGTCGACAAAAACGGCGGTTATAATAGCAAAAAACGGGAACAGGATATTTGTATAAAAAGGCAGCTGAAACTTGGAAAGTGAAAAGATCAGCAGCAGCAATAACCCGCCTGAGATGCACAGATATTCGGGCTGGGCAATACGCTTAACCATTTTCCTGATGGTAGCATAAAGCGCATAGAACAGGATAATAGCCCAGGGTGCAAAAGCCCAAAGCAGGGTATGAACAAAAAACAGCTTATCGCCGTGCGTATTGGTGATATAGCCGTTATTGTTGAAACGCCCAAACTGGCTATCCCACAAAAACCAGTGGATCCCGGAAATGCCGGTGCGACCGAAAACAACTTTTTCGGGGTGGAGATCAAACTGGGTGTATACCGAATATATTTCGGGTAAGGTAAACACCACTACCAATATAAACGAGAGCAGCCATTTCCAGTGGAGCACACCTTTAATATTCCCCTTAAATAAATAATCGCCAATGATTGACGCCCCTATCGGGATAAGCAGGTAAATGCCTTTGGTCATTACAGCGCAGGCCGTAAATATTGATGCCAGCAGCACATCGGCCATGCTGAACCGTTCTTTTACTTTATAAAAGTGATGAACAGCTCCCATGAGCAAGCCCATAATATAAGGTTCGGCACGTACATCGGTATTTGACATTACGCTATGCTGGGCGGTAAGCAAGATCAGGATAGCAATAATGGCTGTTTCATCACCATAAAACTTTTTGGCCAATTTATAGGTGTAAGCTACAGCCATGAAAAAGAACAACAAGGCAGGCAGTTTATAGGCAATGGTATTTACACCAAAGATCTTGAAGCTAATGGCGATAGCCCAGAAAGGGAAATGGGGTTTGTCGAGCCAGTCGCCTCCATGATACATCAGATCAGTAAAATTATTACTGTGCGCCATGCTCCGGGCCAGGGCCGAATACAGGGCCGGGTCGTCAGTAAAAAATTTGATGCCGATACCTGCCACGTTGAGCACGATGGCCAATAGCAGCACTATGAAGTAAGGCCGTTTTTGTGATGAAAAAATTGAAGCTCCTGAACTATCCACTAAAAATATTTATGCTCAAAAATAGCTGAATTTTAATTATTCCACGGCAGGTATTTGGGCTGATCGTTATTGATGAGTTTGGGCTGTTCGGAATTTATCGCCTGTCCGTTTAGAACCTGTTCATACAGCGCCATATAAGCAGCGGCCATTTTGCCGATATTAAAGTTATCGGCCGCGTACTGGTGGCAATATTCCTTATTAAAGTTTTCAACGTTTCTAAGTCCGGCGGCTAATTCACTTTTACTTGCCGAAAGCAAACCAACCTCTGCTGATACCAGTTCAGGCAGTGAGCCGTAAGGGGTACCGAAAACCGGGCAGCCAAAATAAAAGCTTTCAATAATGGCTATCCCGAATGGTTCGTGCCACAATACCGGGAAAAGCAAGGCCTTTGAGCTGTTCATCACCACTGATTTTGCTTCATCCCCCACCATACCCTTAAAACGCACATTTAGATTTGGTGTAAAACGCAGGCCCATTTTTAGGTTGAGCCGGGTACCACCAAGTACTACCAACTTATTACCACTCATTGTAGCTACATCAATAGCCCCTTTTACATTTTTTACCCGCCAGGCCGCTTTAGCGAGGAAGTGGGTATGCGTTCGTTTATTATTGAGATCTGGCTTTTGATAATCGGCTGTATCAATTGCATTATGTACAAACACTGTTGAGCCATGCCTGTCCGCGTGATTGGCCGACACAAATACCGAATTAAGATCCAACTGCGCTCCACCCGGGTTATTATGAACCGTAACTATATAAGGCTTTTTAGTAAAACCACTCAGCTGGAACTGGAAGTGTACCACATCAATATCATTGGGGACTTGCTGGTTGATATCGACAGTTGGATTATAAGTCAACACCTTTGCAAACGGACAGCTTGATCCCTCACCTACCAGATAAGTGATTTTGTGACCAAGCCGGTTTAACTCGCGGCCAAGCCACCAGATAATACGCTCGGTACCGCCATATTTAGTAGCCGGGATTTGAGTATTGTTGACGATGAGGATATTCATAGATGTTTGGCAAAGATAATATTAGGAGTGGAATGAGTCGTTCAATAATTGTCTGAACCATGATTTGTAGGATTTATGGATTCCCCCGATACTCGAAACTCTAATCCAAATAATCCATAAATCCTACAAATCAAGGTTCATTTCTTAAACCATTTCCTGCTTGCTACCAGTAACCCAAACTCTTCCGATGGATATTTCTCCGTTGATTTATGGTGAATTTTATGCGCCCTCCGGATCCCGGCCAGGTAACGGCTATCACTTTTAAAAGCTTTGAAACGGTTATGGATAAACCAGTCGTGAAAAATGAAATAGATGACCCCGTAAATACTGATGCCAGTCCCTATCCAAAAACGATAATCCAAACTTAAGTGGCCGATCCACATCAGCCACAAAGCAAAAGCAGCAAAGCCTATACTGAAAATGTCGTTTAGTTCAAACCAACCATGCCTCTGCTGGTGGTGGGTTTTATGGATAAACCACAAAGGTCCGTGGAATAGATACTTGTGCATAGCCCAGGAGATGAGTTCCATTAAAGCAATGGTAGATAAAACAATCCCGATATCTGTCGCTATTTTCATGTTATTTAGCTGTTACGTTTCGCGCTATCAGGTTTTCCATCTTTAGGGTATTTTCATCTTCGTGATCACCATAGCCGGTCTTCTTAAAAATCAATTTTCCCTTCTTATTGAAAATAATAACTGTTGGATATCCCCTAAAACCAAACTGCCTATCAGGGCATTTGGTTTTATCATCGGGCGTGTATTTCGTTAATACTTTGCCGGTATAGATCTTTTCATTGCAGCCAGGTATAAAATACACAGGCAGCTTAAAATCCTGTCGACCGCTAAAATCCTTATACATCTGAACAAAATTAGCTATCGATTTATCCTGTGCAATAAACCGTTTCACTATTCCGCTATCGGTTTGGCATATCGTAATGAAACTAAAATTCTTATTGTCTTTGTACTTAGCATAAAGTTTATGCAGCATGCCCATTTCACGAAAACAAGGCGGACAGGGTACAAACCAGCAATCAATGAACAACACTTTATTTTGGCCCAATTGCTTTAGGGTTGTATGTTTTCCGTTGATATCGTAAACGTCAATATCAGGTACCGATTTAATTTGTTTGGTTTGTGCATGAACCATGCATCCCAACAAAATTAAAAATGCGAATAAGGTGCAGGTTATTACTTTCATAACAGAAGTATTTAACGCTAACTTAAAATTAAAAAAGCGGCTATCAAATGATAACCGCTTTTAAATATTTCAAATTAAAAATCCGAAATCGAAAATCCCAATTCCGAAATTAAATATGTATCGCCCTGTTTTCAGTAGCAGCTAAACATGCTTCGCGCATAGCTTCGGTATAAGTTGGGTGGGCATGGCTCATGCGCGAAATATCTTCGGCGCTTGCGCGGTACTCCATGGCAACAACGGCCTCGGCTATCATATCGGCAGCACGCGGACCAATCATGTGTACGCCTAAAATTTCATCGGTAGTGGCATCAGCCAGTACTTTTACAAAACCATCCAGGTCGCCGCTTGCACGGGCACGACCACTGGCCTTGAATGGGAACGAACCTGTTTTGTATTTGACACCTGCTGCTTTCAATTGCTCTTCTGTTTGACCAACAGCAGCAACTTCCGGCCAGGTATAAACCACACCAGGGATCAGGTTATAATCAATATGCGGTTTTTGTCCGGCAATAATTTCGGCAACTAATGTACCCTCATCTTCGGCTTTGTGGGCAAGCATAGCGCCTTTTATCACATCGCCAATGGCGTAAACACCTTTTACTTTAGTTTCCAGGTGCTCATCAACCGTAATTTTACGGCCGCGTTCTTCAACAGTAATGCCAATATTTTCTAAACCTAAGCCATCGGTATAAGCAATACGGCCAACGGCTAACAGACAGTAATCGCCTTTAAGCTCTTTCTTTTCGCCTTTAGGGCTGTCAAAACTTACAGTAACCTCGTCGCCTTTAACAGTAGCACCGGTAACTTTATGGCCCAGGTAAAATTCCATACCCAGTTTGGTTAGTACCTTTTGTAATTCGCGACCTAAGCCCTTATCCATAGTAGGGATAATGCCATCCATAAATTCTATTACCGATACTTTGGCACCTAAACGGGCATAAACCGAACCAAGTTCCAAGCCAATAACACCACCGCCAATCAGTACCAGGTGTTTAGGCACTTCGCTCAGGGTTAAAGCCTCGGTTGAGGTGATGATCCGTTTTTTATCGATAGGCAAAAATGGCAGTGCCGATGGTTTTGAACCTGTAGCAATGATCACATTTTTACCGGTGATCTCGGTAACGGTACCATCGCTCTTTTTAACGGTGATGGTGTTTTTATCTTTAAATGACCCTACACCAAAGTGGGTATCGATCTTATTTTTCTTCATCAGGTAGCTGATACCGCTGGTGTTGGCATCAACAACTTCCTGCTTGCGTTTAATCATCTGCCCAAAATCTATCGAAAGATCTTTAAGGTTGATGCCATGTGTTTTAAAGGCATGGGCAGCATTATGGTAATGTTCAGACGAATCAAGCAGCGCCTTCGACGGGATACAGCCAACATTCAGGCAGGTACCGCCAAGCGTATTATACTTTTCAACAATTGCGGTTTTTAAACCCAGCTGGGCGCAGCGGATAGCGGCTACATAACCACCGGGGCCCGAACCTATAACTATAACATCATATTGCATAGTAGTGTGTATTTTATGGTGGGCAAAGTTAAGGATTTTAAAGTTGTTTTTGAGAGATTAGAGATTGGAGGTTAGAGATAAGCAACTATTTTCTGAACCGCAATTTTTAGGATTTAGGATTAACATGATATTGCCTTTTCCCTCGTTGTCGTGTCCTCACGACAACCTCTATGCATTGATTTTGAAAGGGATCAGTTCCATGAGGACTTGGTAACGGGAAAACAAACTAACATCCTAACTGAAATATTTTATTCATCACCGGCTTCCTGCATTTTTTTATAATCTTTATCCAGTCTTCTTAGCGCCATCCTGAAACTTGGAGCATAATCTGTGTGCCAATCTACCACTTCATGATCCCATAACACAACTGGATAATTTGCATTCAGATAACCACGGTTGGTATCAAAACATAACAGTCCCCAATCGCTCATACCCGCAAAAGGTATAAGTCCTTTATCAATCAAAAACTTTCTTGGATAACCATTATATATCATAGCAGATAATGAAGCGCGCCATGTATTTACCGGATGTTCGCACATTACACCTTCACCTATATTTAACTCATAAAAATGTTTATATTTAAGAAAGAAGACATAATCAGAAGGCAACTTATGACCGATTCGGCCTTCAAATTCCTCTATTTCCAGATCGGTTACCCTACTTTCAAGCGGCAACCATTTTTTCCATTCTTCTCCAGTTTCTTGCATTGGATCAAGCATATCCTGTTCAATTGACCGGGGTAGCTTATTAATGTCAAAATCTATAATTCGCTGAAGATAGAGGTCAACAAGATCCGTGATAAGTTTATCGGTCATTATATTTTTGATTATCCGATAAATATAATGATCGCAGCTAAACTTTTCATTGCTATTTCAAATCCAACGTCTTTTAAAATTAGCCCAAACTAACAGCATTTTAGCCTATTTGTAACAGAACCGCTGATAAATCGGTTTATCATGAACTGTTTATTAAATTAGCCCAATTAACCCGACTGATCTCATGAAGAAAATCAACCTTTTTTTCGCGCTGGTGTTGCTATGCACCGGCGTTAATGCCCAAAGCACCTATGTAAAGGAGCATTTTACCAAAAAAGATGTGTACATCACCATGCGCGATGGTGTAAAACTGTTCACGTCCATTTATACCCCGAATGATGCTTCGCCCAAAAACAAGTATCCGATGATGATGCAGCGTACCTGCTACAGCATTGCCCCATATGGCGAGGATAAATACCCGGCAAGGCTTGGCCCGTCTGAAATTATGATGAAAGAGGGCTACATTTTTATTTACCAGGACGTACGCGGCCGCTACAAAAGCGAAGGCACATGGACCAACATGACCCCGGTTATCGACAACAAAAAAAGTAAAAAAGATGTTGACGAAGGCTCTGATACCTATGACACCATCGACTGGCTGGTTAAAAATGTAACCAACAACAATGGCAAGGTTGGCCAGTATGGCATCTCTTACCCCGGCTTCTATACAGCAGCAGGGATTCTTTCAAACCATCCGGCACTGAAAGCCTCATCTCCGCAGGCACCTATCTCCGATTTCTTTTTTGATGATTTCCACCATAATGGTGCTTTTATCGAGGGTTACTTTTTCACCTTCCCGGTATTTGGTGTGCAAAAAACGGATACAACCAGCAAAGCCTGGTATACCATGCTTAAACCCGACAGCAAAGATGGTTATCAATACCTGTTAGATTTGGGTCCGCTTAAAAACGCCGATAAGTTTTACAAGGATAACTTCTTCTGGCAGGAAACCGTCAATCACCCCAACTACGACGAGTTTTGGCAAAAACGCGGCCTGTTGAAACACTATGGCAAAGTAAAACCTGCCGTAATGCTGGTAGGTGGCTGGTTTGATGCCGAAGACCTAACCGGTCCGCTGGCTATTTATAAAACCATTAACAAAACCGATCCAAACGCTTACAATACCATTGTAATGGGCCCATTTGGTCACGGCCGCTGGTCGCGCGAAACGGGGCATACCATGCACAGCAATGTTTACTTTGGCGATAGCGTGGCTACCTTCTATCAAAAAAATATCGAGGCTAAATTCTTCAACCATTTCCTGAAAGGCAATGGCGATAAAAACTCAGGGCTGCCTAATGCCTATATGTTTAATACAGGTAAAAAAGAATGGGCAACATTTGATAAATGGCCGGCCCCAAATGCCATACACGAAAAAATGTTTTTAGGTGCTGATGGCAAGCTGTCAACCGCCCAGGCCGCGTCTGCCGGTTCAGTTTCATTTGTAAGCGATCCACTTAAACCGGTTCCTTATACCGAGGATAATACCACCACCATGGGCTTCACGCCGCACAATTATATGAGCGAAGACCAGCGTTTTGCAGGTCGCCGACCGGATGTGCTGGTTTACCAGAGCGAAGTCTTAAATGATGATGTAACCCTTGGCGGCGAGATCATGGCGCACCTTAAAATTGCAACCACTGGTACCGATGCCGATTTTGTTGTGAAACTGATTGATGTTTATCCACCCGATGAGCCTAACAATCCATACATGCCCAACAAAAACATCATCCTGAGCAATTACTGGCAAATGGTACGTTCGGAAGTAATGCCGGCACGTTTCCGTAACAGCTTTGAAAAACCGGAGGCACTGGTAGCCAATCACAAGACAGATGTGAACTTCCGCCTGCAGGATGTGCTGCATACCTTCAAAAAAGGCCACCGCATCATGATCCAGGTACAAAGCACCTGGTTCCCTATTGTGGCACGTAATCCACAAAAGTTTGTGGAGAACCCGTACAAAGCAGATGAAAGTGATTACATCAAGGCCACCGAAACAGTTTATAACGATAGCTTTATCGATGTGCAGGTATTGAAGTAGTTATTTAGAGGTTGGAGATTAGAGATTAGCCACTACCTTCATTTGCCTTAAGCAGTTGGCCAGGTTATTAAACACTGGCCAATTGTTTTCGTAACTTGTTAGCATGAACCCAAAATCACTTTTTATACTGTTAAGCATCTGTGGTATTAATTTAAGGGCAATTGCACAAACCTGCAGGCATTCAAATTTGTCAAAGGCCTATGATTATATAATAGTTTCGGAAAGATATCCATTAAGTGATAGCGTATTTTATGGGGCTAACATGAGTCTTCAGATTTTTCGTAAAAACAAGCCACATGTCTGGCAAAACATCAGCTATAAAGCAAGCGTATTATATGAAGATGCTTTTAAAAACTGTAACGCGACACGTTCTTATATAACCGGCTACAGAAAAAATGCGGAGGTACCAGACTATGATTTTGGCGACTTGGTTATAGTCGACCTTAATTTCGACAAACTTGAAGATTTTGCTATCAAATATGATTCAGGTGGTAGCAGTGGTCCGCTTTATTATTTTTACTTTCAGGATAAAAGCGGTCATTTTTATTTAAGCAGATATTTAACTGATACTGTAGGTTCATTTCCGGCATGCATCAACCCCAAACAAAAAACCATCACTACTCAAATACATGCCAATGTAAGATATGAAGCAAGAAAAACTTTTAGATATAATTCCAAAACCCAAAAGTGGAAATTGATTAAATGGCAAATGATTGATTAACCAATTTAATGGATAATATTTGATATAATATAAGTACATGAAAATAAAACAACTATATCTTGCAGCGCTTACCTTACTAAGCACTGCAACAATTAGCCAGCAGGCAAAGGCCCAGCTCCTGAAAGAAAAAGAGCAGTTTACCCATGCCGATTCGCTTCGAGGTATACTTACTCCTTTGCGTACCTGTTATGATATCAATTACTATCACCTTGATGTGAAGTTTGATATCGATAAAAAATTCATCAGCGGCAGTAACCAGTTTAAATTTACCGCCACGCAGGATTTTACCAAACTCCAGTTCGATCTGTTTGCTAACCTAAAAATTGAAAAGATTGTTTATAAAGGTAAAGAGGTTGCCTTTACCCGCGATGGTAATGCTGCATTTGTTACTTTCCCTCAAACAATAACTAAAGGAAGTAAAGATGAGTTTACCGTTTATTATTCGGGCAATCCAACAATAGCTATAAACGCTCCCTGGGATGGTGGGGTAGTCTTCAAAAAAGATTCGTTGGGTAAACCATTTGTAGCTACGGCCTGTGAAGGCATAGGCGCCAGCATTTGGTGGCCTACTAAAGATCACCTGAGTGATGAGGTGGACAGCATGATGATCAGCATCAGCGTGCCTAAAGGTTTAAAAGATGTATCGAACGGTCGCTTGCGTAAAGTAACCCCGCTTAAAGACGGTTACACGCGTTTCGATTGGTTTGTGGCAAACCCGATCAACAACTATGATGTGGTTGCCAACATTGCCGATTATGTACACTTTGATGATACCTATATGGGCGAAAAAGGTAAACTCAGCCTCGATTACTGGGTACTGCCAACCAGCCTCGAAAAAGCAAAAAAACATTTCTCAGCCAACGTAAAACCGATGCTGAAGGCTTTTGAACACTGGTTTGGCCCTTATCCTTTTTATGAAGACGGTTACAAACTGGTTGAAACACCACACTTAGGTATGGAGCACCAAAGCGCCACGGCTTACGGCAATCACTTTTTAAATGGCTACATGGGCTATGATATGTCGGGCACAGGCTGGGGTACCAAATGGGATTACATCATTGTACACGAAAGCGGGCACGAATGGTTTGGCAATAATATCACTGGTAAAGACCTCGCCGATATGTGGGTCCATGAAAGCTTTACCTGCTACTCCGAGTCGCTTTTTATAGAAGATAACTGGGGCAAAAAAGCCGGGCTGGATTATAACTACGGCTTAAGGCTTACCATTAATAATGACAGCCCGATAGTAGGGGTTTATAATGTGAACAAAGAAGGCTCGGGCGATATGTATTCCAAGGGTGCCGTTTTCCTTAACATGATCCGTACTATTATTAATGATGATGAAAAATGGCGTGGCATCCTGCGCGGGCTTAACAAAACTTTTTATCATAAAACTGTTACATATGATGATGTGGTAGGTTTCATCAATGCGCAATCAGACATGAACTTTTCGGCCATATTTGACCAATACCTGCATTATCGCAGCCTTCCTGTTTTGGAGTTCACCAGTCATGAAAACAAGCTTTACTGCCGCTGGATTGCCGAAACCAAAGATTTCAACATGCCTATTAAAGTGCGCGTAAAGGGCGGCGAATATAAATTCATCACCCCTACAAGGCAACTGAGCCCTGTGGAAATTCCCGGCGCGACTAAGGATAACATCGAAATTGATTATTTAAACTACTACGTGGGTTCGCTCATGGACTAATTCCCAGATAAATGAAAAATAAGTTCTTAAATATTTGCGCAATTGCTTTAGGGCTAACAATAACCGGTGCGGCAACGGCCCACGCGCAATTAGGCTCCAACAAGCAAACGTTTACGCGTGCCGATTCGCTTCGGGGCGGGCTAACCCCGCTGCGTACCTGTTATGACATCAACTATTATCACCTTGATGTGAAGTTTGATATCGACAAAAAGTTCATCAGCGGCAGCAATCTGTTCAAATTCACTGCTACTCAAAACTTTACCAAACTCCAGTTCGATCTGTTTGCTAATTTAAAAATAGAGAAAATAGTTTATGAGGGTGCCGAAATACCATTCACCCGCGAGTTTAACGCCGTGTTTGTTACCTTCCCAAAAACAGTAAAAAAAGGCAGCAAGGATGAATTTACGGTTTACTACTCGGGCAATCCAACCATTGCCAAACGTGCTCCATGGGATGGCGGCATAGTTTACACCACTGACTCACTTGGAAAACCCTGGATAGCAACCGCCTGCCAGGGTATCGGTGCAAGCATATGGTGGCCGACTAAAGATCACCAGTATGACGAGGTGGACAGCGCCCTGATCAGCATAAGCGCACCTAATGGTTTAAAAGATGTTTCAAACGGCAGGCTGCGTAAAGTAACCGATCTGAACAATGGCTACACCCGTTTCGATTGGTTTGTGGCTAACCCCATTAACAATTATGATATAGAAGCCAACATTGGCGACTATACCCACTTTGAAGGCACTTACCAGGGCGAAAAAGGTCCGCTTACGCTTGATTACTGGCCATTAAGCTATAACGTTGACAAGGCCAAAAAGCAATGGGAACTTGACGCACCGCGGATGCTTAAATCGTTTGAATACTGGTTTGGCCCCTATCCTTTTTATGAAGATGGCTACAAACTGGTTGAAACTCCGCATCTGGGTATGGAACACCAAAGCGGTACCGCCTATGGCAACCACTACAAAAACGGCTACCTCGGTCGCGATTTATCAGGTACAGGCTGGGGCTTGAAATGGGATTTCATTGTTGTACACGAAAGCGGTCACGAATGGTTTGGCAATAACATCACCTCAAAAGATGTAGCCGATATGTGGATCCACGAAAGTTTTACCAATTATTCCGAATCGTTGTTCATCGAAACCTTTTACGGCAAACAAGCCGGGCAGGAATATGTAAACGGTACCCGCAAAAACATTCGTAACGATAAACCTATTGTTGGCCCATACGGCGTAAATATGGAAGGCTCAGGCGATATGTATTATAAAGGCGGCAACCTGTTAAACATGGTACGCACTATTATCAATAACGATGATAAATGGCGCAGTATCCTCCGTGGACTTAACAAAACATTCTATCATAAAACGGTTACTTATGATGATATTGTAGGCTACATCTGCAAACAGGCAGACATAAACCTGGCCCCTGTATTTGACCAGTACCTGCACTATAAGGATATCCCAACCCTCCAGTTTGTAGTTAAAGACGGCAAGCTTTATTCCAAATGGATTGCCAACGCCGAAGGTTTTAATATGCCGGTAAGGGTACGCGTTAAAGGCGGCGGGTATATCTTTATTAAACCAACCACACAGTTTACTCCGGTTAAGATCGACGGTATAACTAAGGACAATGTAGAGGTGGATACCTTTAATTATTATATTAAGGTTGATTGATGGTTGATTAGGTGAGTGGTTGATTGGGTGAATGGGGGATTTTTACCCGCGGCAAAATTAAAAACGGGTGTCATGCTGAGCCTGTCGAAGCATGTGGGCTGGCCTCTGCGCGCGACCCTTCGACAAGCTCAGGGTGACAGGCCCTCTTTAACCACTCACCTAATCAACTCAATCAACCACTCACCAAACACCCACAAAAAAATCAAATCCGGTGCAACTTTCCTCCCCCTATCGGCGTCTAATTTGAAAACGAAACTAAAACAACCGTCATGAAATCGATCTCAAAAATATTATTAGCCGCTGTGTTGGCAGCAGGAACAGCGGGTTACAGCACTGCAAAACCAGTAACCCCTATTGTTAAACATGCCGATCAAACCACGCAAGACCGCCATTTATCGGGCTTCAGCGCCATTGATCTGGCCGGTTCATTTGATGTTTACTTTACACAAGGCTCAAACGAATCAGTAAAAGTTGAAGCACCTTCAGATGTAATTGACAAGATCATTACCGAAGTGCAGGGTGGCGTATTGAAGATCTATAGTAAAAAAGGTACCAGCTGGGATAACTGGAGCTTTGGCCGCAGCCGTAAGATGATAGTCCATGTGGTAGCTAAAGATATGACCAGTATTAACGTTGCCGGTTCGGGCGATGTTTATTTTAAAGAAGGGATCACCACCAATTCATTAAAACTAAAAGTAGTTGGCTCGGGCGATATGCTGGGCAAAGTAACTGCTAAAAACCTGGATAGCAGCATTTCGGGTTCTGGCGACATGAAACTTTCAGGCCGTGCCGATAATTCGAGAGTGAACGTTGTAGGTTCAGGCGATTTTACCGCCCGCGACCTGATCACCATTAATACCGAGGTACATATAGCCGGTTCAGGCGATGCCACCATCAATGCCAGCAGTAAAATTGATGCTTCAGTAAGTGGCTCGGGCGATGTACACTATACCGGCGGAGCTAAAAATATTTCAAGCTCAAAAGCCGGTAGCGGGGATATTGAGAGGATCTAAGCGCCCTGCTACTTAAGGCAGTTAATATATAGGAGCGTCATTGCGAGGAACGAAGCAATCCCCGAGTTACAGAGCCACTCTGTATAGTTCGCGATTGCTTCGTACCTCGCGATGACGCTTTTTTTATAATCTGACAAAGCGCCTTTTATTCCGCTTCTTAGTATCTTTATCCAAAAGAAAACAATCCACCATTCCTATCGCTAACATGAAAAGGCTATTCTTCATCCTGATTGCTGCCTGCTTTTGCGCATGCAACAATCCATCAAAACCAGCTGCGGATACTGCCACCGGGTCAACAAATGCGCCTTACGAAATAAAAACCGGAGGTAGCAAAATGATCAAAGTTGCCGGGAAGTATAACGTATGGACGAAAAAAGTTGGCGACGGTAAAATAAAAGTATTGCTATTGCATGGCGGTCCGGGCTTTTCACATGATTATATGGAATGCTTTGAGGATTTCCTGCCGAAGGAAGGAATGGAAATTTACTACTATGATCAGCTGGGCTGCGGAAATTCAGATGCGCCTGCCGATACTTCACTATGGAATATTCCCCGTTATGTGGAGGAAGTTGAAGAGGTACGAAAGGGCCTGGGGCTGGATAATTTTTACCTGCTTGGCCATTCATGGGGTGGTATGCTGGCTATGGAATATCTGCACAAATACCAGTCGCACGTTAAAGGAGCGGTGTTATCAAATATGACTGCCGGAATTAAAGGTTATGTTACCTATGCGGCTGAACTGAAGAAAAAGTTTTTTACCCCACGTGATATTGCTGTATTTGATTCGCTGGACAGGCTCAAACAATACGACTCGCCACAATACAACGACCTGCTGATGAATAAACTTTACACCCAGGTAATTTGCCGGCTCCCTTTAGAAAGCTGGCCCGAACCGCTGTGGCGCGCCTTTAAAAAAGCCAACCATACCATTTACATACAAATGCAGGGTGTTGATGAATTTCATGTGACCGGCAATTTTAAAGGCTGGGAGTTTTGGGATAAACTGAAGGATATAAAAACACCTACCCTTGTTTTAGGTGGTATCCACGATGAAATGAATCCCGAAGACATGAAAAAGGAAAGTCGTTTATTGCCAAACAGCCGCACCTACCTGTGCCCCAACGGCAGTCATATGAGCATGTATGATGATCAGCAAAATTATTTCAAAAACCTGATCGCCTTTTTGAAGGACGTGGACGCGGGCACATTTACTGCAGATAAAAAGTAACACACCAATTATTAATACAATACCTTAACACCACCACACTCAAATGAAAAAGCTATTCACCTGTATCATCGCCATGATGGTATTTACTGCGGTAAATACCTATGCGCAGTTAACGCCGCAGCCCAGTTCAACACAAAGTATTGTGCAGGATTTCGGCCTCGGAAAAATCAGTCTGAATTATTCCCGCCCGGATGTAAAAGGCCGTAAAATATTTGGAGGCATGGAGCCCTATGGAGCTGTTTGGCGTACGGGCGCTAATTCGGCCACAGTAATTAAATTTACCGACGAGGTAACGATGGAAGGCAACAAGATCCCTGCGGGCGAGTACGGCCTGTTCAGTATTCCCGGCGAAAAAGAGTGGACAATCATCCTTAGCAAACAACCTAAACAATGGGGTGCATACCTGTATAAAGAAGCCGATGATTTCCTACGCTTCAAAGTAAAAACAGAACGTGTTTCTGCACTCACAGAAACAATGACCCTTGCCTTTACTAATGTAACCCCTACCACCTGCGATTTGCAAATGATGTGGGAGCACAGCGGTTTCGTGATCCACATGACCACTGATATCGATGCCAAAGTAATGGCTCGAATCGATTCGGCCATGAAAACCGATAAAAAGCCCTACTACGAAGCTTTGATCTATTATTACAACAACAATAAAGATATGGACAAAGCTTTAGCCTGGGCAACCGAGCTGGAAAAAGACAAGGATTTTCCGCCATTTGTACCTAAACTATGGAAAGCACGGATTTTATTGAAAAAAGGAGATAAAGCCGCGGCCATAACTACAGCCCAGGAAGGTGTAAAAATGGCAACCGATATGAAAACGGATGAGTATGTACGTTTAAATAACGAACTGATAGCGCAGGCGAAGAAGTAACATTTTAGTCGGTATGCAAATAAAAAGCCTTGCCAGTGATGTTGGCAAGGCTTTTTTATGTACTCACTTTTTTGAAATCATCTCCCTCGGAGAGGATTTAAGTGAAGTTAAAACCTCGTATAAAAAGCCACCTGCGCTACATGGTTTACCACATAGGCATCGGCTTGTTTAATGTACTGGTTAAGATAACCAGCTTCGGCATCAAATGATTTGCTGAAACGGTAACCAACGGCTACATAGGCACGGTTCTGATCAAAAAAATGCTTGTTTACTTTGTTTTTGTTTTGCACGTTTACAAAGGCCTCGTTTTGCAGGGCGAGGAAAGTACCTTCAGTAAACACGTCAGAATCAGGTTTCATTGGGATCACTGCACGGGCAAAATACCTGAAACGCTGGGCAAAATAGCGGTCATTCTTATTATCGGCAGTATTACCTAAAAAGCGTTGTTCCAGCCTTAACCGGTGTGCCAGTTGTATGTGTTTGGTAAGCTTATGGGTATAAGTGTACTGCTGCCAGATGCGGTGTTCCGGGCGAAAAGTTGTTTCGTTGCCAGGAGTACGGCCATAGGTAGCTATATAGGCATAACCTAAAGCCCCCACTTTATTTTTAGCAAAGTAATAATTAGCCGAAGGACGAAGCAGGATATGTTTAAGATAACTCACCTCATCATGTGAGCGCAATTGCCCGTCAAACGAATAGCCCCAATGTTCGGATAATTTATGGCTATGAAATATAGCCGCCCAGCCCGAAAATTGATTGTCTTGTGCAAGCAGCCTTGCAGGTGCCGCCAGCAGTAGTACTGCAAAAATTAATAGTTGTTTTTTTAATTGCATGGATATTATATGTGTTGTTATAAAGGTTAACATTTATTACAGAGACGCATTACATGCGTCTCTTTCAAAGACTGAAATTTGCAGGATCTGTCTTTAAAAACTCAGAAGTAGTGGTAGACAGGCAACCATTCACCTAATCAACTTACTCTCCACTCACTAATCTTTAAACCTCACCAACGTCTGGCGGCCCAGGTCAACCGTTACCCTGAATGCCTCCTGGTTACTGCTGTAGCCCGGCGTTTGGTGCAGGCTCAATATAAACTGTCCTTTTACACGCTTGTATAAAAACGGCGTGTAAATGATATCAAGGCGGTTATAGGTCTTCTTTTCAAAAAAGGAATCCCCATAAATAATATGGCTGCCCTGGCCTTTGTAAAATTCATCAAACAAGGCAAAACGTTTCCAGCTTAAATAGGCATTGGCCACAAAGCCGGTAGGTGTCCTGAAACCATCAACACCACGCACCCGCTCAAATGATGTCATGGCACCAGTCTCAATAGATAACGAATCTAAAATGGTTTTATGACTGAAGTCCAAACCTAATCTTATTTGTCCGCCGCCGTTATCCTGGATATGATCATTAGGTAGCAGCACTTCGGCGCCCGCATCATGCATCAGCAAAAAATAATGGCTCACATAAAACGGACCTGTCAAGCTTGGACGGTATTTACCCGAAAAACCGAACAGGAACTGCTCGCGGTCGGTAACGGTTTGGCGGCTTACCCAGTCAATCCAAACCGTTTCGGTCAGGTGATCATTGTGAAAACGCGTAAGCAAACCCTCAACGTTGGGGCGATAGTAGCGCAAAGTATCGTTCAATAACGCCCGCGGATAATCATCCAGTAAACCTTCCCGCGGGAAAGCACCGGCATTGAACAACCAGTTTTTGCCGGTAAAGCTGTAATAAGCAACCGGGTTCACTTTTAAAAAGTATGGTTTTGCGCCAAACTCGTGAATGCCGTTAACACCTACAATAAAGTGGTTCAGGCTGTCAATATTTAACCCAAGGTCGAGCGCGGTACGTACGCCCGAATAGGTACGCGAGCGGGCCACGAAGTCCTTATACTCGCGGTTATCCATAAAACCCAAACCATTAAAATGGATATCAAGGCTCCCCTGTGCAAGGGCGGCGGTAGTGGTTATGATCGAAAAAAGAACTAAAAGGTATATGCGTTTAAACATAGCTGATTTATTATTTTACTGTAATGTTGATGCTCTTGCTATTGCGGCCGCCAAAAAACGGCTCGGTACGAAGTGAAAAAATAAGTTGATATCTCCCCGGCTGCTCCGGTGCTGTTACGTTGAATTTAAAATGCGTGCTCTCGCCTGGCTTCAGGGCTATATTATGAAAAGAATCATCAGCCTTTTGATTGGAGATCTGATCAGTCTTTTTAAAGAAACAGGCTTCAAAAAACACAGGGTGCTTTTGATCTTTATTGCTGAAATCTATGGCGAAGGGATAAGGGTTTTTAACTGTAAGATCAAAATCCACCTTTTGTCCCGGACTAACCGTTTCTTTATTTGAAGGTAATTCAAACTCGACCCGCTGATAGGTGCGCGTATCATCAACCCAGCCGCCATACCACTTACCTGCAAATACATTAATGGAGTCGGTGGTTACACCTGGTAGCCAAACATCCAATACGTAATAAGTTTTTTTATGCTGAATACTGTCTTCTATCGGCCAGATATCGTACTGGGTGCGGCGATAATGCCGCGAATCATAGGCCAGTCCATGGGTTGTATTATTATAAAAATTGTATTTGGAAGGATCCTGAAAGCCTTCGTAAAAAATCACATAATTATCGCCCGCTTTTTGTTTGATTTGATGTGCCCACTCCTTAAACCCAAAAAAGCTTTTCATGGCATCTATTTTAAGCAAAAACGGCGGCCCCCAGATAATGCAGATACGGACAAGCAAAATCAAACTGGTATTTATTATCGCTAAACGGTTAAACCAGGCAGGCTTCCCTCCCGGTTTGGCGAAACTAATCAGCACCAGCATGCTTAGCGGCACGTAGGCAATGAGTGTCCAATGGAGTTGAACTTCACCTTTAAAAGATGTAAGAAAAAAGAACAGCAAAATACCCACACTGTTTACGAGTAAGGTGCGGGTAAAAACATCCTGGATCTTGCTTGTAAATCCTTTGTAAAACAAAAACCAGCCAATCAGCGGTCCTGCCATTAATAATTGACCAAGGGGATATAGGTAAGTATTATCCAGCTGATAATCATCAGCCGAACGCTCATTAAGGTGATAACTTATCGATGGATAATCATGGTTCACCTGCCAAATAATGTGAGGAGCGTATAAAGCTAAGGCCAATATCACGATAGCATAAAACGACCCGCGCTTCAATAGTTTAATGTTAGATGCCAATGTGAAAGCAACCAATAAAATACCATGATACTTACTATACAGCAGGCAGGCAATCACAACACCTAAAATAATAGCCAGCTTAAAGCTATCCTCTTCAATATATTGCTGATAAAAATACAGGAACAGCACAGTGAAGAACAGCAATGGCGCATCGGGCGTGGTGGTAAAACCGTAAATATGGAATACGAAAATACCCGAGACCACCAATATGAAGTTAATAGCATCAACTTTATACCGCTTTAACATCACCCACATGAGGTACAACGACGCAGTAGTACTGATCACCGTAAAAAACCTCACACCAAATTCATTATGCATGAGACTGTAGCCGGCCTTAATGAAAACGGCCACCATAGGTGGATGATCGTAATATCCCCAATCTAAAAAGCGTGAATACACCCAATAGTAAGCTTCATCGGCATGAATCTCGAGCGTAAATGCCTGTACGGCATTTAGCAAAGCCCACAGCAGTAAAAAATAAATTATTGGCTTATTATATTTTACCGGTGCGCTATTTAAAGAGGTATCCTGCATTAAAATGGATGAGTAAATGAATGGGCAAAGGTATGATAAAAGATATAAGCCATAAAACGTTGGCGGCGGCGATATGATAATTTGACGAAAAACATACCACAATCTTCATAATTTAGCGTAGTTATAGAAGCGTAACCCCTCCAATATAAAATGAAACAAGAATTTGAGGTTATCAAAAAACCACGCCTGATGCTGCTTAATGTTGTTAAAGACCTTACCCCCGAGCAGCTTAACCATATCCCCGCCGGCTTCAACAACAACCTGATCTGGAACCTGGCGCACCTTATTTCGGGTCAGCAGGGTATTTGCTATACCCGTGCAGGCGTGCCTATTGTGGTGGATGATAAATATTATACCCCCTATCGTCCAGATACCAAACCACAGGGCTTTATTAATGCCGATGATATAGCCGAAGTTAAAGAACTACTTATTTCGACAATTGACAAACTGGAGGAAGATTATCATGCAGGCATTTTTGCAAACTATCAACCGATGACTACCCGCTACGGCGTCACGCTGAGCAATATTGAAGAGGGCATCCGTTTTCTGCCTTTTCATGAGGGTTTGCATGTGGGCTATACCATGGCGTTGAAAAGAGCGGTTTTGGAAGAGATCAGTAAGCTGGTTTAGTAAACTATCTTACTAAACGGAATGCCCACGGTTAACCCCACAACGGTTTTATTGAAAGGCAGGCGGGTATCTTTTAATGAATTGTTCATGTCCTGAAGTAAAAGCTGCGCTTCAAAATTTATGGCGGGCACACCTTTTTTATCAATCAAAACAATGGGGATACCTATAATAGAGTTGAGCACCTTATACGTTCCCCAGTTTTTCTCGATCCGGAAGCTCAGGCCTACATGCGAGGTTGAAGGGATGTAAACCAACTTACCTGCCGCAACCGGTGTTATGAAGTTTTTATATTGGCCTATATACCTGTTACCTTTATTTATGGTAACAGCGTTGATCCCATCGTTCCCCTGCGCCCCTGTTACATCAGCACTGAATAATGAACCGCTTTGTACGGAGTTATTCACAAAGCCCTTGCCTGCAAATGTTAAAAAGAACCGGCCCAATTTTGGGCTCTCCCAAAAGCGGGTATGGCTTATAAATAATTCGAGGGGATAATTATAGTGTTTATTAACCTGTGCATTAACATCACTGCTTACCATAAACTTTTGGGGTATAACCGGGATATAAACGCCCAGGCTTGTCCAGTTATCGGTCACCAGATCATAATTAGTCGTGTTAACCATAAGCTCCGATTGCTGTTCAGAAAACTTCTGCAAATAATCCGCCCGAAGTGTTGCGTAAAAAGTTTTCCGGAGTTTGCTTTTAACTTCGTTAAGATTTTGTCCCGGCACTTCATCCTGCTTTAAAGCATTGAGGGATTGCTCAAACTCTTCAACTTTTTTATTGATACTTTGGGCAAGCGTATGTACCATTAACGCCCGTGCTGCATCCATTTCCTTTTTAAAGTTTCCGTGGGCTGCATAATGGGTCGTGGGTTTCCCCATCCACGTTTTTTGAATGGTAAAGCCAAGCTGGTTATCAAAATATCTGTTTGTCAACTTAGCTGCATAAGCGTTGGCGATATTTACGCGTGCACCAACAACCACGAATGATCGCACCCAATCGTCACTATCTACAGGTTGATGAAAATTATGATTAATGCTGATCATCCCTTCCGCAGCATTGATATTCACATAATTTTTATAAAGTGAAAGATCCTCATTACCGGAGAGGTAGGAGCTTACTTTATTCGACAGGAAAATATTCATGGCCTTGTTAGAGATCAGCATCCCCTGCCCATTACTGTTAGGCCAGTTGGTAACTTTGCTGTTTATACCTTTTATCTCATCGATGATCTGCCCGGAGGTTTGTGCTTTTAGCCCCACCGTTGCGCTGCACAAAAATAGCAGGCAATAAATCACAGTTTTCAAACAACTTCGATATGTCAGGCCAGCCCCCATTGCTGTGTAATTTGATTGGTGAAAACTTTCTGGCAATCGGCGTTGAGCAGGGTTTTACGGGCATTGATCCAACGGGTGGCAGCGTCACCGTACATTCTTTGAATACGTTGAGGGGTAACCTCATTCGCTTTCCCCCAATGAAAAGTAAAAGGAATATTTTCGTGCTCAAGCATTAGCCATACCTGGGTATAAAAGGCGTAAGTTTTATCGGACAGCGGTGCATCCAATTCCATAATACAAGTGTGCTCAAAACGCGTAAAGCCCAATGTAGCTTTGGTTTGCTTAACAAACCTGAATGAAAACACGCCGCTGAAAGGCCCTATATCTTTATTGATCTTCAGCATCAGGTCGGCAACCCTGGGCGAAAGCTCCGACGGGAAGCCAATTGCAGAGCTCAACAATTTACCTCTTAAAGTGGTATTGCTAAAAATTTCGCCGAGCGTGCCAAAATGAGGATCAGTATTGGTCGTCATACTGGTATTCAATACCTTAGTAACCACAATTGGGACCAAAGCGGGAATCGCATCAGTAATAGTACCTATAAAACTGGCAGCATCATCCCCCGGCCCAATCCCTGCCGCATTATCAACCGGCGGCTGATAATTGGTACGATATGGCCGCTTGTACATAGTAGTTACGAACGCACCTTTATCCAGATCATACGGGTTAAGCAGTACCGAAAAGTGAAACGGGCGCTCGTTACCGCATGGCAGCTTATTGGTATTACTAAAATCCAGCGTTTCCATCATGCCCTTCAGCTCAGTATCGTAAGGCAATCGTTGCAGATAAGTTTCTAACAAAAACAGGGGTTCTGTTTCCATCAGTACGCCGTGTATGATACCAAAGCTGCCGAAACTTACTAATGCGGCATTGAAAAGTTCATCGTCCTGTACCAACTCGGTTTGCAGCAAATCCATAAATTTTTGTGCTACTACCGGTGCCGATGCCCTTTCCAGCCAGATATGTCTGTCGGGACTAACCACAATATGTAGCCCTACTACAAAATCAGGTGTTGCGCCAAAATCAAACGCCGAACCATGCGTTCCCGTGCCAACTGCACCGGCTATAGTTTGTCCGTTGCTGGCACCGGAAGTTTTAAGCGATAAGCCCCTGTTTTTCAGAAATGCGCCAAGTTCCCAAATGCCGTTACCGCTTTGTGCAAAAAGTAAATGATCCTTGTTACCCGGATACGCCGGATTCACCGCCGTATCCGCTACGGTAAACCTTGTATTAAGCGGCTTGGTATCCAGCATTACACCATCTTTAACTGTCGCTATCTTTGTCCAAGACCAGCCTGCGCCTAATGACCGCAAGGGCGTATTGGTGGCAATAGCTTCTTTTATAATATTTTGCAGCCCTTTGGTAGCATCATTGTAGCTGTCAAGCGCATCAAGACTGGCTTCGTTGCCCAATTCATACAAATCTTTAATTTGTTCTGTAAAAGTTTCATGCCGGTTCTCCCAGCTGCTAACTCCTGTTTTAATAACTTTCATAGCTACTTTCCAATTACGCCTTCTTTGGCACAGGGTTTACCACATTTCCACTCTACCCTTGCAGGGCTCCAGATACCTAAAGTGATCACTGTAAGGAGTGAATAACCGAAGTTATTTTTCACAGTAACTTCAGCCATTCCATTTACGCCAAGGGAATCACATATAGGGGTAACTATTCGCTTAGGACTTTGAATAGCTCCCCAAAAAAAGAAATTTACATTTTGGTGCGATACTTCCGTGCCGGCCTGGGCCTTGGTTTCAATCCGGGCTGTGTAACAACTGCTTAACATTACCGGAAGCAACAGGATGGGTACAAGTTTTCGATAAAAACGGACAGACCGGTTCAGATAGGATGGCATCATAAGGCAAGTATTTAGGATTTTACTGAATAGAAATAAAGTAAATCTAAATACCTGATTTTCAAATAAGTAAAAACACGCTTATTGAATACGTATTTTTACGCCATTTTTGAAGTGCATTTGAAGAGCAGTATTTTTATCTTATTGATTTGTATAATCCCAAATGTTTGGGTTTGGTTAAAACAATATGCCACAAATGATTTTTCCTTGAACGGAAGGATGCAGCACTGGCGCTAAGGTAGTAACGCCACATGCGATAAAAGGTATCGCCATATTTGTCACTAAGCTGCGGCCAGCTCTGTTCAAAGTTTTTACGCCATTCCATACAGGTGCGATCATAATATACCCCGAAGTTGTGCCAGTCTTCAAGGATAAATAAACCCTGCCATGCAGTTGAGAGCTGTGCTGCAGACGGCAACATACCATTAGGGAAAATATATTTATCAATCCAGGGATCGGTAACTTTGGTAGAATAGTTGCCACCGATAGTATGCAGCAGAAAAATACCATCGTCGGTTAAATTTCTGGCAACAGTTTCCATGTACGTTCTGTAATTACGATAACCTACGGCTTCCAGCATAGCGATAGATACTATCCGATCGAACTTTTCATTAACATCTCTGTAATCTTCCAGCCTGATTTCAACCGGTAAGCCTTTATTAATTTCGCGCGCAAGTACTGCCTGTTCTTTAGAAATAGTTAGACCAACTACCGACACGCCATATTTTTCAGCGGCATACCTGGCAAAGCCACCCCAGCCGCAGCCAATCTCTAACATTCGCATGCCTGGCTCCAATTTCAATTTACGACAGATTAAATCAAGCTTGGCTTCCTGGGCTTCATCTAAAGTTTTGGCGTTTTCCCAATAAGCACAAGAATACATCATGCGTTTATCAAGCATTTGCTCAAACAGATCATTGCCAATATCGTAATGTTTATGTGCAACTTCTATAGCCTTTGATTTGGTTTGCTGGTTACCAAATTTTGCTTTCAAAAAATATTTAAGCGTATTTAAATCGCGGGGAAGCGCTTTATCAATGCGGTGATATTGCACACGGAAAAAGAACTCATCCAGGGCTTCACAATCCCACCAACCTTCCATATAAGCTTCACCGAAGCCTAATGAGCCCCCGGCCAGCAAACGATCATACAATTTAGGATTGTGTACCTGTACATCCCAGGGATTGGTACCATTCATGGTAATACCTCCCGCAGCAAACATATTTGTAACAATCTCTTTTGATGATCCCATAGTTATATAGATAATTTTGCCGATAAATATACACATCTACCGCGGGTTTAGCGTAGCGTAACCCGTGGGTACCATGATTTAAGCTTCCAGCTTAAATCATCAATTCGATATCAATTAAACCCTTATCATCAGCATAATCCCTGGCACTGCTATACAGGAAATGTTCCGGCTTATCAACCCAACCAGTAACGACAGGATTATTATTCAAATAGTCAAGCTTTTGATCAATCATCTTATCACCAAACAATTCTATGGGATGGTTACCAGCCTGCCAAAACTGATAATGTTCGTCACCCGGGTTTTTCCGGCCTTCGCGTTCAAAGAACCAAAGTAGCCAGTCGCGCCTGCTCTCCTGCAAGTTCTCCTCAATTGCTTTGATAATGGTTTTAGAAGTGTGTCTTTTGATATCCCTTAAAATATCCTGCATCGGTTTATCCGTGGTTCCGATAATTAAATGCACGTGGTTGCTCATGATCACCCAGGTATATAACTTGAGGCCTTTGTTTTTGATACAATACTTCAGGCTCTCAACCAAAATATCTTTGTATTCAACTCTGGTGAATACATCGATCCATTGTACAACAGTGAAAGTTACAAAATAGGGAAACTCCTGGTTATGGAATTTATAATTGCGGCTCATGATTTAGGTTATGGGTTTATTTAAGCTGGAAGCTTAAATTGTGCAATACCACAGGTTACGCTGCGCTAAACCCGCGGCAGATGTCAAATGTTTATATTTCATTTACAAAAAAAGCCCCCCTCGCGGGAAGCTCTTCTCATATATAGATTAAATCACTTTAAAAATCAGTGCAACCTTGGTTACACTTCTTCCATGCTTTCGCCGGTTACAGTTTCGCGGATCTTGCTTTCCAGTTCTTCCTGTAGTTCGGGGTTATCAAGGATCAGTTGTTTAACCGCATCACGACCCTGCCCTAAACGGGTTTCGCCATAGCTGAACCATGAACCTGCCTTTTTAATAATATTGTACTCAACACCCAGGTCAATGATCTCACCTGCTTTTGAAATACCTTCGCCAAACATAATGTCAAACTCGGCTATACGGAACGGAGGGGCAACTTTGTTTTTAACGATCTTAACTTTTACACGGTTACCTGAAACCTCGTCTGTATCTTTAATTTGTGAGATCCGGCGTACATCCAAACGTACCGAAGCATAGAACTTCAATGCGTTACCGCCTGTTGTAGTTTCGGGATTACCAAACATAACACCGATCTTATCGCGCAGCTGATTAATAAAAATACAGCAGCATCCGGTTTTGCTGATGGTACCGGTTAGCTTACGCAATGCCTGCGACATTAAACGTGCATGTAAACCCATCTTTGAATCGCCCATTTCACCTTCGATCTCGGCCTTTGGTACTAATGCAGCAACAGAGTCGATAACTAAAATATCAATAGCGCCTGAGCGGATCAGGTTATCGGCAATCTCGAGAGCCTGCTCGCCGTTATCCGGTTGAGAGATCAGCAGATTTTCAACATCTACACCTAATTTCTTGGCATAAAAACGGTCGAAAGCATGCTCCGCATCAATAAAGGCTGCAATGCCACCTTTCTTTTGCGATTCGGCAATGGCATGGATAGCCAAAGTTGTTTTACCTGATGATTCAGGCCCGTATATCTCAATGATCCTTCCTTTAGGCAAACCGTTAACTCCCAAAGCAATATCAAGCCCTAATGAGCCTGTTGATATAACTTCAGTTTGCTCAATAACGGAGTCGCCCAATTTCATGATGGTACCTTTACCGTATGATTTTTCCAGCTTATCTAATGTAAGCTGTAATGCCTTCAATTTATCAGCGCTATTTTTATCTATGTTAGCCATCGTATTATTTTCTTCAACAAATATAATTACATTTTTTACAATTACTAATTTTTTTAGTAATTTTTATTCACCCGTCGTTGCGAAGTACGAAGCAATCCCCAACTATACAGGGAAACCAGCATAGCTACTCTGCTATTTGGGGATTGCTTCGTACCTCGCAATGACGCTCTTAGATTTAATGAGGAAAGTTAACCAGCATTAGCTTAGCAATCAAATCTCTTTCTCCACACTCCGCTTCTTCAATTCCTTACTTATCGTATTGAGTGCCTTTTTCTTTTTAGCTTCTTTGGCCTTCTTAACTTTAGCGGCTTCAGCCCGTTGCAGCGCGGCTTCGGTATTGTTCCGCTCGTAATACCGGCAAAACCAGGTAAGCGGACAAACATCACATTTGGGGCTGCGCGCCAAACAAATATATCGCCCGTGCAGTATCAACCAGTGATGCGCAACCGCTATATATTCCTTTGGGATATTTTGAACCAGCTGCTTTTCAACAGCCAGGGGGGTGCGGGCACTGTTGGTTAAGCCAATACGGTTAGCTACCCTGAAAACATGGGTATCAACAGCCATAGCTGGTTCTTCAAAAATCACCGAGGCAATTACATTGGCTGTTTTACGGCCTACGCCTGGTAATTTTTGCAGGTTTTCAATCCCGGCGGGTATTTCGCCGTTAAAAACATCTATGAGCATTTTGCCCATGCCTACCAGGTGTTTGGCTTTATTATTAGGATAACTTACTGATCGGATATAGGAAAAAACCTCGTCGGATGTTGCAGCAGCCAGGTCTTGCGGGGTTGGGAAACGCTCAAACAACGCAGGCGTTACCTGGTTGATCCGCTTATCAGTACATTGTGCTGAAAGAATAACAGCCACCAATAACTGAAACGGATTATTGTAATGTAGCTCAGTAACCGGGTTTGGCTGGTTTTTAGAAAAATAATCAACAAAATGGCGGTAGCGTTCGGCTTTTAACATTAGTTCACTGGTTCATTTGTTCATTAGTTTACTGGTGCTTTGCATATGGCAAATACATTTTATAAACTACTTTCCAAAACTATCAAACTTTTCACCAATGAACGAATGAACCAGTGAACTACTGAACTATCTTAAAATAGAAAGGTTCATAAATCATTCATTGGGTTTAGGTTTTCGATTCGCATCAGCAACCTTCTCAACAATTATGATCTATGAACCAGTGGGGGAATCCGCAATAGCGACTAACGTAAGCTTTTTGAATAATCCAGGATCTGGTGTATGGTTTGTACTTTGGGTTTCCTGACCAGCAGGTCCAAGTCGGCGCGAATTGAATTGTAAAAAATCACTTCGTCGGCATCCAGATTTTCTTGTGCATTCCTGTTCATTTCAGCTTCGTTAGCTAATGCATTTAACGTTTTTGTAAAGGTTTCATCCATAAGCTTATTTTACTATAATTTTTATATGGTTTATAACGGTGGCTTAAAGATAATATTTTGTTAAATGAAAATTAAATGAAATTTTTATTTAACGAAATTAATGGCTGCAGGCCCTGAATTAGCATATTATAACAGTAAACAACTTTATATCAATCACTAATGAAATTATATCAAAATTTTGTTCAAAAAATAAGGTTAGGATATTATTGTTTGATTTAACCTAAACAATAATATCCTAACCTTTTATTTCTTATTGCCGAACGGCAAAAACCTAATTCTTCAGGCTAAGTTCCTTGCTCTGCATCATTTTGCGGAGATTATTAAGCGCGTAACGCATGCGGCCAAGCGCGGTATTGATACTAACATCGGTAATGTCGGCAATCTCTTTAAAGCTCATGTCGCCAAAGTGACGCATAATAAGCACCTCTTTCTGCTCTGACGGAAGCAGTTGGATCAGCGCTTTAAGGTCTTTATGGGTTTGATCCCTGACCATTTTGTCCTCGGTACTTTCATCGTAATTACCAAGCACTTCAAAAATGTCAAAATCATCGCCATTGCTGATCATTGGCGCGCGCTTTTCACGGCGAAAATGGTCAATCACCAGGTTATGTGCAATTCGGGTTACCCAAGGCAAAAATTTACCTTCTTCGTTGTATTTACCGGCTTTAAGGGTGTTGATCACCTTTATAAATGCATCCTGAAAAATATCTTCAGCAAGGTATTCGTCTTTTACCAGTAAGTAAATAGAAGTGTATATTTTTGATTGGTAACGCCTTATCAATTCTACTAAACCGGCTTCGTCGCCGGCTACGTATAGATGGATTAGATCCTGATCACTCTTCAATTGAAAATCCATAGAAAGTACTACTTAAACTTAATTTTTAGTTAAAACCTTTTAAAGTAAAGTGTATTCTATAGCGTGCTCCTTAGGGGTTAAAGATTTGTTTCCTCAAATAAAATAAATTATTGACAAAAAAACAAATAAAATTTTTTTTAAAAGCTCAACTTTACTATTTAATCGGCAAAACCGTTCGTTAAACAATCATTTATTTGGTTAGCTCTCTTTAGACTAATTTTTAATACCGAAGGTTTAATCATTCACCAAAATAAATTTTTTAAAAAGAAGTTGTTAAAACAACATTAAACTTTAAAAAGTCAGCAAACTGTAAACTCCAATAATTCACGTAGTTTAATCCAATAAACAATTAAAACTCATTTGGATTCTGCTAAATATTTTAGGATTTTTGCATTCCGAAAAGTTCATGGTTCATAGATCATGGTTCATGGTGTAAATTTTGCCATCAACCAACCAAATTCATGGCTATCTTCTATAAACCATCAACTTTGAACTAATTCAACAGAATGAGTAAAGAAGCAGAAAAAGATCCGCAAAAACATATTATCATAAAAGGCGCAAGGGTACACAACCTTAAAAACATTGATGTGGCTATCCCCAAAAACAAACTGGTGGTAGTTACGGGTATGTCGGGTTCGGGCAAGTCATCGCTTGCTTTCGATACTTTATATGCCGAAGGCCAGCGTCGTTATGTGGAAAGCCTTTCGTCATATGCGCGCCAATTCCTGGGCCGTATGAATAAGCCTGATGTTGACTATATTAAAGGTATTGCACCTGCTATAGCTATCGAGCAAAAGGTGATCACTTCCAACCCTCGTTCAACAGTTGGTACATCAACCGAGATCTATGATTACCTGAAACTGCTTTTTTCACGCATCGGTAAAACCATATCGCCCATATCAGGCAATATCGTAAAAAAGGATTCGGTTACCGATGTGGTAAATTTTGTGCTTTCACTTCCTAATGAAACCCAGGTAACCATTCTTGCGCCCCTGCATCCGCACAATAACCGCAGTCTTAAAGAAGAGCTTGCAGTATTAATGCAAAAAGGTTTTGTTCGCGTTGAATATAATGGCAAGCTTTCGCGTATCGAATCTTTATTAGAGGATGAAACAGTAGAGAACGTTCCTTTAATGGCGGCTGAACCGGTAGTGGAGATCAAAAAAACCAAGGCGAAAAAAGCTGCTGCGGAAGCCCCGGAAACCGACCAGCAAACCGCTGTACGCATTGTTGTTGACCGTGTTACCAAAAACGAAGAGGACGAAACCGTTAGCCGTTTAGGCGATTCGATACAAACTGCTTTTTTTGAAGGTAAAGGCGATTGTTTTGTCCGCTTCCAGGAACCAGATGGCGAAACAGAGCATGAGCGCTTTTTTTGCGACCGCTTTGAGCTTGACGGACTTAAATTTGAAGAACCTACTCCAAACTTTTTCAGTTTCAATAACCCTTACGGCGCCTGCAAAAAATGCGAAGGTTATGGCAAGGTAATTGGCATTGATGAGGATCTGGTTATTCCCGATAAAAGCAAATCTATCTACGAGGGAGCCATTGCCCCGTGGCGTGGTGAAAAAATGCGCGAATGGAATGATGCCCTGGTAAAACATGCTTTAAAATTCGATTTCCCTATTCATCGCCAATACAACCAGCTAACAGAAAAAGAACAGCGCCTGCTATGGACAGGTAATAAATTTTTCCGTGGCCTTGATGAATTTTTCAAGGAGATGGAAGAGCAAACCTATAAGATCCAGTACCGCGTTTTGCTATCGCGATACAGGGGCAAAACTACCTGCCCGGAGTGTAAAGGCAGTCGCCTGCGGATAGATGCCTCTTATGTAAAGATCAGCGAAAAATCAATTACCGATGTTGTGCTGATGCCACTGGATAAGGCATTTGAATTTTTCAAATCACTGGAACTAAGCGAAACCGATGCAAAGATCGGTAAACGCCTGCTGATGGAAATAACCAACCGTCTCGGCTTTTTAAACGATGTAGGTTTGAGCTATCTAACGCTTAACCGTTTGTCAAATACATTATCGGGCGGTGAATCGCAGCGCATCAACCTGGCCACCTCATTAGGCAGCAGCCTGGTGGGTTCGGTTTATGTGCTGGATGAGCCAAGTATCGGTTTACACCCGCGTGATACCCAGCGACTGATCACTGTATTAAAATCCCTTCGCGATGTGGGCAACACCGTATTGGTTGTTGAGCACGAGGAAGAGATCATGAAAGCGGCCGATCATATCATAGATATCGGCCCTGAAGCCGGCACCCATGGCGGCGAATTGGTTTTCACCGGCACTTATAATGAAATTATAAAAGACGATAAAAGCCTCACCGGCAAATACCTGAGCGGCCGGGAAGAAATTGCTATCCCTGCAAGCCGCCGCAAATGGCACGATTTTATTGAAATCAAAGGTGCGCGCGAAAACAACCTGAAACACGTAAACGCCAAGTTCCCGTTAGGAGTACTTACTGTTGTTACCGGCGTATCCGGCTCGGGTAAAACCAGTTTGGTAAAACGCATCCTTGCCCCTGCCGTTCAAAAAGCATTAGGCAATTATTCGGGCGAGCAAACAGGTTCATACGATGCCATTGATGGCGATTATGGCAAAATTGAACAGGTTGAGATGGTTGATCAAAACCCGATAGGCCGTTCATCGCGCTCAAACCCGGTTACCTATGTTAAAGCATGGGATGAGATCCGTAACCTGTATGCCGGCCAACCGGCGGCAAAAGCTGCGGGGTTAAAACCATCTGCATTTTCATTTAATGTTGAAGGCGGTCGCTGTGATGTTTGCCAGGGCGAAGGTGAAGTTAAGATAGAGATGCAGTTCATGGCGGATATCTTTCTTACCTGCGAAACCTGCGGAGGCCATCGTTTTAAACAACACATCCTTGATATCCAATACAAAGAAAAAAACGTATCGGATATCCTGAACATGACCATTGATGAGGCTGTGGAGTTTTTTGCCAAAGAGCCTAAGATCATTGCCAAAATAAAACCGCTGGTTGATGTTGGCCTGGGATATGTACAATTGGGCCAGTCGTCAAATACCTTATCGGGTGGTGAGGCGCAGCGCATCAAGCTGGCGTCATTCCTTGTAAAAGGCAATAACACCAATAAAACGTTGTTTATTTTTGATGAGCCTACTACTGGTTTGCACTTTGCCGATATAAAAAAACTGCTAAAATCATTTGACGCCCTGCTCGATCATGGCAATACCATTATTGTTATTGAACATAATATGGATGTGATCAAATGTGCCGACTGGGTTATAGACATCGGTCCTGAAGGCGGCGACCGTGGTGGTAAAGTTGTGTTTGAAGGCATACCCGAAAACCTTTTGAAACAAAAGGACAGCTATACCGGCAAGTTCCTAAAAGAGCGATTTGATGATTAGCATCAATATTATATTTTAATTAAGCTTCTGTAAAATATACTTACATATATAAGAGCAAAGCGTATAAATGAGGCCATTTGTACGCTTTGCTTATGTAACATGTACCTGCGTTTTTACGTATTATAACACCAACTATCTGTATTTAAATAGTTGCGGCAATCTTCCCAAAGCTTATCAACCTAACCCTTATCAATTATCGAAATATCACCAATATGAATATATCTTTACAAACCTCTTTCAAGGCTTCATGTCTTTTGCTTTTACTTGTTGTATTAGGCGTATCCTGCTCCAAATACAAAAAGCCCGAAGATGATATAACAACCAAGCCAACAGCAGCTTTTACCGCAAAAATTGATGATACTGATTATACAATTGATGCGAGTGATTTCTCTTCAATTTACTATAACACAACCGGCGACGATATTAAGGCCCTGCTTACCACGGCTACATTAAACACAAAAGGAAGTAAGATCACTTTTTTTGTTAACGATTTTAAACCCGGCACGGCTGTTATCAACAAAAAAACGGGCACCTCATCAAATCCTGGCAACCCACGTTTAAAGGTTAATGCCATTACCAACTCCGTAGTACAAAGCTATGCGCAATATATCAACGGAGGCAATACTTATTATGCTGTTTCGGGGAGCATTACTGTTTCTTTAAGTGGTAACACGGCTACAATAAAATTCAACCTTACTTTTAAAGATGCTGCAGGTAAGACATTCACAGCTTCCGGGTCATACACAATAAACGATTTTACAACCAATACAAAACCAAAATCGCAAATCATCGACCCAACACCTGTTGTAAGTAAACCGACTATTGAAAATATAACTCCGCTAAGCGGATATGTTGCCGATACCGTTTCCATTACCGGTACCAATTACGGCACCACTTTAACAGACAATGTTGTTAAATTTAATGGCACCGATGCAAAAGTTGTATCAGCTACGGCTACTACCATCAAGGTGACTGTGCCTACCGGAGCAACAACAGGTGTAGTAACCTTGAAAGTAAAAGACAATGAGGTAATAACTGGGCCCGCATTTACCATTTCATCGCCGGCAACCATAACTTCGATAAGCCCAACCAACGGCAGGGCCGGCGATACTGTTACCATTAATGGAACCAATTTCAGCAGCTCAATTGACGGCAATAGAGTTCGCTTTAACAACGCAGGAGCTATTATAATTTCGGCGACTCCAACAAAAATTAAGGTTAAAGCAGCGTTGGATGGCTCAACAGGTAATGTAACGGTATCCGTTGGCTCTTCTGCAGCTGTTACAGGCCCGGTATTTACCTACCTGAACGTTCCGCGGGTACAATTTCTTTCACCTTATCAGGGAAGAGCCGGCGACACCATCAATATTCAAGGTAACTATTTTGCAAGTACATCAGCAGCCAACATTGTAAGGTTTAACGGGATACAGGCAAACACGCTTAGCGCGACAGGAACCAACCTAAAGGTAATTGTACCCCAGGGTGTTACTTCCGGCAGGGTTACAGTAACCGTTAACGGCAAAACATCAACTGATAACGCGCCGTTTACAGTTAATGAGCCATATCCTAATGTTCAATGGCAGGAGATCTTTTCTTCTACAAGTATTCAGAACATTAATATGATGGCTTCCTTAAAGACCGGCTTATTATTTACTGGCAGCTTAAACTCTGGCTATCTCTATTACAGCAGCGATAACCAAACATTCACCAATGTTTATAACAACCTGCCGTTTAACAAAAATAAAAAGCTGGTTATAAATTTGCTAAGCCAGGACGGAACGGCATTTTATGTAACCAGTAACCTTGGTGTAGCCAAATCAACCAATGGCATAAACTGGACAAAACTTAACCCGGATAAAAACGATCCGGATAAAGGTTTTACCGGTATTGTAAGCACCAGCGAAAGGCTTATGCTGGTTTCCGGTTCAACTACGTACACTTCATTAGATGCCGGGGGAGTCTGGACCGCAACCACCAATTCTCAACCTACTCAATTGGATTACTTTATTAGTTTTCCTAACAGCAAATATATATTCGCCATTGATACTGCAAAAAACACCGCATCGCACAACGCTACCAAATTTTACACATCAATTGATAAAGGGACAAGCTGGTATGCTTCAAACAGTTCTTTTACCGGGATCTATCATTTCAATGAGGGATACAAAGACTTCTTTAAAATAACTGATTACAGCGTTTATTGTGCTTTTAGTCCTGTATCAACCCCTGACATAGCTCATCAACGCCTATACCGATCTATGTATCAAGGCGAGTTCTGGACCCTGGTGAGCAATGAAGCATGTAATGTTGTAAAGACAGCTGGTTTGCGTGTGGCTTATGGCAGCAGAACTTTCAACCTTTCAACAAATGATGGCACTACTTTTAAAAGCTTTGCATTACCAGCCGGTTACACCTTGGGCGGTATAGAATTAGGCCCATGGATCTATATCAGCGCCTATAATGCATCTGGTGCACATAAAATATTCCGGTCAAGCTGGTAATCCTTCTTTCATAAAGAATAAAAGCCCTTTAGCCTATAAAGGGCTTTTTATTCTCATTTTGAGCATCTTAGCTCTTTGATATTCTAAACTTGAATATCTATCTTTATCCAACTCTTCTACACCTTTTTAATCTGAAACGTTCGCTTACAGCAATTAACTTTTATTAATAAAACCTAAATTTTGCAGTTATGCCAGGTACAAAAGAATTTTATGACACCATTCGTGACACCATATTTAAAGGTCACATTTCACAAAGCCAGGTTGATGGCATCGAAACCATTTTAAAAGCCACAGCAGATGCCGGCATTACCGATCAGCGTAAAGTAGCCTATATGCTGGGCACCGTTTATCATGAGTGCGCGGGCACCATGCAGCCGGTAAACGAAAACGGCAAAGGCAAGGGCCATCCTTATGGCGAAAAATTTAAAATGGGGGCAGGCCCCGGTCACCGGGTGCCTTATACCACGCCCGATCAGTTATATTATGGCCGTGGTTTTGTACAATTAACATGGTACGAAAGCTATGAAGCTATTGGCAAGCATCTAAATGTCGATCTCCTCAACCATCCGGAACTGGCATTACAACCCGATATAGCAGCAAAGATCATGATTGACGGCATGACCAAAGGCATGTTCACAGGCGTTGGCTTAGGCAAATATTTTGATGACAAACATGCCGACTGGATCAACGCGCGCCGAATCATTAATGGCAATGATCAGGATGTTTTAATAGCAGGCTATGCCAAACACTTTTATAAGGGATTGACTGGTATTGATGCATAGGAAATTAAGTTCGGCTGTTCAAGAGCTAATCTCTTGAACAGCCGAACCTATGAACAACTACATATAAAAACTTATAAGTATTTTCGCGTTGTAGTAACGATGGAAATACTTAAACTGATAGAAAAATACAATGATCTTGGTATAGCCGATGTGATAGATCACGACCGGTTTAAGCTGATCTCTATCGACCATCACTCCACCCGGATAGAAGGATCGACGTTGACTGAGGTGGAAACCCAGGTATTGATCAACGAAGGCCGCACCCCCAATGGAAAACCATTAGAAGAAAGCCTGATGGTAACAGATCATCATGCAGCTCTTCTTTTCACAATCGCAAACGCTAAAGAAAAAAAGGCACTATCTGTAGCTCTGCTACGAAACATCAATGCCTTAGTGATGAAAAACACGGGCAAGGTATACAATACCATGCTTGGCACCATAGATTCCAGTACCGGCGCATTTCGAAAAGGCAATGTTACTGCCGGGATCTCCTATTTTCCAAACTTTGATAAGGTAGAACGCTTAACGACTGATCTCGTAACAAAACTGAATGAGTCTATTGACTCTCCGCTATCTGTTTCTGAGCAATTGAATCTCTCCTTTGATGCTCACTTTAACCTTGTCAGCATACATCCCTACTATGATGGCAATGGCCGGACGTCACGATTATTAATGAATTATATCCAGGCACGATATAGTCTTCCCCTGGCAATTGTGCGAAGTGAAAACAAGGCAGCTTACATCCAGGCATTGATTGATACCCGCCAACAGGAAAACATTGAAATATTCCGCGAGTTCATGGCCGGTGAATATGCCTATTTACTAAACCAGGAAATTGAAAAGTTTGAGGAGATGAAAAAGCCTTCAAAAGGACAAGGCTTCACTTTTCTTTTTTAGTTTTAACCTTTCTGTTCATTTGCTGTTTCTTCATCCTGACTATATCCGTTTGCATCCAACAGCCGCCCCATCCTTTTAATCAGTTTTTGCCTGTTAAAGAAATCATCAAGCAAATACGCGGGAATAAAAAGGATCATCCAAATAGTAAGGGTTGTAAAGTCAGAAACATCCCAATTAAAAGCTACCAAAGCAATGACAACAATCATCAGTGATACAAAACCGGTTAATGAATAATAATTGGATTGTCGTAGTTTTAGTGCAAACCCATACTGCCTGTAGTTCATTTTAAACGCAAATGTCAGTATCGGTATAAATAAGAAGAAAAACACAATCTTCATTAAAAAATTGAGCCCTTCAGTTACATTTCGTTCAATAAAAGTATTTAGCTTTTCCTCCTGCTTGGTATTGTAGCTGTAAATATCCTGTTCAGATACCTGTCTATCCGAAAGCTCCTCAACAGCCACTGCAACAGCAAGTTCAGTGTAATTGGTTTTATTATTTATAATTTCCAATAGCTTGTCTGTGGATAGTTTTGCATACTTCTGCTGTAAGTCTTCCTTTGTGATCATTTAGGTTTTGCTTATTCAAATCAAATATAATATTTAACCCATATAAATTGATGCTTGCCATTTATGATATTTCATCCCCGCGTAATAATCAGCTATTCAATTATTCTGCTATCTCGATATTTGATATATTAGCATAAATGAATAAGCTGATCACTTACCTTTTTGTATTATTCTCCATTCAGCTTTGCTCCTGCCATACCGATAACTCTTCCAATCAGCATAAAACAGTTTTTAATATTAACCTGGAAGAAGGCCTTACTTCGCTTGATCCTGCTTTTTGCCGTAACCACTATACCATTTGGATGGATAATCAGCTTTACAATGGCCTGGTGCAGATCAATGATAGCTTAAAAACCATCCCATGTATCGCCAAAAGCTGGGAAACATCGGCAGATGGTTTGCTTTATACCTTCCACCTGCGCAATGATGTTTATTTTCATGACGATCCTCATTTTGCAAATGGCGTAGGTCGCAGGGCAATTGCATCTGATTTTGTTTATAGTTTTGGCCGGTTGATCGATCCAAAAGTAGCCTCGTCCGGCTCATGGATCTTTAGCGACAAAGTAAAAGACAAAAGCGCGTTCATAGCCCTTAATGACAGTACCTTTCAAATCAGGCTAAAACAGCCCTTTGCACCATTTTTAAGTCTGCTTACGGCACAATATTGCTCTGTAGTACCCAAAGAAGTGGTTGAGTTTTACGGCAAGGATTTCAGAAGCCACCCGGTAGGTACCGGCCCTTTCCGGTTCAAATATTGGAAAGAGGGTGAGGTGCTTGTATTTTTAAAAAATGAGCATTACTGGGAAAAGGACGAAAAAGGTAACCAACTCCCCTACCTGGATGCCATCCGCTCCACCTTTATTGCCGATAAGCAAACATCCTTCCTTGAGTTTGTAAAAAAGAATATCGACTTTTTAAATGATATCGACGGCAGCTACCGCGATGACATCCTCACCAAAGCAGGCAAGATAACACAAAAATACAAGGGTAAATTTATCCTGAACACCGCCCCTTACCTGAACACTATTTACCTGGGCATGTTAGTTGATACAACTCTGCCTATCGTAAAAAAATCCCCTTTAAAACTACTGAAGATCAGGCAGGCCATCAATTATGCCATTGACCGCGAAAAGATGATCAAATACCTGCGTAACAGCATGGGGACTCCGGGTTATGAGGGTTTTGTGCCCGAGGGTATGCCCGGCTTTAACGGCATAGGGGTAAAAGGCTATAACTATGATCCTGAAAAAGCCCGTTGCCTGCTTCGCGATGCCGGTTATCCCAATGGCAAAAACATGCCCGAAATTACGCTGGCTACAACCGTTGGATATCGCAGTTTGATAGAATATGTGCAAGGCCAGTTTGAACGCATCGGCATAAAAACCAATGTGGAGATAACGCAGGGAGCCAGCCTGCGCGAGCTGATCTCCAAGAATGGCATCAACTTTTTTTATGGTTCATGGATAGCTGATTATCCCGATGCCGAAAACTACCTTTCGGTATTTTACTCTAAAAACAAGATCCCTTTTGGCCCTAATTATACCGGCTTTAACAATAAAAAATTCGACGAACTTTTTGAGCAAACCTACCAGGTAAAAGACGACGAAAAACGTTTTGCCATCTACCGCCAAATGGATAACCTCATGATGGAGCAATCGCCCATCGTGGTATTATACTATGACAAACTGGTGAACCTTTACCAAAACAACATCAGCGGCTACAGCCTCAATGGGCAAAATTTATTGGTGCTTAAAAGGGTGGTGAAGGGTTCGCTTTAGAGATTAGAGGTTGGAGATCAGAGATTAGGCCTTTATACAGAATTCTTTGAACTGCTTTGTTATTCTTCCCTATTTTTGGTTTGATCCAATGCCCCGATATTAATCACAAAAAAATCCCGGAAGGAAAACCAACCGGGATCTCTTTTATAAAGTTTTTGCAGGGTTATACACCTAACAACAACCTTGCAGGATCTTCAAGCAATTGTTTTACCCTTACCAGGAAGCTTACCGATTCACGGCCGTCAATGATGCGGTGATCATATGACAGGGCAAGGTACATCATTGGGCGGATAACTACCTGGCCGTTTACAGCAACAGGGCGCTCAATGATATTGTGCATACCTAAAATGGCCGATTGAGGCGCATTGATGATAGGCGTTGATAACATTGAACCGAACACACCGCCATTGGTGATGGTAAATGTACCGCCGGTCATTTCAGGGATGGTCAGTTTGTTTTCGCGGGCTTTGCCTGCAAGCACAACAATAGCCTTTTCAATTTCGGCAAGGCTCATGCTGTCAGCATTACGGATAACCGGAACAACCAAACCTTTAGGGGCAGATACAGCGATAGAGATATCAGCAAAATTGCTGTACACAACCTCTTCGCCTTCAATACGTGCACCAACAGCCGGCCAGTCTTTCAAAGCTTCAGTAACTGCTTTGGTAAAGAATGACATGAAGCCTAAGCCCACACCATGTTTTTCTTTGAATTTATCTTTGTATTTACCGCGTAACTCCATGATCGGCTGCATATCAACCTCGTTAAAGGTGGTAAGCATTGCCGTTTCATTTTTAACTGCTACCAAACGTTTGGCAACAGTTTTACGCAATGAGGTCATTTTCTCACGTTTCTCGTCTCTCGCACCACCAGTTGAAGCTACAACCGGGGCAGCAGCTGGCTGAGCCGCAGGAGCAGCAGGTTTAGCTGCCGGAACTTGCGCGCCAAGTGCATCACCTTTAGTGATACGGCCATCAACACCCGATCCTGATACTGATTTTGGATCAACACCTTTTTCAGCTAAAATTTTAGCTGCAGCCGGTGATGGAGTGCCTGATGCATAAGTTTTAGCACTTTCGGCAGCTGCACCACCACGAGGTGACTCGTCAGCAGCGCTAACCACAGCCGGGGTAACCGGAATAGTAGCGGCAGCTTGCGGAGCGCCTGCACCTTCAATAGTACAAACAACAGCACCTATCGCTAATACATCGCCTTCTTTAGCCAAGGTTTTTAAAACACCGGCTTTTTCGGCAGTAAGTTCAAATGTAGCTTTATCTGATTCCAGTTCGGCAATAGCTTCGTCCATAGCAACGGCCTCGCCATCTTTCTTGATCCAGCGAGATAAAGTAACCTCTGTGATAGATTCACCTACAGGCGGCACTTTAATTTCAACAGATGCTCCTGATGATGCAGGTGCGGGAGCAGCGGCAACAGGTGCAGGAGCAGGTGCGTTAGCTACAACCTCAGGCTGTGCAGCCGGAGCAGCAGCTTCAGCGCCGCCATCTTCAATATTGGCAACAACAGCGCCAATTGGTAATACATCGCCTTCGTTGGCAACGATCTTTAAAGTACCGGCTTTTTCGGCAGTAAGCTCAAAAGTAGCCTTGTCTGATTCCAGTTCGGCAATAACCTCGTCCATTTCAACGCGGTCGCCGTCTTTCTTTTTCCAGCTCGAAAGGGTTACTTCTGTAATTGATTCGCCTACGGTAGGCACCTTAATCGCTAAGCTCATATTGTAGTATTGTAGATTTTATATTTTTTAATGGACAGTTATCGGGATAATTAATTAAAAAATCAATCAGCCCCGGCATCAGCCATTTTCTTTGTCGTTTTTTTAACAGCTTCTTTAACTACTTTTCCGGCAGGGGCCTCAAAAGCTTTTGAAACGATATATAACTGCTGGGCGGCATGCTGTTTGGCAAAACCGGTTGCGGTACTGCTGCCTTCTATCCTTGAAATAACGCTCAGGTTGATCACCTTATCGTTATGGAACTTACGGCAAATGTAAGGCCATGCCCCCATGTTTTCAGGCTCTTCCTGTACCCAGATAAACTCAGCCTTTTCGTATTTGGCTTTGATCTTCAGGATTTGAGTAACCGGAGTTGGGTAAAGCTGCTCCACACGTACAATAGCCACATCCTTGCGGTTATCGGCCTGTTGTTTATCCAGCAGGTCATAATAAACCTTACCGGTACATAGCAATACGCGTTTAACCTTTTTAGGATCAACGTAGCTGTCATCAATCAATTCGTGGAATTTGCCATTGGTAAAATCTTCCAGCGGCGAAACACATTTAGGACTGCGCAGCAAGCTTTTTGGTGTAAAGATGATCAAAGGCTTACGGAAATCGCGGTGCATTTGGCGCCTTAAAATATGGAAGAAGTTGGCAGGTGTGGTGCAGTTGGCTATTTGAATATTATCATCGGCACAAAGCTCCAGGAAGCGTTCAACACGTGCAGATGAGTGCTCAGGGCCCTGACCTTCATAACCGTGAGGCAGCAGCATTACCAAACCGTTACCGCGCTGCCATTTTGTTTCGGCGCTGGCAATGTACTGGTCAACAATGATCTGTGCACCGTTAAAAAAGTCGCCAAACTGGGCTTCCCAAATAGTTAAATTATTAGGGTTTGCAAGGGCATAACCGTATTCAAAACCTAAAACACCATACTCAGATAATAAAGAGTTATAAATACTCAGCTTGGCTTCAGTGTTGATAGTAGCAAGCGGTGTAAATTCATCTTCAGAATCAACCAGCGTTAATACCGCATGACGGTGCGAGAAAGTGCCACGTTTTACGTCTTCGCCACTTAGCCTGATCGGATAACCTTCTTTTAACAAAGTACCATAAGCAAGTAACTCGCCCATAGCCCAGTCAAATACTTTGGTTTTGTTAACCATTGCGCTGCGGTCTTCAAACAGCTTTTCAATTTTTTTGAAGAACTCTTTGTTTGGCGGCAAAACAGTTAACTTATTGCCAATTTCCAGTAACTCTTCTTCGGCTACAGATGTATCAATAGCTTTTACCAGTTCTTTATGGCTTGCCAGGTGCAATCCGCTCCAGGCCCCCTCAAACATGGCAATGGTATCAGTAAACCTTTCTTCAGATTTTACTTCGTCCAGTTTTTGCTGTAACTCGTCTTTGAAAGTTTTTTCGATAGATTTTAAGAACTCAGCATTAATACTGCCTTCGTCTATCAGTTTCTGATTGTAAATTTTAAGCGGGTTAGGATGGGCGTCGATAGCTTTGTACAACAGCGGCTGGGTGAATTTTGGTTCATCAGCCTCATTGTGCCCATAACGACGGTAGCAAAGGATATCAATAAATACATCCTCGTTAAATACCTGCCTGTATTCCATAGCCAGGTTTACTACGTAAGCCAAGGCTTCAACATCATCCCCATTTACGTGGAAAACCGGCGAAAGCACAGTTTTGGCAACGTCTGTACAATAGGTACTTGAACGCGCGTCTTTATAGTTGGTGGTAAAACCTATCTGGTTGTTGATAACCAGGTGAATAGTGCCGCCGGTGCGGTAACCATCCAGTTTCTCCATTTGTAAAACTTCATATACGATACCCTGTCCGGCAATTGAAGCATCGCCATGGATCAGGATCGGGGCGATCTTTGAATGGTCGCCGCCATATTTAAAGTCGATTTTTGAGCGGGTGATACCTTCTACAACCGGGTCAACAGCCTCCAGGTGCGATGGGTTAGGGCAAAGGCTCAGGTGAACTTTTTTGCCATTTTTGGTGAGCACATCGGTTGAAAAACCTAAGTGGTATTTTACGTCGCCGCCAAAGGGTGATTCAGAATCATAGTTTTTACCTTCAAACTCAGAGAATACCTCTTTATAGGTTTTCTCCATGATGTTGGTCAACACGTTCAAACGACCGCGGTGAGCCATACCAATGATGAACTCTTCGATACCCAAATCGGCACCATTTTTAATTACCGAATCCATTGAAGGAATCAGCGCTTCAGCACCTTCAAGCGAGAAACGTTTTTGACCAAGGAATTTGGTACCTAAAAAGTTTTCGAAGGTTACAGCTTCGTTCAGCTTGTTAAGCATTTCCTTCTTTTCATCAACAGTGAAAGAAGGTGTATTGCGGCGGCTTTCCATCCGCTCTTCAAACCATTTTATTTTTATTGGGTTACGGATGTATTTATACTCCGTACCAATTGAACGGCAATAGGTATCTTCAAGTAACTGGCGGATATCGCGCAGTTTGGCAGCTCCTAAACCTACTTCAACACCTGCGTTAAATACGGTATCAAGGTCGGCATCGCTCAAACCAAAGGTTTCAAGCTCCTTACCAGGGAAATAATGGCGACGTTCACGAACCGGGTTTGTTTTTGCAAACAAATGCCCGCGCGAGCGGTAACCATCTATCATGTTTAATACGTTGATCTCCTTTAAGAAATGCTCAGGAGTAGCTTCGCCAACAGCAGCGGGCGCAATTGCGGCAGAGGCGTCTGTGTCCTTGCCAAAATCAAATCCTTCAAAGAATTTTTGCCATCCGTAATCTACCGATTCCGGCTCCTGCTTGTACTGTTCGTATAGGGAAGATATGTAGGCAGCGTTTCCGCTATTTATATAATTGAGACGATCCATGTGAAACTGATCTTTAAAACGGTACAAAAGTAAGCATATACCCCTATATACTTCATAATTAATTGTAAAGAAATTTACCCATTATTGGGCTTATTTTATCCTTTGGGGTGAAAACTCAAATTATCGATAGTTGTTTTGCAACAGATACAAATATTTTAATGCGGATAATACTTAAGCGCTAACCAAATCCCCGGCTTCATCAATGGATGATGGCTGCCAGGTATTCACAAAATCGGTTTTGGCTTCAAGCTCTTTGGGGAGTCTCGTAGCTATAGTGTATTTACTTTCTTTAGCGTCATTAACACCGGCAATAAAGGCCCAGTTGCCCCAGTTGCTGGCCGGCGAATAATCAATAAGCTTTTCTTCAAAATAAGCTGCGCCCTGGGTCCAGTCGGCCTTAAGGGTATTTACTAAATAGCCAGCTACTATTTGCCTGTTTGGATTGCTGATAAAACCGGTAGCGTTAAGCTCATGCATGGCAGCATCTATCAGCGGCACGCCTGTTTCGCCGTTTTTCCACTTTTGCAACAGCAAACCGGCATCGGGTGCAAGGTCCTGGGCTTCATCTTTTGCTTTGATGAATTTTTGCCCGTGCTTTTTAAACATAAACCTGAAATAGTCGCGCCAAAGCAATTCAAGTTTCAAAAGATTGCCATTGCCGCCGTATTTTTGAATTTCCCAATACACTTGCCTTGGCGAAATACAACCTATTGACAGCCATGGAGAAAGCTTTGAAGAAAACTCAGATCCATTACGGCCATTTTTTTGTTTTACGGCCTGATCAAGATTGGAGAAGTATTTGTGCATCTGCACTATTGCAGCTGTTTCGCCCCCTTGAAAATACTCGGTAGCGCGCATATCATCAACAGGTTCATTCAAACCTAACTGTTGCAAGGTTGGCAGTTCGCCGGCATCAATAATTTCGGGAACAGTAATATGATCGGGGGTCGGTACGCACGACCTAACATTACTATCACGTTCTACTTTCTTTTTAAAAACCGCAAAACTATCAGGGATATCCTTGATCGGGAAAGGAAGATCTTCCTTGTGGTACATAGTATGACCGATGAAATGCTTGAGGTTAAGCCTCATTTTCCACAAGGCCGTTTCAACTTCTTCGGAGATATTGGTTTCCTCATAAGCTACCTCACGGTGATGGTAAACCTCATTTACATGATATTCTTCGGCAAGCTGCGGGATCACTTCGGCAGGATTACCAATACGGATTATCAGTTCGGCACCAAAGCCCTGTAAATTTTTGCGGAGATCAGCAACAGCCTCCAGCAGGAACCTGGCCCTGAAACTCCCTGTTTTTGGCGCGCCACCTGTGGTGTGCTGAAAATAGTAAGGATCAAAACAATAAACCGGCAGTACTTTATCAGCCTTGCGAACAGCTTCTAACAAAATTTCGTTATCGTGAATACGCAAGTCATTTCTAAACCAAACCAGAATAGTTCTATCACTCATAGTTAAACAGGGGTTAACTGAATAATGCAGTATGCAAATTTGCAATTTATTTGCGTTTTATGCACATTTTGCTACAAGATTATGACATCACCCAAACATTTAATTATTTTATTAAACTAAACCTTCGGGACTGCCAGCGTGTAAATATACGCAAATACAGTTAACTAAGTTATAACGCGTATCTCGGGGATCTTGCCCATCACCCGTTAAATAACCCTGAACCCTACTGATCAGCCTTGATCTTAGCCCTGATCACCGAATCTTTTTGAGCAGGGGTCAGTTTGTAATTAAACTGGAACAGGGCTCCTTCAAAATCGCCATATGAAGGATTAGGGATAACAATGTACCTGCTGCCAAATTCCTTTTGCAGCTTTTGTGTAGTTGCAATCCTGTTTTCTTCGGCCGGATGGTTATCATACAGCAGGTCAAAATCGGGCAGATTATCGCCACAAAGCAAGAGGATATTATGCGTTTTTAACACATTAAGCCTGCGCGCCTCCTTACTTGAGGTTGTTGTTTTTAGCTGCAGGTGCTCATCGTCGGCATTAGGCAATCCATATAATTGCAAATTTTTCAGGGTGCTTGCCCGCTCGTTTTCATTACGGTTGGTAATGTAAAATATAGTGATCCCTTTTGATGCCGCATATTTAAAAAATGCAGGAGCGCCCGGCACGGTATCAGCAATAGCTTTGTCCGTCCACTGTTTCCAGGTGGCATCGCTGTAATCTAACTTTTGTAAGGCACGGTGTGCATCATATGGACTGTTATCCAACAGGGTTTCGTCGATATCGGTAACAATAGCCAGCGGCTTATCACCAGGAGTTTTAACTCCTTCATCAACCCTCAGCTTAGCTATATTATAGGCCTGAAAGCACAGCGCTTTGTATTCTGCCGCCCGCTGCTGCCATAAGGAAGCCCAAATTTTACCATCATTGGTAATACTGGTACTTGAAGTAGCAGTTTTTTTAACGGATGTACAGGCGCTGAATAATAACAGACCTGATAGTAGATAGCTATAACTTTTTTTCATAGTGGTTGATGGAGATAAATCATAACGTCATACTGAACTTGTTTCAGCACCCCATAGGACAAGTGGACAATTTACTTAGCGTGCGGCTTAGCAAGTAGGATCCCGAAATAAATTCGGGATGACCACAGTATACTTTACAACAACTCCGGTTTTATTTTATCCTTAAACTCCCTGGCAAATTTATTGAGTTTTGGCTGGATAACAAACGCACAGTACGACTTGTTAGGATTATCGTTAAAATAATTCTGATGATAATCTTCGGCACTGTAAAATTCACTTGCCGGCGTTATTTCAGTTACAATAGGGTCATCAAAAACATGCTCATTAGTAAGCGTTTTTATCATGGCTTCCGAAGCCTGTTTTTGCTCATCGGTATAATAAAATATTGCCGACCTGTATTGTGTGCCTACATCAGCACCCTGACGGTTAAGCGTTGTTGGATTATGAGTTTTAAAGAAAACCAATAGCAATTCATCAAACGAGATCACATCAGCATCATACTCCAGGTGGATCACTTCGGCATGGCCGGTAGTGCCGGTACAAACCTCCTCATAGGTTGGATTTAAAACCTTGCCGCCCATATAACCTGATGTTACTGATGTTACACCATTAAGAGCCTGAAACACGGCCTCGGTGCACCAAAAGCAACCGTTGCCGAAAGTTATTTTTTGAATGTTCATATACCCCCTTAATCAAAAGCGATGCCTGTTTAAATAGTTAGCTATGAGGGAATTTGAATATGTCAATTAAATTACTAAACTTAGTGTTTAACCTTATATTAAACCTATTAATTATGAAAATTGCAGTACTAATTGCCCGCACTTTGCTGGGGCTCGTTTTCCTGGTGTTTGGTTTGAACTTCTTTTTCCAGTTCCTGCACATGGCACAACCGCCCATGACCGATAAAGCACAGGCTTTTAGCGGCGGATTGTTCGGTTCGGGCTATTTTTTTCAATACATGAAAGTAATTGAAATAGCCAGCGGCTTCTTTTTGATTATTAATCGTTATACCGCGTTGTTTGTGTTGGTGCTACTGCCTATTTCGCTTAATATATTCCTGTTCCATGCCATTTTGGCACCGGCCGGTATACCTATCGGATCGGCAGTTATAATTTTACAGTTGTTTCTGCTGTTTGCTTATCGTAAATATTATGCGGGCATATTTGAAGCAACGCCCACTGTATAGGCGCACTGCGGTTCAAAACGCCTGCATCCATTGTAACAAACAATGTGTCCCAATTTTTTGATTCCCGAAAAAAATTGAAAAAATGCAGGTGTCTCTTTTTCCATAAATAAGAAGTGTTCCATTTTTTGAATGTGAAACACTGAAACGGGTAAATCATGAAACATTCTGGCAATCAACAGTTTATCTTTCCGACCAAAACACCATTAACTAACTGATTATCAATCAATAGAAGTTTTAGGAATAGAAAATCAGCGTTTCAGATCCGGCTAAAAAATGCCCGGATCTTTTTGTTTGTTTTTGGATGATTTTCTACGTTTTTTGAAATTTCCCTCTGGTGATAAAAGGCACTGACACAATAGCGCCACCATTATTTTGATTTGGAATTAGTAATAAAAGCAGCAAAATAAAAGCATAAATTGGCGTGTAAACCTTGCCTGTATGAAGAGATGCGCCGCCTTAATGATTGCCTTGATTTTTATGCTTTCTTTCGATCATCTATCCGCACAAGCTTGGCTAAAAACTGCTGAGGCAAAAGCAACCAAAAGAGATACGAAAACATATCACCTTGTATCTGTCGACGGTAAAAATCAAACAGTAAAGATCATTCCCGATTATGAAAGCCATGTACTTAAAATCACTTCTTTAAAGGAAACTATCAGCATACAAGATTTTTGGGGCGTACCACCCGAAACCCGTTTATTGAATAAAAGCTTTATCGAAATAAAATATGCGGTAAGGGGCGGATCAAACGTTGGGTTAGGAAATTTATTAATAATATGTTTAAGCGGTGCCCATCTATATGAAGCGGTGTACGCCTGCTGGTACTCCAACGGAGAAACGGGGGRTGAACAAGAAGAATACCATATCAAGTTAAACATCAGCGGAAATAATGCAAACAACTATAAATTGAATGTGCACGTTCATGATTACGTTAGTTCAAAACACGATCCAGAAACAAATTATGTTTATGATGACAGCACCGTTTTAGCTTTTGATAAAAAGCTAAATGTTTTCTATAGCATTAAGCATGGTTTATATGATCATTTTATCACTGCGAAAAATAAAATCAAACAGAAGGTTACCGGCATTTTTCCGATGATCATTTTAGGTAAGGAAACTTATTATTTTATTAATGGCCGATGGTACACCGGTGACCTTGACGAAGAAATGTTTGAGTTTCAATAAAGCGCATGGTTTGCAATTGCCACGGTATAGAAGATTTGAGCTACCTGTTCATCACACCATTTCCCGTTCAAAAATCCCCTGGATCATCGCCACCTGCTCCGCGTAAATCGACTTTTTACGCGTACCGAAGTACAGTGTATTTTCTATCAGGTTGTAGCCTTCCCAAAGCAATTTGATATTACCATTGTCACGCTCTTTTTTTGAAAGAAAATCGGGGATCACCGCTATTCCCTTACCATCGCTCAGGCAGCGGATAATGGAGCCCATATTGGGTACAATAAAATTGGGCTTAAAATCTGGGCGCTTACCGAAGTTAATATGCCAGAAACGCCGCAAGTGCTCCATATCGCCCGATGAACCATACCATGTTTGAGCTTTGAGCCAGGCCTGGATCTGGTTAAGGTCTTTAGTTTTCAGCAGTTCATTAAACTCTGCTATTGGCGTTTGGGAACCTGCCAGCACTACTATCCGTTCCTTAAAAAAGGGCTTATATTCAAGGCCTTTATAATCGCCTTTATGGGGCGTTACGATCAGATCGAGGATACCGTTATCAAGATCGGCCAGCATTTCGGGGTATTCGCCAAATTTAATGATCACATTAAAAGGCAGCGTAGGTAAATAGGACTCCAGCGTAAACTGAAAAGTTTCAAAACACATGCCTATGCTTATGGTAGGCACGTCCTTTTCGGTACTTTTATGAAAGTGCCGCTCGGCTTCTTCCAGTTTACTGATAGATTCCTGGATGTAGTTATACAGGATCTTTCCCCGCTCCGTCGACACCATCTTCCGCGAGGTGCGATCAAACAGTTTATAGCCTACATAACTTTCCAGCGAGCTTAAATGCAGGCTCACTCCGGGTTGGGAAATAAACAGCGCTTCTGCCGCCCCGGTTAAGGAGCCTGTTTCATATATAGCTTTAAATGTACGGAACCATTCAAAATTTACCATGGCCTATCTATTATAATTATGATACAAATGTATAAATTATACTATTTTAATAGTAGATAAATGCGCCGTAATTTTGATGAAAATTAAAACAAGAAAATAAATGAAGAACATATTTGTAATAAACGGCGGACAGATCTTCGGTCACTCCGGCGGAAAATTTAACAAAACATTATTAGATACTACCGTACAATATTTTACCGGTCACCCCGATTTTGAGGTACGTTCAACTGATGTTAATAACGCTTATGATCCTATGCAGGAGGCCGAAAACTATAAGTGGGCCGATGTAATTATTTACCATACTCCCGTTTGGTGGTTCCAGGTGCCTCATGCTTTTAAAAAATATATAGATGAAGTTTTTACCGCAGGTTATCAAAATGGCATTTACCGCAGCGACGGCCGTACTGCCGAAAATCCTGGCGTTAATTATGGCACAGGCGGTCTGATGCATGGCAAACAATACCTGCTTACTACCTCATGGAATGCCCCAATCACAGCTTTTACCCTACCCGGCGAGTTTTTTAATGAGCACAGTGTTGACGAAGGCCCGCTGTTTGGTTTTCACCGCATGAACGCCTTTACCGGCATGCAGCAATTAGAAAGTATCCACTTTTATGATGTGATGAAAAACGCTAATATTGAGGAGAACCTGCAACGCTACCAGGAGCATTTAAACAAACTATTTACCCAAAACAACCCAAACCATGAAAATTTACTTAACAGCCTTAGTGAAGTGTAAGGCCGGCACAACCGCCCAAATGAAAGATTTTTTGGACAAGCTAGTAGCAGCATCACGCCAGGAAGAAGCATGCCTGCAGTATGAGCTGTATCAATCAACCACCGATGAAACCCAGTTTGTTTTTCACGAAACCTGGGCAAGCCAGGAAGGGCTTGATCAGCATGTTAAACAGGAGCATTTTCAATTGTTTAGTCAGCAGATTGCCGATGTTATAGACGGCCCGTTGGGCATATATAAAACTGATAGGGTTCATTAATATTGAGTAGTTATGGTAATGGTTACCAACTATAAAGCAAAAGCCCCCGGTTATCACCGGGGGCTTTTTGTTATTATTTACTGCATGTTTTATTGCAATCGCTACTGGCCTTGCATGTTTTGCTGCAATTATCCAAACACGTTGGTTTGGTGCATGATTTTGCACATTTAGTGCAATGGTTCATTTTGCTATTGCAGCAAGGGGTATTGGCAAACGAAATATTAAATACAGTAAACAGCATCACTATTGTGATGAAAAGAAACTTTTTCATGATTTTCAAATTGAATGTTTAAATAAAAAGATACGCTATAGGAGATAGGCAGATGTTCTTTTTCATTTAAACTTTCGGCGGGTTCCAGCAGGTATTGGTATAACCGGGCAAGTTGCCTATTAAATACGGCAGGGTTGCTTTACTATCAACGGTGATAGCATGCGCCTCCACCTTAACTGGTTCAGTTTTTAAAAAGCAGCAATTATTACATGATAATACGGTTACGCACACACCGCCATCGCATCCTTTTGGGATACGTTGATGCTTTTGCGGCATATTAGCCATTTTATGGCAGCAACCTTTCATACCCGTAGCTTGCTCGGCTTTTCCAGGTATTGTGGAAACGAGCAGCATAAATATGAGCATGAAAAAGAAGATTGCTTTCATTACGAAATTATAACGCGACATCCTCGTAAAATAGTACGGGTTAATTCAGAAATTTATAAGCTGATACAAAATATTGCGTGGACGCAACTTCGTGCAAATCGTCCCAGGCGTCCACGGCAATACCTACAATACTGCGCAGTTATTAGTTATCTTGTTTTAACGGCGGTACAGGCACGCTTATATTAGGATCTTTAGTGATCTTAATAAAAGGGGTAGCGCCATTCCAGTTAAATGTTACCAACTCGCCAAAGTTGTGTTTTTGAGCTACAACACCACGCTTTAACTGCACCTGGCTCCACCATTCGGCACTTTGAGGCCAGTAATATAAAAACAGGTTTGCCAAATCAAAAAAACTACCGGTAATTGTTCCGGATGTAACACGGTGGTTTTGATTAACTGCAAAAGTCATCCTCAACTTGGGCGCTTTTTGCGAACCGATGTATCCTTTAGAAAATATGTAATTAAAAGATCCTTTTTTTTCCGGGGTATCTTCCGATTTAAACCCTTTCATCTGGACGTAGGATGAGATCTCATTAGTATAATATTCTTTAAAACCAATAATCCTCACCAAAAAATGCCCGGATTGTCTTTCTATCATATCCTGATGCACCTTTTCAGCCTGGCTACCATATAGTTCTTCATCGGCTTTTGTCCAAACGGCTTTCACTTTTGGCTTTATTGCCGCAACAGCTTCTATTTCTATGCTTTTACTTTTATACTCTGCTTTCAAAAGGGCAACGTATTCATCGTAATATTCATTTGATGTTCCCAATATGAAAGCAGCTTGCTTAGTCTCAGAGAAATCGGTCCCAAAATCCCTTTTGATCTTTAAGTTTTTGCTTCGATTGAATGTTGAATAAAATATTGAATCGATTAAAACTATTGGACCTTTAATTGTAATTTTTGTAAAAGTATAATCATCCTGCGAAGCCCGTTCGGTAGTGACATCAACAATATCGTCCCAGGATTTCCCATTCGTTAACCTAAAATAGTATGTTTTCAGCCTCTTAACACCATTCTCTGTTATGTTTTGGCGATCGTCACCGTAAAACTTATAGTCTTTAGGCATAAAAGTCATTAAATAATCACGAAGTTCGCCCATGCGCACTGTTGAATAGTAGTCCCCAACATCAAGCGGGGTTTGTGCCGTAGCTGATAGACTGAGGCCAATAAATAGGATAAGGAATAGTTTTTTCATAAGGCTCAAAGATAATTTTAGCCAGCGAAAAAAATCATCTCAAAATTAATAGATACTAAAATATCCCGTGGCTTCTTACATAAACAAAACAGCCTCCCGATCTTCATTCGGGAGGCTGTTCTCATAAGATCTTACTGTCCGCCCTTCCTGGCTTCCTGCATCGGGTTAGCGCCCGAAGTTGCTCCCCTTGGCAGGGTTTGCTGTTTAAACAATTCAAACCTTGATGGAGCGTACTCCCTTGGCCAGCTGTTGTTACTTTCGTCAATATCAGCAGTTTCGCGATATGGGTCAAGCTTGATACTCTTTACCTCTTTGGTTTTGGCAAATACCTTGGTCACCTTATTTTCGTTTTTACGCCAAATGTAGGCTGAAATTTTTTCTAACTCCTTAGTTCCATCCGCATAAGTCCACTCAATAAGCAGTGGGGTTACCAGTCCCCCTTTATTGGTGAAACTCACCTCGTAAAAGTAGTTCTTGCTATCGTATAGTTTCTTTTCGGCAGGGCTTAGGGCATTGTACATAGCCTGGTAGCTTTGAGAGGTTGCCGGTGTTGCAGCAAACCTGTCCCATTTACTATAAAAATCCTGCAAGGCAGTATCAGCTTCAACCGCGAAACGGGCGCCAGCTTCCTTATTACGGGTGGTACTGATGTTCTCTAAATTACGGTCGAACTGGGCACGGTCGGCAGTGCCTTCAACCGCCGGATTTTTGGTATTAAGGCGATAGTATTTTACACTGTCGATAGAAACGTCAACCGGATCGGTTCCATAAAACCAACCTCTCCAAAACCAGTCAAGATCAACTGCCGAAGCATCTTCCATCGTACGGAAAAAATCAGCAGGTGTTGGGTGTTTAAAGGCCCAGCGGTGCGCGTAGGTCTTAAATGCATAATCGAATAGCTCGCGCCCCATAACGGTTTCGCGAAGCACGTTCAATGCTGTTGCAGGTTTAGCATAAGCGTTGGGACCAAACATCACAATGTTTTCAGAGTTGGTCATGATAGGCTCCAGCAAATCTTTCGGCAGCTTCATATAGTCAACTATCTTATACGCCGGACCACGTTGCGATGGGTAGCGGCTGTCCCATTCCTGCTCGGCCATGTACTGGCAAAAAGTGTTTAGGCCTTCGTCCATCCAGGTCCACTGGCGCTCATCCGAGTTAACGATCATCGGGAAAAAGTTGTGACCAACCTCGTGAATAATTACACCTATCATCCCGTTTTTGGTGGCTTCAGTGTAAGTGCCGTCCTTTTCGGCCCTGCCGTAGTTAAAGCAGATCATCGGGTATTCCATCCCATTTGATGCCTCAACCGAAATAGCTACCGGGTAAGGATAAGGGAAGGTATGTTTTGAATATGTTTTAAGCGTATGCGCCACTACCTTGGTAGAATACTTGCGATAAAGCGGGTAAGCCTCCGGGCCGTAGTATGACATAGCCAGCACTTTTTTGCCGCCATCAATCTGCGTGCCCATAGCATCCCAAACAATACGGCGCGATGACACCCAGGCAAAATCACGCACGTTTTCGGCATGGAAAGTCCAGGTTTTGCGGGCCGTGGCATGTTTCTTCATGGCACCCTTAACTTCATCGAGCGTTACTATCTCGGTAGGTTGTGAAGCTGATTGTGCAGCTGTCCAGCGTTTAAACTGGGCAGGGCTCAGGGTTTGGGCATAGTTTGAACACTGCCCGGTACCGCCCACCACATGATCGGCAGGCACATTGATGTTTACCCTATAATCGCCAAAGGTTAAAGCAAACTCCCCTCTGCCGGTAAACTGCTTATTTTGCCATCCCTGGAAATCGCTGTAAACAGCCATCCTGGGGTACCATTGCGCCATGGTGTACAGGTAGTTGCCATCCTCAGGAAAATATTCGTAACCGCCGCGCCCGCCAATAGTTAAACGGTCAGATATATTATACCACCATGCTATTTTGAATTTAAACTTTTGGCCTGGCTGCAGGGTTACAGGCAGCTCAATGCGCATCATGGTTTGATTAATGGTATAACTAAGTGTACCACCGTTGGCGTCCTTCACGCTTTCGATATGGTTCCCCAAATCCAGGTCATTCCCTATAATGCCCTGTAGCTGCCGAATGCTCATCTTAGCTTGCATTTTGCTTTCATCAAACTTGGCGCTTTCGGCATCTTTTTTATGCTCGTTTTCGTCCAGCTGTAACCATAGGTAAGTGAGCGGATCGGGCGAGTTATTGGTATAAGTGATAGTTTCAACACCATCCAGACGCTGCTTGTCGTCATTAAGAGTGGCATTTATTTCATAGTCGGCTTTTTGCTGCCAGTACTTAGGCCCCGGCGCTCCCGAAGCGGTGCGGTATTCATTAGGGGTGGATACCATGGTGCCCAACTGCTCAAATTTGTTACCATGGTTTGAACCCGGGTTGTTGTTATACTGCGCCCAGGCCGATGAAGCGAGGATACAGCAGGAAAATAAAGCTGGGTAAAACTTATTCATCTGAATTTAATTAGTAAAAATCGTTCGATACACATAATAAAAGCAATTCCAAATATTGCCGACGACAGGAACATTGTCCAATCCCGCTGCGCTGTCCTGGCAAACCTGATCAGGATAAAAGAGATAAGTAACGCAGATATTACAATTAATACCTGCCCAAATTCAAGCCCAAGGTTAAAAGCGAATAACTCGGCTGTGATATTGGTGCTGGTTCCGAGCAAACTTTTCAGGTAGTTTGAAAAGCCCATGCCATGTATCAAACCAAAAAACAAGGCCAGGCTATAGTTAAGCCGCATGGTGGTATTTGTTCGTTTTTTGTTGAGGATATTGATCAGGCTGGTAAATACAATGGTAACCGGAATCAGGAATTCGATAAGAGATGTATTAATATGAATAACATTTAACACACTCAATGCCAGCGTAATAGAATGGCCAATAGTAAAGGCAGTAACCAGTACCAGCACCTTGCGCCAGTCGGCAAGCAGGTAGGTGCCGCACAATACAGTTACAAAAAGGATATGGTCATACCCCTCCCAATTGCAGATGTGCTGCCAGCCGAGCTGGAAGTACAATGAAAAGTCAGTCATTACTTAAAATTAGCGATTGCGAATAAAAATAACGTTTTTTGTAGATAATACAACTATTTAACGCAATCATGTTGCAATTACTTCTTGTTAGCTGGCTAAGCTTTTTCCACCCCTTTTACGTAAGTGTTACCGAAATTAACCACAACGTTAAAAACCAAAGCCTTGAAATAAGCTGTCGTATTTTTTATGACGATCTGGAGCATACCATCGAAAAACAATACCACACCAAAATTGATATTGTACACCCCACTGATAAAGCAAAAGTAGGGCAGCTGATAAACGATTATATCAAAAAACACCTCATTATTAAGGCCGACGGCAAAACCATTGCTTTAAACTTTATTGGCTATGAAGTGCAGGAAGATGCTGCATGGAGTTATTTTGAAGTGAAAGGCATCAGCAAGCCCAAAAAGTTTGAGGTACATGATGACCTGCTCTACACCGAACATCCCGAACAGATCAACATGATGCATATCACCGTAGCCGGCGAACGTAAAAGCACCAAGCTGGATAACCCGGATAGTGACGCGGTGGTGGTATTTTAGATAGCGAAAAAATTAAGTTATGTCATTACTGTAACCATCAGGGAAATCCTGAAAAAAAACCGTGATGACGTATAAAATATATTTCAGCGATGGTGTGCGGGGGGCGCGTTAGTGATAGGAGCGGATACCGGCCTTGTGGCTAATGCCTTGTGCGGTATGAGCGGATAGCACGGGCCGCAGGCAACGCCCTTATTTTACAAATCGACCAAAAGATGCAACTAATAATCAACAACTTACAATCACGTCATTATAAGGAGAAACGACGAAGCAATCTCGTAGCTCTACGGATCGGACATGCATTGGCTACGAGATTGCCACGCTGCGCTCGCAATGACATGGAGAAAAAAGCTCAGCGATAAATCTTCTTCAATGTCACTTTAATTTATAATTTAGTGTCGTAAATACAATTAATCCCTAAAGCCAGATGTTATCAAAAAAATTCATCCCGGCCAAAGCATGCGCATTGTTAGTCGTCATGCTTATCGCCGTAAATTCATTCGCGCAGCAAACCCGTCAAAAACTTGATTTTGATAAAAGCTGGCGCTTTAACCTTGGCGCTGTTGATAACGGCGAAAACGCAAAGCTAAACGACAGTAAATGGCGTACACTTAATTTGCCGCATGACTGGAGTATCGAGGGCACGTTTTCAAAAGATAATCCTGCTACCCCCGAAGGCGGCGCTTTGCCTGGCGGTATCGGCTGGTACCGTAAAACATTTACTGTTTCGGCTGCATCAAAAGGCAAACTGGTTTATATTGATTTTGATGGCGTATATCAAAAAAGCGATGTATGGATCAACGGGCATCACCTTGGGTTCAGGCCAAACGGGTATATCTCGTTCAGGTATGAGCTTACGCCTTACTTGAATTTTGGCGGCAGCAACGTTATCGCTGTTAAGGTTGATAACTCGGTACAGCCTAACTCCCGCTGGTACTCAGGTTCGGGTATTTACCGCCATGTTTGGCTGGAAACTACCAATAAAACCGCTATCGATCAATGGGGTACTTATGTAACCACAAGCGATATTACCGGTGCTTCGGCCAAGGTAAATGTGCAGGTACAGTTGCATAATAATAAAACAACACCCGGACTGGTTATAAATACTAAGCTATATGACGCTGCCGGTAAATTGGTATCAGTTGCAGGTGAGTCTACATCCGCAGAACAAAGTAAAATCGCTTCTTTAACGGTAACCAATACACTAACGGTAAAAAATCCGGTGCTTTGGTCGGTAGAGAAGCCATATTTGTACAAGGCCGTTACCCAGCTCATTGAAGGCAAAAAGGTAGTTGATGAATACACCACAACAGTAGGTATCCGCTATTTTAACTTTGATGCCGATAAAGGTTTCAGCCTGAATGGTAAGGCGATGAAAATCTTAGGCGTGTGCGATCACCACGATCTCGGCAGCCTTGGCGCCGCGGTGAACAACCGTGCGTTGGAACGTCAGTTGCAGATGCTAAAAGCTATGGGCTGTAACGGCATCCGTACTTCGCACAACCCTCCGGCCCCTGAACTGCTTGACCTTTGCGATAAAATGGGGTTCATAGTAATGGATGAGGCTTTTGATTGCTGGGAATGGAAAAAGGCAACTTACGATTACCACCTGTATTTTAAAGAATGGCATAAACGCGACCTGGAAGATCAGATCAAACGCGACCGCAACCATCCCAGCATCATGATCTGGAGCATCGGTAACGAAATCCCGCAACAGGCAGACACCAGTGCTTTACGCATTGCCCCTGAGCTGGCAGCTATTGTTCATAGTTTGGATAAAACCCGCCCCCTCACTACGGCTAATGACCGTCCTGACAGCACCAATAAAATTATAAAATCGGGTGCTATTGATCTGGTAGGTTATAACTATCACCAGTTTGATTACGCTAAATTTCATGACCGTTACCCGGGCAAAAAGTTTATTGCTACCGAAACTACTTCGGGACTGGAAACACGTGGTTATTATGAAATGCCATCAGACAGCATCAGGGTTTGGCCTACCAGCTATGATAAACCTTTTGTAAGGGATGGCAACAATGTATCGGCCTATGACAACACCCGACCACCATGGGGCTCAACACATGAAATGACCTGGAAAGTAATGAAAAAGTACGACTTCCTTTCGGGCATGTTCATCTGGACAGGTTTCGATTATCTTGGCGAGCCTACTCCATACTCATGGCCATCGCGTAGTTCATACTTCGGGATAATTGACCTGGCCGGTTTCCCTAAGGATGTATATTATATGTACCAAAGCGAGTGGACCAGTAAAAATGTGCTCCACATTTTCCCGCACTGGAACTGGCAGCCTGGTAAAATGATCGATATCTGGGCATACTACAATAATGCCGATGAAGTTGAGCTTTACCTGAATGGTAAATCATTAGGCATCCAAAAGAAAACCGGCGACGACCTGCATGTAATGTGGCGCGTGAAATATGAGCCGGGCACTTTGAAAGCTGTATCCCGTAAAAACGGCAAAACAGTTTTAAGCCGCGAGATCCATACCGCCGGTGCCCCTGCTAAAATTGAACTGGTTGCCGACCGTTCGCAGATCAAGGCTGATGGTAAGGACCTGTCGTTTATCACCGTAAAAATATTGGATAAAGACGGTAATGTTGTACCTGATGCCGATAATAAGGTAAGCTTTAAAATTGCTGGAGAAGGCTTTATTGCCAGCGTTGATAACGGCGATCCGGTTAGTCATGATCCGTTCAAAGCAGATTATCGTAAGGCATTTCATGGCCTTGCACTGGCTATTGTACAGGCAAAAGAAAAAGCAGGTACAATAACTTTCACTGCTTCAGCCGATGGTTTGCAGAGCAGCACATTAGTACTGAAAACCAAATAACCTCAGCCCAACCCTCTCCTTTGGAGAGGGAGTTTGAAGCATTGAAAAAATAAAACCCGCCTCCTTGAGGCGGGTTTTATTTTTTATACATAATGAGTTTCTGTCGATATTTTAGTCCTAATGACACTCTGATTACCAATTACAACCGCCTGCGTAAAAATGTATCAGTGTTCCCCACTTCTGTATAAACCGTAGGGTATTAATCACTCTAATTTTGTCTCAACATTTAAAAACTATAACAATGGCAAAGACAATTTTTATTACCGGAGCATCACGTGGTTTCGGTAAACTATGGGCCGAAGCATTATTGCAGAGAGGCGATAAAGTAGTAGCAACAGCCCGCGATTTGAGCACACTGGATGACCTGGTAAGCCAATACGGCGACAATATTTTACCGCTGCAATTGGATGTTAACGACCGTGCAGCTGATTTTTCAGCTATCAATAAAGCAAAACAACATTTCGGCAGCATTGATGTGCTGATCAATAATGCCGGTTACGGTTTATTTGGCAGCATTGAGGAAACTACAGAACAGGAAGCGCGCGAACAAATGGAAACCAACTTTTTTGGCTTGCTGTGGTTATCACAAGCGGTGCTCCCGGTAATGCGCGAGCAAGGACATGGCCACATTATCCAGCTTTCGAGCGTACTGGGCCTGGTTACCCTGCCTGTATTGGGTATATATAATGCCTCTAAATTTGCTGTAGAAGGCTTAAGCGAAACACTGGCTGCCGAAGTAAAAGGCTTTGGGATAAATATTTCCCTTATTGAACCTAACGGCTTTGCAACTGATTGGGCAGGTGCTTCTGCCGCACAAACCACAGCGATGCCTGAATATGACGGAGTGCGCGCCGCGTTCCAGGCCGGTTTAACTGACGAAATTTTCGGTGTACCCGAAGCAACTACCGATGCTGTGCTTAAATTGATTGACAGTGAAAACCCTCCATTGCGTTTGTTCCTGGGTAAATATGCACATCCATGGGTTAAACAAACCTATGAAGGCCGTGCTGCCGAGTGGGAAAGCTGGAACGAAGTATCGTCTGCAGCACACGGTAAATAATTAATATTATATACAGGCTGTTAATTATTGGCTTTAGGCTTTGTGCTTTCAGCTTTTATATAAATGGTATTCTTTTGACATAATCTACGCCGTAATCCGGCGTAGATTTGTTTAACTTTATAAATCATGCAGCATTTCAAAACTTTGGCCGATATGCACCGCTTCAACGATTTTCCGATGCCGGAAAATCCGCTCTTCAGTATGTTCAGGTGTACACATACCTGCGGACTTGGAGAAAGGGAATTTACATCCGATTTTTATATGATCGGGTTTAAAAAACTTAAAGCGGGCCAAATTATGTACGGTCGTACAAAATACGATCATGATAATGGCAGCATGATGTTCATTAAACCCCGGCAGGTTATTCAGTTTAATAGTGTTGAATATGACGAGGACGCATTTATTATATTCATTCACGAAGATTACTTTAATGGTCACTTCCTGAATACCGAAATAAGTAAATATGCTTTTTTCGACTATGAAGCCAATGAAGCGTTACACCTCTCCCCATCGGAAGAGCAGATCATGTGGGACCTTTATCACAAGATAGAGACGGAATACCGAAATAACACGGATGAATACAGCCGCGACATCATGCTTACGCATATTGATTCGATCCTGAAATATTCGCAGCGATTTTATAAACGCCAGTTTATTAACCGCACAGAACTTTCGGGCAAAACGGTATCAAAATTCAATAACGCTTTAACTTCATATTTTAAAACCGGGTTACTGCTTACACAGGGGCTGCCAACTGTTAATGCATTGGCTTCGCAGCTTAACTTATCGCCGCGCTATCTGAGCGATATGCTTAAACAGGAAACCGGGAAAACTGCTATTGAGCTGATCCATATTTACCTGGTGAACGAAGCCAAAAACCGCCTCAAAAGCGATTATCAAAGCGTGTCTGAAATAGCATATGAGCTTGGCTTTGAAAACTTACCATACTTTTCAAGGCTTTTCAAAAAAGAAACAGGCATCAGTCCCAACCAGTTTAAAAAGCAGTTGGTTAATTGATGTGCTAAGGCAATCACATGGAAAAGTCCAATTTATCTACATTAAGTTTCTGTTAACAACCCTTTCAGGATAAAACGATTTTGTAATTTTGACTACAATCGTTTTCTTATGAAACTAAAACTCATTGCTGGCATTGCGTTTTTATGCGCGGCGCTACAATCATTCGCTCAAACTCCGGGTAAAATTGAACAAACAGGACAGGTGCTATTACCCAACGGCTGGAAGCTTAGTCCGGCCGGGCGTTCCCTGCCGCTTGGCGATTTGCCGCTTAATATGCAGTTGTCATCATCAGGCAAACTGCTGGCTGTTACCAATAACGGCCAAAGCACACAGTCAGTACAGCTGATTGATCCTAAAAATGAAAAACTGCTTGATGAGGTTGTGGTTAAGAAATCATGGTATGGTCTTGCTTTCAGCCGCGATGAAAAAAAGCTATATGCATCGGGCGGTAATGATAACTGGATCCTGGTATTCAACATCGCCGATAACAAACTGGGGACGCCTGATACCATCAAATTAGCGCCGCATGCCTGGCCCAAAAACAAGGTTTGTCCAACAGGTATGGTAACCAACAAAAATAACAGCCGCCTGTATTCGGTTACCAAAGAAGACAGCACCCTTTACATCATCGATCCTGATAAAAAAGAAATCCTTAAACAGGTAAAACTCCCTGCCGAAGCTTACAGCTGCATTTTATCGCCCGATGAAAAAACGCTCTATATTTCGTTATGGGGCGGCGATATGCTTGGCTTTTACAACATAGCTACACAAACGCTCAGCACCATTAAAACCAGCAGCCATCCAAATGAGCTGCTTTTAGATAAGAAAGGAAAATTCCTGTATGTGGCCGATGCTAATGACAATGCCGTATCTGTAGTAAATACAACTACACACAAAATAGTCGAAACCATTTCTACGGCCCTTTACCCTACCCGCCTCACAGGCTCAACCAGCAATGGATTGGCCTTATCGCAAAATGGGAAAACCCTTTATATAGCTAACGCCGATAATAACTGCCTTGCAGTATTTGACGTAACAGTACAGGGCAGCAGCAAGAGCAAAGGTTTTATCCCGGTGGGCTGGTATCCAACCAATGTAAAAATGCTGGGTAATAAGATCCTGGTATCAAATGGCAAGGGATTTTCATCCATGGCTAACCCTAAAGGGCCGCAACCAGTCAAAAAAACAGATAACAGCGGCTATAAACAAGGCGCTATCAACAGCCGCGAGCAATATATCGGTGGCTTGTTTAAAGGTACGCTATCTTTCATCAACAGCCCCTCCGATGGCGAACTGAAAGCTTATACCAAACAGGTTTATGCAAACACGCCATTTACCGCCAAAGTTGAAAAAACAGCCAAAGGCGAAGAAGGCAACCCGATCCCCCGCCGGGTGGGTGAAAAATCGCCTATTAAATATGTGTTTTATATCATTAAGGAAAACCGCACTTACGACCAGGTTTTAGGCGACATGCCGCAAGGTAACGGGGATACCTCACTATGTATCTTCGGCAATAAAGTAACGCCTAACCATCACGCCATAGCCAACGAATTTGTGTTGCTTGATAACTTTTATGTTGATGCCGAGGTAAGCGCCGACGGGCATAACTGGAGCATGGCAGCTTATGCTACCGACTTTGTGGAAAAAACCTGGCCAACCAGCTACGGTGGCCGCGGTGGTAATTACGATTTTGAAGGCTCGCGTAAAGCTGCCTATCCGCGCGATGGCTTTATATGGGATTATTGCAAACGCGCCGGTGTAAGCTATCGCACTTACGGCGAGTTTGTAAGCGATGGCAACCCCGGCAAGGCAAACTTAAAATCGCTTGAAGGGCATTTTTGCCTTAAGTCGCCGGGATTCGATTTAAATGTGAAAGATGTTAAACGTACCGAGATCTGGGCCCATGATTTTGATTCGCTGTTGACTATAAATGCCGTACCGCATTTCAACACTGTACGTATTTCAAACGACCATACCAGCGGTCAGCGTAAAGGCGCTATATCACCTATTGCTGCTGTGGGCGATAATGACCTTGCTATTGGTCAATTCATCGAACACTTATCGCATAGTTCTATCTGGAAAGAATCGGTAGTTTTTATTTTGGAAGATGATGCCCAAAATGGTCCCGACCATATTGATGCCCATCGCTCGCCGGTATTTGTTGCCGGTCCGTATGTAAAACGTAATGCGGTGATCCATGGCATGTATTCCACATCGGGTGTTTTGCGCACTATGGAACTGATATTAGGCCTGCCGCCAATGAGCCAGTATGATGCAGCAGCTATGCCGTTGTACGATTGCTTTACCAGCAAGCCCGACTTTACCCCTTACACAACCAAACCCGCACAGGTTAATTTGGAACAGCGAAACATAGCCGTAAACGAAAGCAGCAAACGATCTGAACTGTTTAATTTTGCTAAGGAAGATGCGGCACCTGATATCGACCTGAATGAGGTAGTTTGGAAATACGTAAAAGGTGAGGCATCTGTCATGCCTGCGCCAAAAAGGAGCGCCTTTGTAATTTTAGAACCTAAAAAAGAACAGGATGATGATTGATTTGTTAACTTGTGTCTGAACTCGAATTATTGGAATTAAAGAATTTATCGAATTAATTTAATAGACAATTGAAAATTCGTGAAATTCGAATAATTTCTTAAAATTCCGGTTCAGACAATTAATTATACTCCTATGATCACTCATTTAGAAAACGAGCACATTAAAGTAGCTATCGACACCAAAGGCGCTCAGCTGAGTTCATTTATTAACAAAGCCACAGGCATTGAACACATGTGGCAGGCAGATGAAAAGATCTGGCCGTGGCATGCACCCAACCTGTTCCCGGTGGTTGGCGGCCTGATCAATAATGAGCTTTTGGTAAGTGGTGAAAAATATGCCATGTCGCGCCATGGTTTTGCACGTCAATCGGAGTTTTTTTTATTGGAGTCGGATGAGACGTCGGCAAGTTATTCGTTGCCCAACTGCGAGAACACGCTAAAAGTTTATCCTTTTAAATTTGATTTCCAGATCCTGTATCATCTTATTGATAATGCGCTTCGCATAACCTATAAAGTGATCAATCTTGATAAAAAATCAATATATTTTTCAGTCGGCGGGCACCCTGCTTTTAACGTCCCTTTCAATAAAGGCGAAAATTACGAGGACTATTACCTTGAGTTTGAAACCGAAGAACATATTAACACCAACCTTTTATCAAAAGACGGCTTTTTTAATGGCGTAACGCACCCCGTACCTACCCCCAATAAAAAGCTCTATTTAACCCGTGACCTGTTTAATGATGACGCCCTGGTTTTCAAAGACCTGAAATCGCGCATGGTAACTATCAAAAGTGATAAACATGACCAAACCCTGGCGCTCGAGTTTCCGCATTTTAACTATCTTGGTTTATGGGCCAAACCGGGAGCCGATTTTGTTTGCATTGAACCATGGCTGGGCTGTGCCGATACAGAAAATAAACATGTCGATATTAAAGAGAAAGAGGCTATCCAAAAATTAAGTGTAGGCCATGTTTTTGAGTCAGCTTATTTTGTTTGCTTATAAGCAATTAGTTTACAATATTTTTATACTTGCTTAAAACATTTTTCACAGTTTTTCTCTTTCATAACAAGAATCACTTAAATATTAAAACTATGAAAACTAAAATTTATTTATTAGCCTTAACCATGATGCTGTCATTCACAGCGTTGAATACTTTTGCTGCCGATAGCCATGCGCTTACCCCGCTAAGCAAGGAAGAAATAGCAACCATGACAACCGAGCAGAAACAAGCTCGTGTTGAAGAGATCAAGGCCCGTGTAAATGAGATCAAAGCGATGGATAAATCGGAGCTTACCAAACAGGAACGTAAAGAACTTCGTACAGAACTTAAAGGGATGAAAAAAGAAGCCAATGCCCTTGGCGGCGGCGGTATTTACCTTTCTGTAGGTGCTATCATTATCATTATTTTAGTATTGATCCTGATATTATAATTTGAATTACCTTGTATAATAAAAACGCCTCCGACGAAAATCGGGGGCGTTTTTTGTTAGGATTGATTTATAAATAACGTTTCCACAACGTTATTGCGAGGCACGAAGCAATCGCGAACTATACAAGACGGCTCTGTAAGTCGGGGATTGCTTCGTGCCTCGCAATGACGCTTTTATGTATCAGTCTTTTACCCTGCTGATACAATTATCATAACATGAACCACTCTCGTTTCTTAAACCCAACAAAAAAGCCCCTGAATATATCCAGAGGCCTTTAATATCTTAATTAAAATACTTTATTATTTTTTGCTGCTGTCAGCCTTAGGAGCTGGCGTAGTAGTTGATGGTGTTAATGCCGGAGCTGCTGCAGGAAGCGCGTTGCTTGGTTTTGAAGCCTTTTCAATTTGCTCCCGCAGTGCAGGGTTATCACTGCTTACTGATGAACCACCTTTTACAGCTACGTTGATAGCAAGCGACAATACCATAAGGGTAATTGCTAATGCCCAGGTACCTTTTTCTAAAAAGTCGCCGGTTTTTTGTACACCCATTAATTGTGATGAGCTTGAAAAATTTGATGCCAAACCACCGCCTTTAGGGTTTTGGATAAGTACGATAAGCCCTAACAGAGCGCATACAATTACGGTAACAATGATTAAAACGATATACATTTCTTTATATTAATTAGTTTTCTTTTCTAACTGCTCAATTTGGCTTGCAAAGTAACGGCTTTTTTCCGGGAATTTCAACATCATTTTTTTGTAAGTTGCAATCGCTTTGTGATACAACATCTGATCGATGTAAATCTGAGCTAAAGTTTCACTTACCAGGTCATTTCTGTCTTCCGAACTTTTCTTTGCTTTATTCTCGTTATCAAGCTTATCAATTGATGGCGGCCTGATCTGGGGCTCCTCCTTAATAAATTTCTCAATGATGATGTCTTCCTTTCTTTTTATCTCAGGTACATCGGGCTGAGGAGTTTTCTCCAGCTCTTCAAGAGATTGCGAATGGAAGATATTTTCATAATACTGATGCTGTAATGCATCGGCAGTTTGATTATTAGAAATCATAGGTACATTCACCGGGGCAACGGTTTCAACATTATAGGGCTGATAAGTTGATGCATATTCCTTACGGGTTTTATCTAACCACCACATAAAGGTATAAGGCATTTTCTCGTCGTTGTACTTCGACAAAACCTCATGCTGTTCGGCGGGTTCAGTTTTTTCGGGCTGCGGGACAGCCTTATCCACGCCTCTAGTATCAGCAACAGAATTATCAAACAAAAAATAATCGGCCGAAGCGATATTACTAATGATCCATTTCTCCGTTACATCATCCCTTACTTCCCTGGTTTCGCTAACAACAACCGGCGGCTCGTCCGATTCCCAATCGGCAGGCTCAGTTTTAATATCTGCAACAGGCTCATTAACATCAGCCTGCTGACCGATACTTATATTTTCGATCCCAACAATTTCATCGTAAACCTCGTCTTCGATATCATGGGTAGCGGCAGCACTTTCCCTGTTTGGCGCAAAGGCTACCGGATCAGCATCCTCAACTTCCGTTACCGGTGCAGCATCCGGCATTTCAGGTTTATGATTATCAGTAACCGTAAAATCAAAGCTATTTATTTCCTGATCTGCGTCAACTACAGTCCCTTCTGGTATAGGCGGTAAAGCATCCTGATTGTCATCAACAGCAGGACCAATATTGAAATAGTTTTCGGCAGCAGGTGTATTAGCTGCGGGAGTAACACCAACATGGTCAATTATCTGTGCTGAATTTACCGGAGTAAGCCCATCAGGCTCGTTGATCAGTTTATGTAGTAAAGCCGGGCTATAATAAACTGCCGCACGCTGCACATCCTTATTTGTACCGGCATGGGCAAGCAGGGCACGCAAAATACCGCTTTGCGGGTAGGCGTCAACCAGCTGTTGCAGGTTATAACCATAAAAAGAACCTGTTTCGGCCGGGTTGGCTAACAGTTCATCTAATATTTCGTATTGCCTGCTGTTCAAATATTGATCCACGTGGTTGAAAATACAAATTGCTTACCAATTAGAAAAGGCTGCGTTAAAAATATCATCAATTAGTTGCTTATTAATTTGCTGTATAAGTGCCTGCTCCTGCGAAGAAATATCCCCCCGGTAATCAGCAAACTTAGTAAAACTTTGCTCAAAACTGATTTTTTTTTCGGCCGGAGTTTTTGCCGCATCAAATGAAAATTTAACACGAACGGTAATAGTAAGCCTGTTAGCATCAGCAATTGGGGCCACATTATTTGCAGTAGCCTGAATAGATGCCGGAGCAATAGAATAAGCAGTAATAGCACCAGACATGGTTGCATCGGCCTCGCCGCGGACTAAGCTTAGGCTGGTTTGTGTACGGATTCTGTCCTTTAACGCTTCAGTAAAAGTTTGGCTCAGGTTATTAACCACCAGCGCAGCATTGTTTTCAAAAAACTGTACATTAATGGTTTTAAGACCGGGCGGGATTGATTGATTTTTGAGAGTGTAACATGATGGACATATAAGCACCAGCACAAACACCGAAACAAGCCCCAAAAGTTTTTTCATCAATATTATAAGTTTAGTTCTTTTATTTTCCTGTATAAAGTACGCTCAGAGATCCCTAATTCGTTAGCCGCAAGCTTGCGTTTGCCCTTGTGTTTTTTCAAAGCTTTACGGATCAGGTCCGATTCTTTTTCAATCAGCGACAGTGATTCTTCTACTTCTTCGGCATCATGTGTTATATTAAAACCGTCGATAGTATTGTTGTTACCGCTATTACTTGTAACCGTATTAACGGGTTGTTGTAAAGTAAATTGTGGGTCGTTATTACCATGCAATTCAATATCGCGGTAAAGCTGGTTCAAGGTTTGCGGATTATTGGCATAATGCTGCGAAACACCGCCATGCTCAATAATATCGGCCACCAGTTTTTTCAACTCTACCATATCCCGCTTCATATCAAACAATACTTTATACAGGATATCCCGTTCGGAGAAATCTTCCTTGGGCTGATTATCTAAACGCATTGGCAGGTTGCGTCCGCTGGTTTCATGTGGGATATAGGTAAGCAGGGTTTGCGCGGTGATGATCCTGTCGCGCTCCAATACCGCCAACTGCTCGGCCATGTTTTTCAGCTGCCTTACGTTACCAGGCCACGAATAGTTTGTTAATACCTGCTGGGCCTCATCATCCAGCTGGATTGGCGGCGTACGGTATTTGTCGGTAAAATCGGCCGTAAACTTGCGGAATAATAAAAACACGTCCTCTTTCCTATCGCGCAATGGCGGGATCTTCAACGGAACAGTGTTTAACCGGTAGTAAAGGTCTTCACGAAACTTTCCGTTCTTTACCGCGTCATATACATCAACATTGGTAGCTGCTATAACACGTACGTTTGTTTTTTCTACTTTAGATGAACCTACTTTAATATATTGCCCCGATTCAAGCACCCGCAGCAAACGGGCCTGGGTACCCAGCGGCATTTCGGCAATCTCATCCAAAAATATGGTACCACCGTTTACGGTTTCAAAATAACCCTTACGTTCGCCAACGGCACCTGTATAGGCTCCCTTTTCGTGACCGAAAAGTTCTGAATCTATAGTACCTTCAGGTATGGCACCGCAGTTAACAGCAATGAAAGGCCCATGCTTACGCGGGCTCATCTGGTGTATGATGTGCGAAAAAACCTCCTTACCGCTACCGCTCTCGCCGGTAATTAATACCGAAATATCAGTAGGTGAAACCTGGTTTGCTATAGTTATAGCCCGGTTAAGCAATGGCGAATTGCCAATGATCCCAAAGCGTTGTTTAATTTCCTGTACTTCCATTGTTTTGTTAGTGAGTGGTTGATTGGGTTTATTAAGTGAATGGTTAATCACCTAACAACTACTCACTCAATCAACCTAATAAACTCAATCAACTACCTTCCCTATCAACGTAGCCGATGTACTTCGTTCGATAAGTACGTTAACGTATTCTCCTGGTTTGTAGCCTTCGCCAACGGGGAAAATCACCATCGCGTTTTGATCGCTGCGGCCGCAATAGTCTTTGTCTGATTTTTTGGAGAAACCTTCTATCAGTACTTTTTCTACCTTGCCAATGCGTGCCTGCATCCTGTAAAAAGAATACTCCTGCTGCTTGGCTACTATTTCGGATAAGCGCTTCTGTTTTACTTCTTCAGGGATATCATCGGCATAACGTTTTGCCGCTAAAGTGCCCGGCCTTTCGCTGTATTTAAACATGTAAGCGAAATCATACTTTACATAATCCATCATGCTTACAGTTTCCTTATGTTCTTCGTCTGTTTCACTGCAAAAACCGGTGATCACATCGGTTGATACCGCGCAATCAGGGATGATACGACGGATTGCATCTATCCTGTTGATATACCATTCACGGTCATAAGTACGGTTCATCAGGTCAAGGATGCGGCTGTTGCCCGATTGTACAGGCAGGTGAATATAGTTACAGATATTATCGTATTTATTGATGGCATAAAGCACATCATCGGTAATGTCCTTTGGGTGTGAAGTTGAAAACCTAACCCGCAGATCAGGGCTAATCAAAGCTACCATCTCCAGCAGGTTGGCGAAATTGGTTTCTGCTTCTGATACTGAACTTATAGCTTCCAGCTCAGAACCTTCAACTTTCGATTTCCATTTATATGAATCCACATTTTGCCCCAACAAGGTAACCTCACGGTAACCTTTATAAAACAAATCCTGGCATTCGGCTATTATTGATTGCGGATCGCGGCTGCGCTCGCGGCCACGGGTAAACGGTACCACGCAAAATGAGCACATGTTATCGCATCCGCGCATAATGGATACAAATGCATTGATGCCGTTGCTGTTTAAACGCACCGGACTGATATCGGCATAAGTTTCCTCGCGCGATAACAGTACATTAACCGCTTTTTGCCCGCTGTCAACCTGATCTATCAGGTTCGGCAGATCGCGGTAAGCATCCGGACCAACTACAACATCAACTAATTTTTCTTCTTCCAAAAATTTTGATTTCAGGCGTTCGGCCATACAGCCCAATACACCTACAACCAAACCCGGATTTTTTACTTTGGCAACGGTAAACTCCTTTAAACGGTTGCGTACGCGTTGCTCGGCATTTTCGCGGATAGAACAGGTATTGATGAAAATAACATCGGCTATGCTATAGTCGGGCGTGGTCTCAAAACCACTTTCGGCCAATATGGATGCAACAATCTCACTATCAGAAAAATTCATGGCGCAGCCATAGCTTTCAATATAAAGCTTGCGGCCGTTATTTTTAGCTGTTTCGGCTTTTAACATTAACGCCTCACCCTGCCTGCTCTCATCGTGCGTTTTATCCGGAATAAGCAAATCCATCATTTATATAAAAAATTAGTTTGCAAAAATAAACAAAATTTAAATACCTAAATGACATATTGTCAGTATTAAATAAAATCTCATTTATTTAATAAAAAACGGGTAACACTTTCGCATTACCCGTTTAACGTATTTAATTTACTTGTTACTTATTGAAGTAACGCTACTGTATTGGTATTGTTAATTTGCCATATAGCTGCGCCCGGCGTAGGGAAGCTAACACCTTTAGTGCTGCCCTTAACACCATTATCCTGACCAAAGTAATACAGCGGATGCCCTTTATATACCAACTGCGTTTGCCCAAATACAGTTATCACATCAAAATCGGCCTTGTTTAAAATGGACGGTACATTTTGAACTGCTGTTACCGCATCAATTGGCCAGTTGGCATCATGCGCCGCCACACCAGTGCTGAATTTGTTTGTCTTAAAGGTATCCTTGGTAAACATATACAACGTATGTCCATTAACATCTGTAATATATTGCGAGTTTTCGGTACCGGCAATACCCTTACTGGTGTATTGGTTACCATCGTTCCCGATCAGCTGCGCATAGGAAACCATCACGGTATAATCAGGCTTTGCTACAAACCATGATTTACCAACGCCATCGCCATTAAGGTCATTTGCGGCAACATCTTTTGAATAATAATACAAAGGCCAGCCTTTATAGGTAGTTTGCTTGTTGCCGTCGGTGTTTGTAATTACACCAAAATCGGTAGCGGCTAATCCGGTACCTATTGAAGGGTTTTCTTTGTAAAAGGCAGGCCAAACAACAGAGCAGCCGCCTGTACAATTGGAAACGTTAGCAGCATCGTCAGAGAACAGGTAAAGCGAACGGCCGTTATTATCTGTTATCACGCTGCCAAACGTACTGTTTGTGCCAAGCTGCACGCCGGTAACAACCGTAGACTTGGTTGGGTTGTTGTCGTGATTTTTTTTACATGATGCCGCTAATAAAGTTAAAGCGATTGAGCCCGTCAGGGCTAAGTACATTTTTGTTTTCATCGGGAGTTCTAATTAGATGTTAATAATGGTTATTGTTTAGATATAACGCCGTGAATTTCCCGGAGGTTGCTTTGCAGTTAAGCAAAAAACTCGATATCAGTTAAACACTGATAAACACCCCATAATAGCACGCCTCCCGAAAGAATGATGAATTAAGCATGAGTTTTAATAAAAAAACAGCCTATCCTACCGCTATACTGTAACAAAAGTTGCTAACTTGCTGTTAAAGCATTAACACACAAGTAAAAAATAAAACCGGTAAATGGCGCTAAATTTTTTAAAGCACAAGTGGCAAAAAAGAACATTTAAATTTGTGTTGATACCGGTAATAGTAATATTACTACTCGCAGTAGTTGTAAACCGTTATTGGTCGCCTATTTTGGCCGGAAAGGTAAAAGATGTGGTATTAAGTAGCAGCGACAGCCTTTATAAAGCCGATTTCTCTGATGCTGAACTGCATATTCTGCGGGGGAAGATCATCATTTACAATATCACCCTTAAGCCAGATACAGCGGTTTACAATCAAAAAAAACGTTTACACCTGGCGCCAAATACGCTTGTTGAACTTAAGGTAAAACGATTGGTGCTTAACCACGTACACCCGTTTACCCTGTACTTCCAAAAAAAGCTAAACATTGGCCAGATCATTTTGAATGAGCCCCAGCTAAACGTGAGCTACCAGTTAAACCATACTAAAGACACTGTAGTTAAAGACCACCGCACAGCCTGGCAGCGCATTTCAAAAAGCCTCAAGTCAATCCATATCGGCGCTATTTTACTGAATGATGTCAACTTAAAATATGAGGATTACTCGGGCAATAAGGTCGCTATCTCCCGATTGAAAGAACTGAACTTCAGTGCCAACGACCTGCTGATAGATTCGGCTACACAATATGATAAATCGCGCCTGCTTTATTGCAAAGACGTTATCACCGAATTGAATAATTACACCGGAGAAACACCGAGCGGCCTTTATACTTATAAGATCAGGCACCTCAAGCTTTCCACACTTACCTCACGGCTAAATATAGAAGGGCTTGCTATGCAACCCGCAAAATCAGAAATATTCTTTGGCAAAAGCCAAAAAGACCGGATTGGCTTACTTGCCGATTCTGTGCAGCTCAATAATTTTGATTATTTAAATTATCATAAATACCGTACTGTTTCTGCTTCGAATCTGACTATTGCGGGTGGCAAGGTAACGGCTTTCACCAACCCGGGTAAAAAACCAGACTCCCTAACCGACAAGGTTAAAACGTTCCCGAATATGATGATCAGGAAATTGAATCTTGATTTAAGGATCGATACTATAAAACTCAGGCATTTTGATGTGATCTACAACGAGTTTAATAAGCAATCTCAAAAAACAGGCACTGTTGCATTTAATAACACCAACGGACGCATTTATAATATCACCAATAACCCATCAGCAATAGCCAAAAACAACATTACTACTGTTGAGCTGACAACTTATTTTATGAACCGTGGCCGGCTCGATGTGCAACTGAAGTTTAATTTAAGTGATGAGGATGCCGCCTTCAGCTACAAAGGAACATTAGGCCCTATGGATCTTGGGCGGCTTAATCCCGCTACTATGCCTTTGGCTATGGTAAAAATGGCATCAGGCAACGTAAAAAAATTTAGTTTTGATATCCAGGCCAATAGCAAGGTATTTAAAGGCAAGGTTGATTTTTTATATAACGATTTAAAGGTAGTACTGCTAAAGCCTGATACCGCTAATGACCGTTTCAAAAGGAAATCGATCATGTCGATATTTGCCAACCTGTTTGTGATCAGGCGCAGTAACCCGGATGATAAGGGAAAACTCACTTCATCACTGGTGATCTATAAACGCCCTAAAGATTCGCCGTTTTTTAAGACTATATGGAAAACCCTGCTTACGGGCATAAAACCCTGCATTGGCCTTGATGAAAAAAGTCAGAAAGCAACTAAAGACCGTATCGATGAACATCTCGAGAATAAGAAGGAGCGCTTAAAAAACAAGGCAGATCGCCAGAAGCGGAAAGCAGAACGTAAGAAGCTGATGGATCAGGGGAAGTTTTGATTTGAAAATTTTCCGATTTGAAAATTTGAAAATTACGTAATCGTTTCTTAAAAGCCGCTGTTGATAACAACGGCAGGATTTGTTATAAAAACAATTGATCCCGGCGATTATCCCAAAAATATAATAGATGAATAGACGTTTCGGTAACTCTATAAAATAGTGAGGTTTGCTTACTGATAGCAGCTATTCTCACACTATTATCTATAGATGTGGCTTTATACATAAATGGATACTCTGCGATTAACGCTACAATGCTTTCAGCTTTTTCTAGAAATTTATTGGCGGATCTTTTTCCGAAACGGGCTTCAATAAAGTCATAAATCGCGATAAACGTTTCGTCTGAACTTTGCGTAGATAAAACCTTTAAGCTCATCTCCGGTTTAGTACATCTCTAAATCCGGTGTATGATGTTAATTTACCTTCATCAGCTTGTTTCAGTGATTCTTTAACGCCCTTAACCACATAATCCGGGTAAACTTCGCTTTTTTGTTCAAAAGAGATTTTCATGGCTTTCATCACTGCTTTTAAAGCTACCATCTGCTCTTTATTCTCGGGGTAAACAATCAATGCATCCATATAACAAATATACCCTATGCTTTTGTAAGCACCAAATATTGAGTTGCGGACATTATTCACTTTCCGGGTAAAAGTTGTTAGTGATAACAACGGCAAGTTATCTCATTTTCAAATCTTCAAATTAACACATTCTCAAATCGGCGTTACTGCAGTAACAGCTTCAAATTAATCCCAAAATTGGTAAACGAAGTATTAAACGTTTGCGAAGTATATGGCTTGGTGAGGTTTGAATCGTAAAACAAATTCAGGTTAAAGCGCTGGTTGATCACGTAATCAATAGATGGCCTAACAGTGATATTCTGCGCACCGGATGAGATTTCGGCCGATTCAACATCTGCACGGTAAATAAGTGTTTTATTATCGCGCAACGAGAAATCAAGCTTAAAGTTCACGTCCTTATGCTGGATCCCTTCAAACCAGCCAAACGGAAAATGAAAATCTTTGGTGTGATAGCCGAAGCCCAGAACAATGATCTTTTCATTTTGCTGTGCCAGCTGACTGTTAAGCATACTTAAACTTAGCGAGCGGCTCTGACGATACTCAGCATTGGCCGTCATGCTGTTTTTGAAACGCATACTTGCACCCAGCAATGGCACAAACTGCTCAAAAATGGTAACCTGCGAAAACTGGTAAAGCGGCAGGAAATCGTTATTCAAATCACGGGCAGACGATGCTCCATTTGCTTCCTGGTATTGCAGCAGCGATGTAAAACCGCTTACATTATATGATGAGCGGTAACCGTGACTCAGATCGAAGGAGTCAAAAATATCCTGGAACCACGAGATCTTACTTAAGCCATTGTACGTTACCTGCCAGTTAGGGATCGGGATTTTTGGAAACTGCGACAGGTTACTGCCCGAAGCACCTTTACCTGCATATGCTGCTAAAAACGCTGGCACCAGTACGTTTTGCGAATTTGGTCCGTAACCGTCGGCATAACCATCGGTAACACCGGCCGAATTTGGATTTGTATGTCCTAAGCGCTGCGATATTACGGTACGAGCATCCAGAAACTTCTGGAAAGTGCTGGATATATTGTTAATTCCTTTTGCCGATTCAAAGGCTGTACCAATGGTCAGGAACGATACACTATAGTTACCAGTTGTAACCGGGCTTAATGTTTCAATGCTATTGCTTGATGCCAGGTATTTAAAGTTGGCCTGGTAATTATGGTCCTGGGTTTTAAAGGCGGTAAGTTCAATACGCAGATCTTTAAACGGCTCAATAATCCCCCTGAAGTGCATGTCCTCGTTCAGCGAAGTGGTATAGAGCTGATTTTGCAGGGTATCTTTGGTGATCCAGCCGTTGGATACAGCTTTAGCCCGGATATCGGTTTGGCTACCCAATAAAAAGCCCAGTCCGGGCGCACTGCCATCAGCTCCAAAAAAGCCCGATTGCGGCAAATATCCCGGTAAAAACGTACCCTGTGTACGGGTATAGGTCGCGCTCAGGTTTTTAACGCTGGTTAGTAACCCTATCAGGAAATTGCTTTTTTTATTATTGGGATTGTTGGCCTTACGGATAAAAGGAAACTTATTATACAGCGAAACCATGTTCAAAGTTGGGTTAAGCTGGATAGCCCGTGAGTTTTGAATACTGTTGCCCACATCATAATCAGTACTGTTAATAGCAAATAGCGGTTGCGTTTGCCAGTTAAAGTGCGTACTGTAACGTGCTACTGCCGATACCCAATCCAATCCCGGGATTTTGTTGATAGGTACCGTATAATTAAAATTGATGGTATGGTTATAGTTAGTGGTACGGCCCAATTTTTTCAGGTTATCCCACAAGGTATCACGCTTTAAACCATTGATACGACCAGCAGGTTCATCCACAACCGATAGATTGGTAGCGTCGATATCCATTTGTAACGATTTCGTTAAGTTCCAGCCTATGCCGTATACACGGGTTATGTTGAAATACTTATTGAATGTGGTTGTTGGGATAGGGATATAATTGTTGGGATCATTATCGCGCAGGGTATTCTCCGAGTAAAAACGGTCGAAATTAATGCTGAAATTCAGTCGCGATGGTAGAATGCTAAAGTTCAGGTCCCTGAACAGTGCCAGCATATTGCTTTTTATGATCTTGGCAAAAGGGCTATAGTATTTTGGCTGATTAGTATAGTTATAAGCCAGTGTTAGGTTATATGATTTCTCTACATCATTCTGCGTCACAAAATCATGGTGGTTGTATTCGGTGTAGGCGTAGCTGGCGTTAAAATTCTCAATATCCCAAATGTGATTGATGGCACTCTGATTTGTACGAGCCTTATGCACGTTGGTAAAATTGATGCTTTTGCGGGTGGTGATATCAATAGCCGCATTCCTGATAGAGTCGCGCTCTTTGGTGCTGGTTGCCGCGGCAAGCGATGCCTTTAGTTCAATATCAGGTGCTCCGGGGTCATATTGCGGCATGCTCCTTTGCGATGATAAATTGATATACGCTGGAATATGAATACCGCTTTTATCCGGGAAAAACTTACCCAATTCAACATTGGCCGATACATCATAAGTTTGATCATCACTCTGGCTCCGGTCATTCAGCCTTGAATCAAGCGTACCGAAACCAATGGTTGTTTTACTGCCCGATACGGTGATATCGGCAAAGTCGGCAAGCTTGGCATCAATTCTTGCGGTAGCCGCCCATCCCCCACGCTGATCAAAATCGGTAAGGCGCAGCTCATCAAACCAAACGGTTCCTGATTTATCCAATCCATCATCCGGGAGCACATTTGTGCCTTTATAAGGGTTACGTACGCCAAGCATGATAGTGCGCAGTTTACTTAAATCGGGCTGGCCTTTTATATAAACAACCTTATCACCCTCAGTATATTTAAAAAGCTGGTTATATGCTACGTTGGAGTGGTTACGGGCAAGCTTTGCACGCACCAGCAGGTCAAGCTCCAGGTCCATCTGGTTAACATCGGGCCAGATAGCTGCTGCATCACTGGTACCCGGCTGGGTTATTTTTAAAGGCAACTCGTACTCATAGTAATTATCCTGGTAATCAACTCCAAGGCGGATAAATGCATTCAGATCATTATCTTTTAAATAATCACCTTCGGCATGAATAAACATCTGCATGCGCTTGTATTTACGCAGGTCATTATAAAAGGTGCGGAAGGCAGCCCTTGAATATCCATCGCGCAGACTTTTAACATTAAGCGATAACGATTGTTCGTTAAGCTTGGTATTGGTTTGCAGGTTATTGTAATTACGCTGGCGGTTAATACCGGGTGGCACCACGTAAGGAATCGGCGTGCGGTTACCATTCTCTTCAATATTTACCGCCTGTACGTCGATAGTCGAATTGTCTATTGGCGGGTTTTGGATGGCCGGATCAGCAATTACGTTCAGCGGATTTTTTTCGGTGTTAAAGGCACGCCATTCACCACGCACCAGTTCAAGTGTAGCAAAACGAAGTACTGCTGTATCGGCAAAGTTGGTCATGAACATCCTCATAAAACGGATAGCCTTAAAATCCTGGATATTGCCCACCTTTGACTGATAATCCGTAATGGGGATGCGGAACTGGTACCAGTTAACCGCCTGTGTTGTACCGTTAGGTAATTTTACCTGCGCGGTAACTTTATCACTTATATAATTCTGACCAACAACCAGATCAGCCGGGCGCATAGATACTTTATACTGGAAGTACGAATCTTCCTGGCTCATATTATTATCCCGGTTAATATCCTCACCATCGGGCAGGGAGGTTGAAGCCGAGTTTTGCAAACCAAGTTCGGCCTGCGATTGCTGTGCTGTTTTCGAGTTACCGTCGGTACCATTGTATTTGCTGTAACGGTCAAGGATGCCGGCGCGGGCCTGGTCAAGTGCAGGGCCCTGGTAATATTGATAATCGTCTGATGATGGGTCGGTGCTGTAAGCGGTTGCCGCCTGGGCGTTCAACTGCCCTTTGATCTGCTGAACAACGGGAGCAAATTTGGTTTGCTCGTCCTGATCATTCAATCCGTCCAAACCAACGTCCTGTAATTTACGGGCATCGGGATTGTTATCAAAAGCGTTGATAACCGGCTGTAGTTTGGATACCCTACCCCAGTTGGTTTCATCAACCTTGGTCAAATCGCCATCAACCGGCAAACCGTTCTCTAAACTTTTACGCCCGTCTTTCAGGATATCTTCCGATATCGAACCTAAGTTAAAATAGAGGTCCCCACCGGCCGAGTTTGGTTTGTATATGAACGGATCCAAAACCCAAAACTCAATGTATGATACGTTTAATGATTCAAAATCGTTTGTTTCCAGCTTCCTGAACATACCGCCCCAACGTGTTTTAGGGTTTTGCAAAGTACCGTCGGGATTAATACCGGTGGTAGCATAGTTGTACGGGCCGCGGATGGTTGGATAAAAAGCCATGTTAAGGGTAGCCAAACTAAGCGGCTGCCCGGTGGCCGACTGCTTGTACGGGAAAACTTCCTGCTCAATTACCTGCCTTACATAGTGATTGGAAAGCTCGCTTCTCGATATCGGGATAGAGCCAGTATTGGTATAAAATATCGGGTCGATATTATAAAACGCCAGCCGTGCACGGTTATAACCATAACTCAGGTTATCAAACAAAGCTGATTCGCCAAACAACTGCGGGGTTCCTGAAATTTGCCAGCTATTGGATCCTTTAATATCTATTACAGATTGACTGTTTTCAAAATCATCAAGGTAGGAAGTGCCATTTTTTGAACCGGCAAAATTGAGTGCGCCGGGACTGCCGGGCATCAGCTTGGCAAATTCACCGTAAAAATTAACGGACGATGGTACCTTAGTATGGATGCCGGGGATTTTATCAACAAGCCTTGTTAAAAACCTGGAGTTTGAGCTATAATTGGCATCAAAACCCCAAATGGTATTTGAAATGGATTCTTCGCCGGCAATTTCATTTTGGGTGATGGGCTGTTCGGTTAGGTGCATCAAAGTAGCACCTAATTGAAGCTTATCGCTGGCATGATAATCAAGCCTTGTGCCGTACAGCGATTTCTGCTGCACGCCAAATAATTCGTTATTCTCCAGCTTTACGGTAATAGGCTGTCCGGAAGATAACAGGGCCTGGTTCAGGATCCTGATCCTGCCTGCATTATAATCAACTGTATAATCGTTCCCCTCAGTTAACTTTACAGTACCTGCAGTTACATTTACTGAACCCTGCGGAATATTAACTGCATTCAGTTGGTACTCCGAACCACCGGTTGAGGTGTAAGTTCCCTTGATCACGTACCTGTTTAATGCCGGAAAATATTGCTGCGCGATGGTTTTGGTTGAATCATATAATGGCTGGTAAACGTAACGTTTTACAAGATCGGTCTCGCCTGGTGTAAATTTGGCGGCAAGGTCCGAGCCAAAAGGCTCTACTACCGGGAATGAAATGCGCCCGTTTTGCGAATCGATGGTGATCCCTTCTAAAAAGTCAAAATAGCCATCGGGCTTTTTATCACTTTGCTGGTTGAGGTTATCAAGTCCGGCAACCTGGAGCCACAATTTACCTTTTAGGTTTTGCCCCTCTTCCATTACCGTTTTTTCAATTCCTGTTTTATCATCAAGGCGGGTAACAGTTAATTTAAAATCGGTAGGAGCTATCTGGAAAGCGCCAAGCGAGTAGATGTTTTTCATCATCAAATCCCAGGTTGGTAAATTGGTTTTCAGCAACTCACCTTTCAGCAACTTCACAAACAGCACGTTCGGGGTATTTGGGTTAACCGCCACGTCGCTGCTAAATTCCCCCACCTGGTATTGAACACCATTAACAGTGTACTGGTAAGCAACCGCCAGCACCTCATCGTTATTTAGGGGATAATTTAAGGAGATATAACCTAATTGCGGGTGCAGGGTATATTCCTTATCGGTAAGCTTACGAGCATAAGTCAATTTAGAATAGTTATCTGTAGTACCTGATCCCTGGAAAAAGCTGGCAACATCATTGGAGTTGGTAAGCCTTGCGTTTTGCGGCAAAACAGTTAACAGGTTGTTTGATTGTTGTGCAAAACCAGGCCCCTTGAAACCGGCAGGCAAAGCGCTGCCACCGCCCACTATCCTTGTTTTATTATATGGGTTATTTTCACCAAGGTCAATAAAGCCCAATATATCGCGCGAATCGGTAGTTACGTTGGTACGGTTGGTTGTCCAAACCTCAATTTTAGTAATGTTGATATTGGAGCTAATGATCGGGATATTGGCCAATGCCCTGTTGTAATTATTCCTGAAATATTGCGACAGGAAGAAGTGCTTGTTAGCTTCATAATCAGCAGGTGTTAAGCGAAACTCGCCCTGCTGCGAACCATTGGTAATAGTTATAGTTTTTGACTGCGAGCGTTGCTGCGAAAAAATACTGGTCACATCCAATCGCCCGAATTTCAGTTTGGTTTTGACACCAAAAAGCGCCTGGCTGCCGGTGATCAGCGTGGTGTTAAGCGGCATGCTAACGGTACCTGCTTCAATTTTTTGGATGATCTCATCCGGCGAGCCGGTATAATCCAGCTTGATCTGGTTTTCAAACTGGAACTGCGCATCAGTATTGTAATTTGTAGTGATCTTTAATTTATCACCAATGTTACCGGTTACATTCAGTTGGATGCGCTGATCAAAATTAAAATTGAACTGGCTGCGCTGACGGGTATTAAAAAGCGGGTTTTGGTTTTTATTTACCTGCCCGGCCATGATCATTTCTGCCGATCCCTGCGGACGGATATCGATCACCGAACTTCCAAAGATCTGCTCAAACGTACGGCTCCGAACCTTTATTGGCGGTATAAAGCCCGGCTGCTGGGAGTCATAAGCATAATTATCTGCCAGCTGCTGAAAATAGCCCCGTTGGGTTGATCTTTCCTTAAGTTTTAAGTACTGCGCAAACGTGAGGTACTGCGGCGGGCGGTAAAGCAAATTACCCACCCTTTCATACAAAATATAACGGTTGGTTACGGGATCATATTCAATGGTACGCACCAAATTTGCCGGGTCGGCATTGAAAATACCTTCCCTCATCCGCTGGCTTCGTGGCGCGGTTAGGTTTATCGGTGCATTTGATTTGGTTGTATCATTTTTAGCCGCAGGCGAGGGCTTTTGTTGTGCATACACATTCCCCAGCCCCCCGAACACCACAATGAACAACACACTTATAAGTGTCTTATAAGTAAATACTTTGGTCAAAAGTTAGTAGATATTTATCCGTAATTATAGCGTTTTTAATGCAAACTTAATGAGCTCTTCAACCGTTAGTTCGCCACCGTTTTTCTTAATCTCCTGATCTAATACTTTCTCGGCTACGTTACGTGCGAAGCCCAGCATTACCAATGCTGACAAAGCCTCGTCCTTAACATTCTGGCTTACAGGCACAACAGTTAATGTATCCGGGCCCTCCTTACGCAGCTTATCCTGCAGCTCTAAAATGATCCGCTGTGCCGATTTTGGGCCAATACCTTTTATCCGTTGGATCAGCGAAACATTACCGCTCACAATAGCCGCCTGGATCTCGGCCGGGCTTATTGACGACAACATCATCCTTGCCGTATTTGGCCCGATGCCCGAAATAGAGATCAAATGTAAGAACAACCTGCGCTCGCCATCAGTAGCAAAGCCGTAAAGCGTGTGCGCATCCTCTTTTACGTGCAACCACACAAAGAGTTTGCATTTTTCGTCATCGCTGACGCCCGAATAGGTATTTACAGAAATGTTGATATGATACCCAATCCCTCCCGCGTCTATCACAACATATGACGGGCTTTTGAACATTAGCTTCCCACTAATATAATCATACATATATTATTACCTTATTAAGTTTATTAAACAATGATGTTAATGGCAAAACAGCCCTCAAAGTGATTATCCAAAGATAAAACTCCGGCGTCATTATGTTTACATAATGACAAACAAAAAGCTGCAATATACTCACCTTAAAAAAACAAAAGACGCTAAGCATTTAAATACCAGCGTCTTTATCAAAAAACATATTATTTATTACTTTATATATTAACTATTGGCAGCAGCTTTTGCCTGTGCGTCAACCACTGCAATGGTAACCATATTTACAATTTCGCGTACCGAACTGCCCAATTGCAGCACGTGTACAGGTTTCTTCAAACCAACTAATATTGGCCCAACAGCTTCCGCACCGCCTATTTCCTGCAAAAGTTTGTAGGCAATGTTACCCGACTCCAGGTTAGGGAAGATAAGCGTATTGGCAGGTTTACCATTAAGTGTTGAGAATGGAAAATTATCCGCAAGCAAATCGGAGTTCAGCGCAAAGTTGGCCTGCATATCACCGTCAACCACCATATCAGGATATTTCTCATGCAGTATGGCTACAGTCTCTCTTGTTTTTTCAGGCACCTCGCCTTCGTTGGATCCAAAGTTGGAGTATGAAAGCACGGCAATTCTCGGGCTGACATTAAACTGCTTTACCGAGCGCTCTATCAGTACAGTAATATCAACCAGGTCATTCACACTTGGGTTCACATTCACCGTAGTATCGCCAAAAAACACGGGGCCTTTAGCAGTGATCATCATATACATACCCGCAACACGGTTCACGCCTTCTTCGGTACCGATGATCTGTAGTGCAGGTTTTACTGTGGTCACATAGTTTTTGGTTAAGCCCGAGATCAGGGCATCGGCCCTGCCAAACTGTACCATGCAGGCACCATAGTAGTTTCTATCGATAAGCAGTTTCTTTGCCTCGAACAGGGTGATCCCCCTGCGCTGACGTTTGTTGTACAGGTATTCAGCATATTCATCTATATACTCACAACCCTCACGTGGGTCAATGATATGTACATCGCCCAAATCAAGGTCATTATCATGGATGATCTTTTTGATCCTGTCGATATTGCCCAGTAAAATAGGAGTAGCAATCCCTTCCTCTTTCACTATCTGTGCCGACCTTAAGATCTTATAATTATCTGCCTCGGCAAATACAACGCGTTTAGGGTTCTGTTTTGCTTTGGCTGTAAGGTTACGTAACAACTTGTCATTAGTACCCAGGCGCAACCTCAGCTCCTCGGCATAAGCATCCCAATCGGTAATCACTTTACGGGCAACACCTGAAGCTATAGCCGCTTTTGCCACCGCCATGGATACTTCGGTAATGAGCCTTTGATCCATTGGTTTTGGAATGATATAGTCCCTGCCAAATTTAAGATTCGTAAGGTTGTAGGCAAGGTTAACCGCTTCCGGCACAGGTTTTTTAGCCATTTCGGCGATAGCATGCGTAGCGGCGATCTTCATTTCCTCGTTAATGGCGGTAGCCCTAACGTCAAGCGCACCACGGAAAATGTAAGGGAAACCAAGTACGTTATTTACCTGGTTAGGGAAATCAGAACGACCGGTAGCCATAATGATATCATCGCGTGTACCGGCTGCAAGGTCATAATCAATTTCGGGTACCGGGTTGGCCATAGCGAAAACAATAGGCTTTTTAGCCATGGTTTTCAGCATATTCGGTGTTACTACATTGCCTGCCGAAAGACCAACAAACACATCGGCATCTTTCATCGCGTCGGCAAGTTCCTTAACGTCGGTACGGGTAGTAGCAAACTCCATCCTGATATCATCAAGATCGGTACGTTCCTGGTTTAATACACCGTTGATATCAAACATCACCAGGTTCTCTTTTTTAACCCCTAATGACAGGTACATTTTTGAGCAGGATACCGCGGCAGCACCGGCGCCATTAACTACCATTTTTATTTTATCCAGCTTTTTTCCCTGGATCTCGCAGGCATTCATCAATGCAGCGCCCGAAATAATGGCGGTACCGTGCTGATCGTCATGCATTACAGGGATATTCATTTCGGCCTTTAGCCTGCGTTCAATTTCAAAGCAGGTCGGGGCCGAGATATCCTCGAGGTTTACGCCGCCAAATGTTGGTTCAAGCGCCTTAACGATGTTCACAAAATCATCGACATTTTTGGCGTTCAGCTCAAGGTCAAACACATCAATATCCGCATAGATCTTGAACAGCAGGCCCTTGCCTTCCATTACAGGCTTGCTGGCCTCGGGGCCAATGTTGCCTAAGCCAAGTACGGCAGTACCGTTGCTGATCACAGCTACCAGGTTGCCTTTGGCGGTATATTTATAAACGTCTTCAACATTATCGGCAATCTTTAAACATGGCTCGGCCACACCTGGGGAGTAAGCCATGGTTAAGTCGCGCTGCGAATTTGTTGGTTTGGTAGGTACAACTTGTATCTTTCCGGGACGGCCTTGCGAGTGGTAATTCAGCGCGTCCTGTTTTCGGTTAGTTTTATTCATTTTTTTCAAATTGAAGCGCCCAAAATTACAATTCTTTTTATGGAACAATCATAAAAAAGCCCCTTTTTATGATTATGTTAAAAAGAGGATAAAATATGGTTAATGTTTTGATAAGATCGATTTAAAAGAATGGATTTGGCAATGTTCTATTTTTTCTTCTTTACCTTTTCCATATTCTTCTGTACCCTGAACTTTACAATTTTGGTGATCAGATCAAGGGGTAACGGCTCATCCAGCGGAAACTGAACCGAGCCCTTTGCTCCTTTATAACCGGAAAGTTCTTCTTTAAATTCTTCCAGTCCCTGCGGAGCAGGATAAAAACCTATGTGATTTTTAAAGCCGCCAAAGTGCACCAGGTTGCCATTAAGAATAAATGTTGGGATAGCGTATTTGATAGCTTCTTCGGCATCCGGCGCGGCAGCCTTTATAGCAGCACGCACGGTTTGAAGTTTTTGCTGAACATCCTCCGGGAACCCGGCAATATATTCGTCTATATTTTCCTTTGGCTTTTCCATGTTGATGCGGTTTTTATCTACATAAAAATACAAAGGTTTTTTGAAATCCTGTAGTTACAAACTACAGGCATAGTGGTCCGAAGTTCGGAAACTTCGGACAGCGGTGTTTGCATGGCGTATACATCAGGGTCCTCTGCGAGAGACCCTGATGGGACGAAAATACCAACAAGTTGGTATTTTCTAAGCAGATAGCATGATATACTTTAGTACAAATCAAAAACAAAATAAATTTAGGTTAATGCCCTGCTCAGCGAGTGAGCCGGGCATTTTAATTTATCGACTATTATGATTCCAATCTGCGGTATCACAAATAATCGCTTTCATTCCAGAGTTAAAAATATGTTTCGGCATCCCACGTGACAGATAGACGATTTACTTAGCATGGTTGCTTAGCGAGTGGGGTGCTGAAACAAGTTCAGCATGACCATAATTAAAATATGGGGTCATGCTGAGCCTGTCGAAGCATGTGGGCGGGGCCTCTGCGCGCGACCCTTCGACAAGCTCAGGGTGACAGGCTCCATTGTCATTTAACCTTCAGAGTCCGTCGGATTTAACACTCAGAATGATCCTGATTTTAAATATTTCACGGGTAGGCACAACCTTGCAATGACGATTCTATAATTCTCCGTTATACTTTCAATTTTTCGAATATCCGCCGTCATCCTGCACATTAGCAGCTACCTCGCCTGCAGATACTTTTAACATAGCCCCTATCGGAGCTCTATTAGTTTTGAGATGATTCCAAACTTTAAGGTCTGATACTTCACAGCCAAATTTATCAGCTATAGAAGCCAGCGTTTCACCTCTTTTTACTTTATGATGGGTCGGAATTCTCCGTTCAGATTTTGCAGAAGGGTATTGCACAGCTGCATAAGCAGCAGGCTTAACAGCGGCAGGCACCGGAGCATCACCACCATTTAACACATTATATAAAGCGGCATAGTTATCTTTTGCTGTTTGCGGAATGATGAGCCTGCGCGGTGTTTTAGGACTGCCGTTAACTACGGCCATCCGGTACGATGGATTAAGAATGGTAATTTCCCTTACACTAACATCAAGCGCCTGGGCAACGCTGCTCAATGGCACTATTCTTTTAACCATCACCGTATCTGTACGGGTAGAGAAGTTACAGGCCTGCGCTACGATGTTATGTTTATTAAAATAGTTCATCACATAATTCATGGCGATGAAAGCCGGTACATATCCACGGGTTTCCACAGGAAGATATTGGCGGATGCTCCAAAAATCGGTTACACCGCCGGCTTTTTCAACAGCACGCTCCACATTGCTTTTACCGCAATTGTATGAAGCGATGGCCAGCAGCCAGTCGCCAAATTCCTGGTAGGCATCTTTTAAATAAGCGGCCGCTGCATAACTCGACTGGATTGGATCACGGCGGTCATCAACATAGTTGTCCATGTTTAAACCATATGTCTTTGCTGTTGTACCCATAAACTGCCACAGACCGGTTGCCCCCACCCTTGATACCGCGTTAGGGTCAAGCTTTGATTCAACAATTGACAGGAATTTTATTTCTTCGGGGATCCCCGCCTCGCGGAAAGCTTTTTCGTAAATGGGGAAGTAGTATTTGGTTAAACCAGCAACCTGGCCCATTTCCTCGCGGTTATGCATATACAGGTCGATATAAGCCTGTACGTATTCATTATAATCAAGCTGGATATCCTTGCGGATAGAATCTAACCGGCGTTTGTACAAACCACCGTACGTACTTAAAGGTAATGGCTGGTTAAGCACCGGCAAAATAGTAGTGTCGGCATTAACGACATCGGGGTTAAACTTAGTTACCCGATTTATTTGCTTAATTAACTTTGCCGAGATCACTGTGTTTGCTTCGGCTTGTAAAATTTGGAGTGATAAGAGGCAAATGGTCAGCGTAAATAATCTCTTCATTTATTACGGGATTTGATTAATTTATAATGCCCAAAGCGTCAGCATCTTTACTAAAATATCATTTTTATTACAGATCGAGAAAATATTTGGCAAAATCTAACAGTTGCTGCTCGCCAAAGTGCTTTGTTAATAACTGTAAACCTAACGGCAAACCATTGCTGTTATTGCCTGTAGGTATTGATATAGCCGGCACACCGGTTAGTGAAGCTTGTACGGTAAATATGTCAGAAAGATACATAACCACCGGATCTTTCTCTTCCTTACCTATATTAAAGGCCGGTTCAGGAGCCGAGGGCACCAGTATAAAATCATACTCTTCCAGTATTTCGTTAGTTTTTTCCTGGATCAATCTGCGTACTTTTTGTGCTTTTGCATAATAGGCATCATAGTAGCCGGCGCTCAACACAAAGGTGCCGGTCATGATGCGGCGCTTCACTTCTTTACCAAACCCTTCCGAACGGGAACGTTTATAGGTTGATTGCAGATCGGTAGCCAGCGGACTACGATAGCCATAATGCACACCATCAAAACGGGCAAGGTTTGATGATGCTTCGGCCATGGCAAGGATATAATAAGTTGGCACCAGATATTCCAGCAATTCAAAAGCTATTGGGGTAACCGTGTGGCCATCGGCACGCAGCTTATCAATATATTGTACAAGGTTATCTTTTACTTCGGTATCAACGCCGGGGCTTGATATAGCTTCCTGTAAGTAGGCAATTTTCTTTTTACCCGGCTTTTGAAGATTGGTATATGATGCAGGCGGCGGAGTTTGAGATAATGTGCTGTCAAACTCATCGGGCCCTGCAAGTACTTCGAGCAATAATGCAGCATCTTCAACTGATTTGGTGATAGGCCCTACCTGGTCAAACGATGAAGCATAAGCGATAATGCCATGCCTTGAAATTGTTCCGTAAGTTGGCTTTAGCCCTACAACACCGCAAAACGAAGCAGGTTGCCTTACCGAACCACCGGTATCGGTACCCAACGCGGCATGGCACATCCCGGCCTGCACTGCAACAGCCGAACCTCCTGAAGAACCACCCGCAACTTTAGTTTCATCTGCATGGTTTTTCACCGGACCAAAGTATGACGACTCATTAGTGGCCCCCATGGCAAATTCATCACAATTGCAACGGCCAATGATCACCGCGTCTTCGGCCAGCAGGCGTTCAACCACAGTTGACGAAAAAATAGAAGTGAAACCGGTTAAGATTTTTGATGAGGCACTAACCTTGTGCCCTTTGTAGCAGATATTATCTTTAATACCTATAACCATACCGGCCAACTTGCCGGCAGTGCCATTTTTTATTTTGTTATCAACGTTTTGTGCAGCAACTAATGCTTCATCAGCAAACACTTCGTTAAAAGCATTTAGATGAGCATTTTTTTCAATCTCAAGCAAATAGCCTTTTACAAGACCTTCGACATTAATTTCTGCACGTTGCAACCCGCTCTTTATTTCGGTTAAAGAGGAATAAATATTAGCCATGGGGCTAAAATAAAAAACTTATCCGTTGAAATAAGAAATAAATCAACAGATAAGTTCATATACCTGGTAAAAGCACCGTTAAAACCTAATCCCCGTTAGGGTATTAAGCTTTTTTTTCTTCAGATGATGAAGAAGTGTTTTCGTTGTTTTGTGCGTCTTTAAATTCTTTAACGCCTTTCCCTAAACCTCTCATTAGTTCGGGTATTTTTTTACCGCCGAATAATAAAAGTATCGCAATGATGATCAGAATAATTTCTGGTGCGCCTAATCCACCCATGATTTTAAGTTTTATGTATGATTAATATTATATTATGACTTGTATTCTTCTTCTTTTTCGGTATCCAAATGGCTGCCGGTAACAGTTTTATCTAAATTGATATGGCTATGGTGTTCCGGTTCGGTTGGAGTATTTACGTGATAATCACTTATAGCGATTGTATTTGGAACAATATTTTCAACAACCGGCTTTTCGTGCTCAGTTACAGCTTCGGGAGCTTCTGACGCTTTCTCATCTAACAGAGGGGTTTCCTCTACTTTGGGTGCAGGTTTCTTTTCTTCGTAATTATTGATCTGGTTGTTGATCTCGCGTTTAACATCTTCCGAAGCATCTTTAAAATCGCGGATACCTTTACCCAGGCTTCTTGCCAAACCGGGTAATTTTTCGCCGCCAAATAGCATTAATGCTGCAAAAAGTATCAGTACCATCTCGCCTGTACCAATATTTAAAAATAATAAAACTGAACTTAACATAGCATTCTATTTAAGGATACAAATATATACAATTAAAATTTCTTATAGTTCATAACTAATTAGTTAGGCGCCAGCCAGATCTTAGGGTTAACCGGTGAGGTTCCTTTGTAAATCTCAAAGTGTGCCTCGGTTTCTCCGGTAGATGGATCGGTAGCCACTGTACCTATAGCCTGTTTGGTATTTACTTTTTGCCCACGTGCAACAGTTACCGACCGCAAATTACTATAGGCCGTAAAATACTCCCCATGCAGTATAATTACCAGGTAAGTACCGCTCACATCTCCCACTTTTACCACCGTGCCATCAAATACGGCCCTTACAGTACTGCCCTGATTGGTACGGATATCAACACCTGTACTTTCACTCCTGATACCTTCAGGCGTAGTGTAGGTACCAAACCCCTGTGTAATAATACCATTAGCTACCGGCCATGGCAAACTGCCACGGTTGCCCAAAAAGTCATTTGACAGTTTAGCCGCTTCGGGCGTGGCATTCAACACGCTTGATGTACTGCGCGTTGCAGCCGGTTTAGCGGGAGCCGGTGCAGCAGGCGCCGGTTTATTCTCAGCTTTTGCTCGCGCCGCGGCCAGCCTTGCAGCTTCTTCCGCCCTGCGTCTTTCCTCCTCTTCCGCCCTTCGCCTGGCTTCCTCAATTTCCCTGCGGATAGCATCGTTAATAGCACGGGTTGTTTTAACAATCTTGACTTGAAGGTCCTTTTGTTGTTTTTTCAGGATCCCCTCATGCTGCGACAGATCGCTTACTACTTTTACCTGATTATTACGCTCGTTACCCAGTGTTGCCTTTTCCTTTTGCTGATCTTTTAAAAGGTTATTTTTTTCGTCTTTTGTGCGGTCAAGCTCATTGATCTTAACATGCAATTCTTTTTGTGTTCCCTGTATATAATTGGCCTGCCGCTCACGGTAGGTGCCAAACTGCTGTAAATATTTTAAACGCTTATAGGCCTGGTTAAAGTCTTTTGAGGCAAAAAGAAACATCATTTTATTATACGCGCTCTGATTACGGTATGCAAACAGGATCATGGCGGCGTATTCCTTTTTAAGCTGGTCTAACTGTGATTGTAAGCTACGTACGTTATTATTGCTCTCAGAGATTTGGTTATCCAAATTTCTTACTTCCGAGTTGATATTTTCAATTTTTTCCTGGCGCAGGTTTATTTGCGCTTTAAGTATACTCAATTGTTTTAATGAAGTCTTTTTGTTGTTCAGGGTTTCCTGGTAATCCTGATTAAGTTGCTCAAGCTCTTTATTTAGCTTATCGCGCCTGCGTTTCAGTTCATCACTGCTTTGAGCACGTACCGTGACGGCCGTTAATACCAATAGTAAAAAGAAAACTGCTTTTAAAAACTTCATTAAATAAACATATTAATTATTTGCCAGGCTCGTATCCGTCAGGAATACTGAACGGATAATTTTGCTGTACTTCAAAATCGGCCTTAGTATAATGCAAATTAACTTGTATTTTTTTATCTTTTACTACTGATGCTATATCTATTTGTGACGGCAGCACCCGGTTTGTTGCCTCAATAAAGGTATTATTAGTAACCTGTAATGACTGTACCTGGCTTTGATTATCTAAATTGGTTTGGGTAACCTTATTATCCGGACCAAGTATCAGCTTGTAAACCAAGTCATTTAAGGTACCGCTTAACGTCGTATTACCATCGGCATGATCAAAGGTCGACTGTTCGTTCAGCAGTTCGGGCACCGCGTTACCAATCAGCAATGATTCCAGCGTTTTATAATTAACCTGTTTGCTTGCATAAGTATATATGTAACTAAACGGTTTTTTAATATAAACACTTTGCAGGCGGTTAATGATCATGATGCTATCCGGTGTTATCACCGCGCGCGCAGCTTCAATGCCTAATACTGCCGTAATGGAAACCCAGATCCTTTTATCTTTCGCTATCCTGATATTCAGGGTAACATCATTGCTGTTATTATTGATGCTGAGTTTTGTTTTGGCTTTACCTGCAAATGTTGTAAAATTCACCTGACTTGCCCTGATGGCTGCCAGTTTACTGACAATATCATTGGGCTTTGCCGTTGAATCGGCCTTGCGGGCAACTAAAACCTGTTTACGCGCTTTACAACTTACCATTACCAGCAGGCAGCAAGCTATAAGTAAACTATTCGCTATATTTTTTTTCATTTATCTTACGATCTAAAACAGGTGATTGTTCACCAAAGCCTTTTGCCTTTTTCCAGTTAGTTACGGCAGCATCTGTGTTCCCAAGGAAAAACAATATATCGCCATAATGTTCGTACTTAACGCCACTATTTTCTTTATCATGCGACAGGGCCTTCTCCATCCACTCTTTTGCCTGGGCATATTTCTTTTGTTTAAACAGGATCCAGGCATAAGTATCTTCAAACGATGCCGTGCTAGGCTGCAACTCGTTGGAATGTGCCGACATTGCTGCCGCCTTTTCCAGTTGTTCATTCCTTAACGATAAATAATAAGCATAATTGTTTAAAGTGAATGCATTATCCGGATTGTAGGTAAGTGCTTTATCATAACTCTCGTCAGAACTTTTTATATTCTTCAGCTCATGATAGCAATCGCCCAATAATGAAAAACTTAACGAAAGTAATTCCTTATCCTGAAGTTCTAATGAAGTGGCGTTTTTAACATACTTAACAGCCTTGGTATTATCTTTTTTTTGCGCCCAGGCAACACCTACAAGGTAGTTCATCCAAGCCTGGTTTGGAAATAATGATAGCGCGTTTTCGCCATCTTTTATAGCCGCATCAAGATCATTGTCTCCTAATTCCAGGCGCACCAGTTGTTCCTGAACATTGTATATCTGGTTATTAAGCTGGGCCGATTTTTTAAGCACCGGCCTTGCCTCTTTGTATTTGGTATTCTGGATCAGCATATCACCATAAATGGCATAAGCCCTCGCATCATTAGGATGGGCAACAGTTAAAATATGGCTCAATTCAAGTGCGCTGGCTTTGGCATTGGCATCCGGAAACTTAGGAAAGTACCCTGATATAATATTGATCTTTTGATCGATACCGATGTCCGGAATGGCAAATCCCTGGGTAAGCTCGTTAAAGCTGGCTTCGTTGTTCTTTTTATCGCGATAGATATCGGCAAGCGCAAAGTGCACCATACCATTTCGCGGATCAAGCTTTTCAGCTTGCAGTAATATTTTAAGCGCTTTATCTGTAAGCCCGTTTGAGTTATAGATTTCGCCAAGGGCAAGGTAATAACGGGTTTCCCCGGGATTGGCGGCTATCTGTTTTTCCAACTCGGTAGCGGCCAGCTCAATCTTGCCCTGTTTTAGGTAGATCTTTTGACGATTGGCTAAAAGATCATCGCTCGGGCCATTAAGCTTTTCAAGCTCATCATATACTTTAAGTGCGTCATCATACCTTTTCAGGATAGTGAACGCATTCGCCTTGTCAAAATAATACGCTGATTTATCCGGGTTAAGCCTGATGAGCTGATTAAAAACATTTTCGAGCTTATCAATGGTATTGGTTTTTTCGTAACTATCGGCCAGTGCTCCCCAATACCATTCATTATCTTTATTTATGGCCACAGCTTGCTCCAAAAGTGGCTCAGCCCCTGCAAAATCGTTTTGCTGGCGTTTAAGGTTTGCCAGCTCATACATGGAAGCGTCATTTGAAGGATCGGCCTGTAAAATGCGTTCAAACATTTCGGTGGCCAGCTTATAGTTCTCAATTGTTTTTTCGCGCAGGGCCGAAAAGAAAAGCTGCTTAACCAGCGTACTGTCCTGGTAACTCATCACCTTACCTGCCGATGCAAGGGCTTTATTATCACTGCCTTTTTTACGTTGAGCATGGGTCGAAAGAGGCAAGATTGCAAGAAGCAACAATAAAGACACAAGAATCGAGACAGAAAACATATTAGCTTTCTGAATACCGTTCAATTCAATATTGTTTTTTTCAATCTTCATTCGTCTTGTCTCTTGACTCTAATAATCTTGATTCTGCCGCTTGTTGTTTTTTGACTCTAAAAGTCCTGACTCTATTGTATTCTTGTTTCTTGACTCTAATGGTCTGACTCTATCCCTTCCCTGTGTGTCCGTAGCCGCCTTCGCCCCTCTGGGTTTCGTTCAACACTTCTACTTGCTCCCAGCTAACATGCTCATGTTTGGCAACCACCATCTGGGCTATCCTGTCGCCGGTATTGATCTCAAAATCATCCGACGAAAAATTGATCAGCAATACTTTGATCTCACCGCGGTAATCGGCATCAATGGTACCCGGCGAATTAACAATGCCAATACCATGTTTAAATGCCAGGCCGCTCCTCGGGCGGATCTGCGCTTCAAAACCTTCGGGCAGCTCAATGTACAAACCCGTAGGGATCAGCTTGCGTTCCATTGGTTTTAATACCACCGTTGTTTCCACATCGGCACGCAGGTCCATCCCTGCCGCATGAGCGGTTTCATAGGCCGGCAAATTATTTTTTGATTTGTTGATTACCCTGATGATCATTTCCTGTTTAATATAGCTTTTAAATTGTCGCGTTCAAAATAAAATGCCCCTGCTGCAAATAACAGCAAAAGCCCGTTGCCAACAAAAATATTGCGTTTAAATATCGTAAACGACAGAAAAACAAACACTATGGAGACAATTATATACGCAAGGTTCTTTTTTAAGTTGTAAGGGATAGGATAATTTTTCTGCCCCCACAGGTACGAAAGCACCATCATGGTGGCGTAAGCCGCGAGCGAGATCCAGGCCGATGCGATGTAACCGTAATAAGGAATAAATATTAAGTTAAGTACTATAGTAACGATAGCACCAATCCCCGAGATATACAGGCCATATTTGGTTTGATCGGTAAGCTTATACCAAACCGATAAATTCATGTAAATACCCAGGCTTACATAACCAAACAAAAGCACGGGTATAACACCAATGCCCGACCAATATTCGGCTGTCTTCGCGGCATCTTTACCTTTGATAAAGTATTTAAGGATCTCGATATTAGCCACCAACGCTACAAATATCAGGCACACCGCAATCACAAAGTAGTTCATGATATTGGCATAAGTTTGTGTTGCATTTTTATTTTTAGCATGACTAAAGAAAAACGGCTCGGCCCCAAGCCTGAAAGCATTGACAAATATGCTCAGGAAAATAGAGATCTTAGCGCAGGCTGTATAAATGCCTACCTGGATTGCACTAACGCCAACCGGCAATAGCTTACCCAACAAGATCTTATCCAAATTTTCATTGATCAGGTAAGAGAAATTGGCAACAAGAACCGGCCAGCTGTAAACCAGCATCTCCATAAACAAAGCCTTGTTAAATTTAGGCCTGAATTGTAAAAACTCAGGAAGCAACATGATCATGGTAGCCAAACTTGCCAACAGGTTTGACATAAACACGTACCCCAGCCATCCCCTGATATACCAGGAGTTTATCCATGCAGTACCGGGCAAACTATGTTTGACATAAAATGGCAGCCCATATATGAAAATAAGGTTAAGGCCCACAAATATTACAATATTTAAAAACTTGATCAGTCCGTACCTGCCCGGACGTCCGTCGGCGCGAATCTTTGCAAAAGGTATTACGCAAAGCGCGTCAACTATCAGGATACCGATAAAATATTTAATGTATAAAACATAATCGGCAAAGGGTGTACTGGGATCGATCCGGATCCACCCGGTAATAAAATTGGCAAACGGAAATGTAAGTAGTAAAAACAATACAGCTATGGTGAGTATAGCCCCAAACGCATTATTATAAACCAGTTGCTTATCACCGGGCCTTTTATTCAGGTACCTGAAAAACGTGGTTTCCATACCAAATGCAAGCAATGCATTAAGCATAGAAGCATAGCTGTATAAATTACCGAAGATCCCGTATACCTTAGCTGAATAAGCCCTTGTATAAACCGGCGTAAGAAAGAAACTTAATACCCTGCCGGCAATAGTACTTAAACCGTAAACAGCGGTTTGGCCAGCAAATTTTTTAGCGGTAGACAATGATGATATTTATTTATGAGCGCCTTTTAACAACCTCAAAATTACGATAGTTTTTCAATTCGCCTTCATGGCTTTCAACAGCATTTACTTCGGCATCCTGGGGACCTTCGCTACACCATTCGAGAAACATATCCAAAAAGGTATTATCTGCTTCAGCTTCAATATAGACATCGCCGTTGGGTTCATTCAATACAATGCCGCGTACGCCAAGCTGATCGGCAACCGCTTTGGTTGCTTTACGGTAAAAAACGCCCTGTACTTTGCCTTTAACTGTAATATTAAGGTGTTTTATCATCAGTGTTTATTATGTATTAAATACCGCAAAGTTAACTTTTTTCCCGCTAAGCAACCTGTTTAACTTAACAAGCGTACTTACAATAAAAGTATCATAATTTTAACAGGATCGATATAACATCAAAAATCTATTTTTATGAAAAAAATTATTTTTTCGGCACTGATCGTTGCTTTTACCGCCTTTTCGGCATTCACGATTTTTAGCAACTGGAAAGTTAAAGGTGATGAAGCCCAGGTAACTTTTGAAGGTCACAGGGTAAGCGGTTCATTCAGTGGTTTAAAGGCCGATATAACATTTGACAAGGACCATCCCGAACAAGCCAAAATTTCAGCAACTATTGATGTTACAACCGCGGCGACCGGTTTTTTTATTAAAACCAGCCATGTAAAATCAGCTCTCGGCGCTGATGATTACCCAACCATTAAATTTGAATCAACCTCGGTATCAAAAAATGGCAGCGGTTATGTTGCCAATGGTAAGCTAACCATGAAAGGCAATACTAACCCCGAAAGCATCCATTTTACTTTTGATGACAAAGGCAACGAAGGTTTGTTTAAAGGCGATTTTAAAGTGCTGCCGCCTAAGTATGGCATCGACAGGAGCGGAACGCCTCCCGAAGTTACGATTCATTTAACTGTGCCGGTGAGTAAGAGCTGATTAGTTTTGAGCCGGAGGCCTTGTCAGTCTGGTCTGAGCGTGTTGAAGACTCATGCGCATAGGCCTGCCCACCATGCTTCAACAGGCTCAGCAAGACAACCTTTTATTTAGCATAAAGAATACGAAGCAACACACTTATTCAGCAAAAAAGAAAAACCGGCTGTTAGTCGGTTTTTTGCTTTTATATCAATTTCTTCACTTTCGTTTCGGGTGTGATCTTAAATCCGTCGAGGCCGCTGATGAGGTTCAGGCCAGGTGTTTTGCCTGCTTCAAGTGTACCTTTTTCATCGTCTATACCCAAATATTCGGCACCATTGCGGGTTCCCCATTCAACCAGGCGGGGTAAGCTTATGGATGGGAACTTTTGCTGAATAGCACGCATCTCGCTCAGGATACACAATTTACTGTTTGATGCAAGGCTATCAGTACCCAGGGTAATGTTAAAACCCTGGTCAACAAAAAGGTCTATTTTGGGTAAACGGCCCTCAATATAAAGGTTGGCATTAGGGCAAAAACACCAGTTTATCTTTCTATCGAACCTTTTGATAAAATAAATATCCTTCAGATTAGTACAAGTGTTATGTACCAGCAAAACTTTTTGCTTATTGGAAAGTAACGGAATAATTGATTGTACCGAGTTACGGGCCTGTGGCTTAAAGTAGGATATATCCATCCCAAAATGCTCGTACAATTCTAAAAACGCACCAAGTTTATAGCGATAAAATTTATTCTCATCTTCACATTCCTGGTTATGGATACTTAACAGGTTCTCATCGTTGTTATCACTGTGTTTTTTGATGAGCTTAAATAGCTCCTTCGACACTGAATACGGAGCATGCGGGGTTACAGAACATGAGCCTGGCTTAAATTCATTAAGCAAGGCCAGCGCCTTTTCAAAAACTTCGGTAGCCTTTTCGGGTAAAAAGCCAAAGGTTTCAACAAAGGTATGATAGTATAACTTGCTTTGTTTTTTCATCTCAACACTGTTATTGGTGTTGGATATATCACCTACGGCTACTATGCCGTTGTCATACATTTCCTGATCGGCTTTGACAATAGCATCAATCATTTGCTGCTGATCAGTATTTCGTAACGACTGGATATCTTTTATAAAATTTACCAGGCCGCCCCTGGGTTTTACCTTATCTTTTAAATGTGAAAGTTCGGTATGGCAATGAGTATTAATAAATCCGGGACAAATAACGCCGCTTACCTGTTGCACGTGCCCGCTGGGAGGCTTATTGCTATCGGTAACAGCGATGATCTTACCCTGATCATCAACAGTGACTATACCATTTTTAATCGGATCGGCATAAATAGGAAAAACGTAATCGGCTCTAAAACTTTTCATTAAAATTTAAACTTGGTATCGTAACACATAACGTTTTTCAAAACAAACTATCCTGCAAAAATAAGTACAATTAACTTTTAGTTATTGTTTTTTATTGTGCCAAAAAGAATGACTTTAAAAAAAGATAGATTTTTTTAAATTTAAGTACTTTTGCACTGTGAACAATACAAAAGATAAAATTGACATCCGCAGCCTGAGCCTGAATGCTTTACAGGAGCATTTTATCCGCATGGATGAAAAAGGCTTCAGGGCAAAACAGGTATATGAATGGCTTTGGAAAAAATCTTGCTTTTCTTTCAACGAGATGAGCAATATTTCAAAAGAACTCCGTGCTAAACTGGATGCAAATTTTGTAATTAATAACGTAAAAATTAATTCTTCACAGGTTAGTGCTGATAAAACTATAAAAAATTCTTTTATTTTACACGATAACCATTTAATTGAGGGTGTTTTAATCCCAACTCCCGGCCGTATGACAGCCTGTGTATCATCGCAGGTGGGTTGCAGCCTTACCTGTAAATTTTGCGCTACCGGTTATATGGAACGCAAAAGGAACCTCAACCCTGATGAAATTTACGACCAGGTAGTTTTGATAGATAAGCAAGCCCGCGAAAATTACGATCAGCCTTTATCAAACATTGTTTACATGGGTATGGGCGAGCCACTGCTTAACTATGCCAACATGATGAAGTCTATCGAGCGCATTACTTCTGAAGATGGGCTTAATATGGCGGCTAAGCGCATTACCGTATCTACCGCTGGTATTGCCAAAATGATCAAAAAACTGGGCGACGACCAGGTAAAATTCAACCTTGCCCTCTCGCTACATGCGGCTAACGACGAAAAGCGTAATACCATTATGCCTATTAACGAGCAAAATTCGTTAAAGGCTTTGGCCGAGGCTTTGAAATATTACTATGCCAAAACCAAAAACCCGGTAACTTACGAATACATTATTTTTGATGGTGTAAACGATGGTATCCAGGATGCGATAGAACTGGCCAAATTTTGCAAACACCTGCCCTGCAAAGTCAATATCATTGAATATAATCCTATTGCCTTTGCCAGTTACATCAATGCAGGTGTAGATAAAGTTGAGGCATTTGCCGATTATCTTACCAAACAAGGCATCAATACGCACCTGCGCAGAAGCCGCGGTAAGGACATTGATGCTGCCTGCGGACAACTTGCTATCAAAGAAAAAGACAAACTGGCCGAAGTTTAAAAAATCCGCCTTAAATTGAGGGCGTGAAATTACTGCGTGCCTATCTTACCGATTTTGCTGCCCTGCTGTTCCCGGAGCTTTGCCCGGCCTGCCAGGCAAGTTTAGTGGCCGGTGAGCATATCCTTTGCAGTGATTGCCGCTTCAATTTACCTTTTACCAATTTTCATCAGCAGCCAGCCAACATTGTAGCCCAGCAGTTTTGGGGTAAAATTAATATTGAAGCCGCCTATGCACTTTATTATTTCCATAAAGGCGGTAAGATCCAGAACCTGATGCACCACTTTAAATACAAAGGCGTGCAACAGATAGGCAACCTGCTTGGCACCATAGCCGGCACGCAGCTGGCTTCAAATATCATTTTCAATACGGCTGATGTAATTATCCCCGTACCGTTGCATAAACGCCGGCTACACGACCGCGGCTACAACCAAAGCGCCTGCTTTGCTCATGGCCTTGCCGAAAAGCTAAACGCGGTTGTTGATGAGCATAGCCTGGTGCGCACGGTAGCCACTAAAACGCAAACCCAACGGTCGCGCTTTGCCCGGTTTCAGAACATGCAAAATGTATTCGCGATTAAAGACCCGGCCGCACTTAAAGGCAAGCATATTTTGCTGGTTGATGATATTGTAACCACCGGTTCAACCCTTGAGGCCTGCGGGGTCGAATTGTTGAAAGTGCCGGGATTAAAATTGAGTATAGCTACAATAGCTTATGCGGTGTAGCATCTCCGTTTATTACACCTACCTGTTGTAGAATCAAGACTTACGAAGTTTTGGAAACTTCGTAAGTCTAAAAAAATGTCACAAAAAAAGCGATGAGTATCAACCCATCGCTTTTCCTTTTTAAAGCAGCATTACTTATGCTTTTTTAGCTGCCGGTTTTGTAGCCGGGGTTTTCTTTTTGTTTTCGGTGTAAGCTGCACCGCCTAAAGCCAATACCAGCAGTATTGAACCTGCTAATGAAATATGCTCGCCGGTGTAGTATGACGCCGGGTGGAAAATAAATTCGATTTTGTGGTTACCTACCGGGATCTGGGCTGCGCGCAGCAAGTAATCGGCACGGAAATATGGTTTTTCAACACCATCGATATACATTTTCCAGCCTTTGTTGTAATATACTTCAGAGAACACCGCGATCTGTGACGCAGTTGAACCGGTTTGGTAAACCATATGATCAGGAGAGTAGCTGGTAAGCTCAATTTTGCCTTCACCGGCACCAGCGCCTAAAGTTTTTTCATCAATTACGCTTTTGTATTGTTTGTCAACAATAGCTTCATCTTTTGGTGTAAAACTGCTGATAGCTACCATTTCCTGATCGGCATTATCGGCATATTTAATACTTTTTACAAACCATGCATGGCCGCAGGCTGTCTGGTTTTTCTGCATGCCAACATTTTGTGTTTTAGGATCGGAATTGATTATGTATTTAACGTTCATCATATCCAAAACATCCTGATTAACACTTTTACTTAACTGGTTGTCAACAAGTTCCTCCCAGCGCTTTAACCTTGCTGCAGAGTACCCGCCTAATGATTTATAGAAAAATGGTGTTAAACCATCGCCTTTGATAGATTGAGTCATATCAAAAACCCTGAAATCAGGATCTCTATCTTTCATGATAAACTGATCAACCTCGCGCGGTTGTGGTGTTTCATTATCCTGTTTAGGTGCAAAATTATCATGGTTTAAATAACGTTTGTCGATACCCCAGAGATCAACAAGTATCAGCGCTAAGAAAGCAAGTGATGCAACGGTTGGGTTGATCTTCTTTTTAAGGAATGCCCAGGCCAAACCAAAAGCTATAGCAATGAAAATAAGTGATCGGACAGCATCGGCCTGTGCTATTGATTCCCTGTCGGCAATTAGGGCACGGGTAATGGCCGAACTATCAGTTTTAAGCGCCTGCCCTATTTGAGCAATAACGCCTGCCTGTTGTTCACTTACACTAAAAGATAAAAGGAGTGAAGGCACCACAGCTACAATCAATACAATACCACCTGTAATATAAAATGCGATTTTTAGCTTTTTAAACAGGTTTGCCTTGTCTTCATTTACTATGGCCTCGTTAACTGCCAACACAGCAAGGATTGGGAAGCAGAAACCTGCAACCGCCAATATTGATTCAACCGCGCGAAACTTATTGTAAAGCGGGAAATAGCTAAAGAACAGATCGGAAACATAAGGCCAGTTTCTGCCGAAAGAGAGCAGCATGGTTAAAGCCACCGCGCCAAGCAACCACCATTTAATGCGGTTTTTAACAATCATTAAGCCCCATACAAACAGCAGGCAAATTACCGCGCCAAAATAAAACGGACCGGCAGTAAATGGCTTGTTGCCCCAGTAAAGCGGCAGATAATTGGCCGAAATACCGGTAACCTGGTTTGGATCGGCTCCACTTGCATTTAGCGCTTTTATTACATGAGATTCAGGATCAGTAGAACCTTGTTCGCCGCCGCCATATGCGTTCGGGATCAGGAAAGTGATACACTCGCCAACGCCCTGGCTCCACTCATAGGCATAATCCTTAGGTAAGCCGTTACTAGGTTCGGTTGTATGTTGCGTAAGATTTGACTTGCCACGAATGGTTTCGCTGCCATAATCGGCAGTACTCCAAAGTATTGAGGCATTTACAGCAACGCCCAATAAAACTGCGGCTGCTATATAACCCACCGATTTTAAAAAGGCATTTAATGTTTTGTTTTTGATGGCATGGTAAAGCTCAATGCCAACCATGATCAATAAGGCCAACATCAGGTAATAGGTCATCTGCACGTGGTTTGCCCTAATCTCTAACGCCAGGAATAAGGCGGTTACAGCAAAGCCTAACAAGTGCTTGCCACGCAGGGTAAGGATAATGCCGGCAAGTATCGGCCCAAAAAAAGCTATTGCAAACGCCTGGTTGGCATGCCCGGCTGTTAGTAGGATAATATTATATGAGGAAAAGGTGAACGCCACCGCGCCTGCCGCAGCGAGCCACGGATTTACCTTTAATACAATAAATAAAAAATAAGTACCTAATAAGAATAACAAAACCGTACCAACCGGGGTTGGGAAAGTATAATTTATGGCAGTAACCACCCATGTAGTTAAATTGGCTTTATAAGGAGCCCATACCTGGTAGGTAGGCATACCACCGTATATTTGGTTGGTCCATAATATGGTTGTGTCTTTGGCCTTATATTCATTAATTTCTTTTTGGGTGGATTGTGCCCTTGTAACGTCATTGCCGCCTAATGTTTTTCCCTGGAAGGCCGGGGTCAAAAATATAAAGCAGATCACTAAGAAAATTGCAGCTATGGCAAAGTGAATGCCGTTACGCTTGAACCAGTTATTCATTTAAGTTTTTTGAAATGGATAATATATTTCCTCAAAAATAGAAAATACAATGAGAATAGGAATTATAAGTTTTGTTAAGGAATTGCTTAACAATTTTGCGCACGGCTGCGCAGCAGGAAAAACATGGCTATCAGCACAATGATAGATATCACATAAGCAATAACCTGCACCTTGCCATAATCTTCGCGGTATTTACGAATGTTAAAAAAATTATAAACGCCCAATGCCCCCATAACAACCCAGTAAAAGGAGCTGATCTTAGTGCAATTGGCAAAAATTTGAGTAGCAACTATAAATACAATTACGTTTGTGATAATGAGCGTAATAGATTCGGGAGTGTTATTGTGGTTTTGTCGCCGTCTAAATACCGGGTTGGTGTCCATATTATTGATTAGGTTATTTTACTTCTTCGTAATCAACAAATTCACCTTCACTGTCAGGCACGCTGCCTTTTTTAGGCTGCGGAACATGGTCAATCCTGATCTTTCCGTCAGGTTTTGGGCCTTCATTATAGTTATGTTTTTGTTGCTGATATTGCTGTTGAGCTTTATTTACAACACTTTCAAACAGGAATGGCAGCAGGTAACGTGCCAGGCTGCGGATAATGTATAATATACAAATAGATATGATCAGGAAACGAATAAGAATCATACTGTTAATTTTGAGCTTACAAATATAAGTTATATAACGTTAAAAATGTTTTATTATGATTTAGTGCAGATTTCAGATGTGCAAATTTTAGATGAGAGGATTCCTTTTCGCTTAATTATCGGCAAAAACAGTATCGAGGTTTAATTCAAACCCAGGTAATATTTCTGTAGTGATGATATCACCGGTTGTCATCAGTCTTGAGGGTTGATATGCACCGGATATCAATGTATATTTCAAAAATGTTTTATCCTGCGGCGATACTATCCAATATTCCTTAACACCAGCCTCTTCATAAACCTCGTACTTGTTACGCAGTTCTTTTTGATTGTTACCAGGCGAAAGTATTTCCACCACAATATCAGGTGCTCCGGTGCAACCTCGCGCATCAATTTTTGAGGGATCACATACCAAACAAATGTCCGGCTGAACTACGGTAAAAACCTTTTTGTCGTCATCATTTCTTTTCCGGGGTAATCGTACATCAAAAGGAGCCGGGTAGGCATTGCACTTTTTCCCTTTCAAATACCCATATAATTCACTCGCTATGATCCAGGAAATATATTGATGTTTCGATGCCGGAGCTGGCGTCATCTTGAAGATCTTTCCCTTTATTAATTCAAGACGGTCCTCAAACGTCCATTGAAGATAATCGGCGTATGAATAAGTTTTTGAAAGATCAAGATCGGATAATTGCATAAGCTTCACTTTAAATCAAAGATAATGATAGATGTGCAAATTATTTATATGTGCAAATTCCAGATGTGCAGATATGCAAATGAAAAAATGCAAATCTTCTATCATCTGCACATTTTTAATCTGCACATCTGAAATCCATCTTCAAATCAAAACTTCTCCTCCATCATTTTTTCTAAAGCAAACATTTCATCGCGCAGCTTGGCGGCTAATAGGAAATCCATGTTTTTGGCGGCGGCAAGCATATCTTTTTTGGTATTGTCGATTGATTTTTTCAGATCGGCCTTGGTCATGTACTGAACTATCGGGTCGGCGGCAAGGGTAATGGTATCGGTTTCCACATAGGCCTGCTGCACACCGCCTTTAAAGTCAACCACCGAAGTTTGCTCCATAATTTCTTCGCGCGATTTGCCTACTGTCAGTGGCGTAATACCATGTAGTGTATTGTACGCTATCTGAATATCACGGCGGCGGTTGGTTTCATCCATCGTGATCTGCATCGAATCGGTTATTTTATCGGCATACATGATCACCCGCCCTCTGTCATTACGAGCGGCGCGACCAATGGTTTGGATCAGCGAACGTTCCGACCGCAAAAAACCTTCTTTGTCAGCATCTAAAATGGCCACCAAGGATACTTCGGGCAAATCCAATCCCTCGCGTAATAAGTTGATGCCAATCAATACATCAAATTCGCCGAGGCGTAAGCCCCGTAAAATTTCTACACGCTGCAAGGTTTTAACTTCCGAGTGAATGTAACGGCATTTAATGCCCAGCCTGTCCATGTATTTTGCCAATTCCTCGGCCATGCGTTTGGTGAGAGTGGTTACCAGTACCCTATCGCCCATTTTAATAGTTTTATCAACCTCATCAAGCAGGTCATCTACCTGGTTTATTACCGGGCGCACATCAATAACGGGGTCAAGCAAACCGGTAGGGCGAATAACCTGCTGAACAACTACACCTTCAGATTTTTCCAGTTCAAAATCGCCGGGGGTTGCACTTACATAAACGGTTTGTGGTGCCAGGTTTTCAAATTCCTGGAAATTAAGCGGACGGTTATCCAATGCTGCCGGCAGGCGAAAACCATAATCAACCAGCGAGATTTTACGAGATCTGTCACCGCCATACATTGCCCTGATCTGCGGAACGGTTACGTGGCTTTCGTCAATCACCATCAGGTAATCATCCGGGAAATAATCAAGCAAACAGAACGGTCTTGCACCAGGCTTACGACCGTCAAAAAAGCGGGAGTAATTTTCAATACCTGAGCAGTAACCCAACTCTCGGATCATCTCCAGGTCGTAGTTCACCCTTTCTTCCAAGCGTTTAGCTTCCAGGAAACGGCCATCACCAATAAACTGCTTTTTGCGCATTTCCAGCTCTTCCTGTATAGCCCAGATGGATTGCACGAAACGCTCGCGAGGGGCTACATATAAGTTGGCGGGATAAACCACCATGTGCGTCATTTTTTCGATGGTTTTACCGGTGCCGATATCAAAGGCGCTTAGCTCTTCAATATCATCGCCAAAAAAGGAGATACGATAAGCATAATCCAGATAAGCAGGGAAAATATCAACGGTATCGCCTTTCACCCTGAATGTACCGCGTTTAAAATCGGCGGTGGTACGGGCATATAAAATTTCGACCAAACGATGTAAAAAAGCATTCCTGCTGATGCGGGTACCTACAGCAAATTTGAAAACCGAGTCGGCAAAGTCGTCCGGGTTACCCATACCGTAAATGCAGGATATGGACGACACCACGATCACATCGCGCCTGCCCGACATCAATGATGAAGTAGTGCGCAAACGAAGTTTTTCTATCTCCTCGTTTATCTGTAAATCTTTTTCAATGTAGGTATTTGTGGTAGGGATAAATGCTTCCGGCTGGTAATAATCATAGTAAGACACGAAGTAGTTCACCGCGTTTTCGGGAAAGAACTGCTTAAACTCACCATAAAGCTGCGCTGCAAGTGTTTTATTATGGCTCAGGATCAGCGTAGGCTTTTGCGTTTGCTGAATCATGTTGGCAACCGTAAATGTTTTGCCCGACCCGGTAACCCCTAAAAGGGTTTGATATGGGTCGCCATTGTTAATACCTTCAACCAGCTGCCTTATAGCTTCAGGCTGATCGCCGGTGGGTTTATATTGAGATGTTAATTGAAAATCCATGTTGTTATGTAAAAATACAAATAATCCAGGAACAGGGTTTGCAAATCAAAATAAGTACATGGTAATGACAACCGTATGTCAACATTGTTGTGATGAGGGGGAATAAATTACAACCATTCATAGCAAGATATGTCATTATAAGCGATAGCGTGGCAATCGCATGCCATACAGAGCCCCCGCCGCCACTCGGCTCCTGTCGAGTGGCAGCTATTTCACGGCCTCTGGCCGCCGAATGCTTGCTAAAGCTCATATGTTATGCTTAAGCTACGGCCATTAAGCAGCAATATCTGTTTGGTCGGGTGCTGGAATCTGGCGTATACGGCCAGAGGCCCGGGGATAGTTGCCACTCGGCTGGAGCCGAGCGGCGGCGGCTTTTTTTGTTTCTTCTAAATTATCGGTAGATGTAAATCACCTACATTTCAGCCTTCAAACGCAAGGCCCGTTCAAGAAAACTTTGCTGCTTTAATTTTTCTTCGGCTTCGGTAATGGCTTTCATCAGGTTGTTTTGGGTATCGGCAATTTCTGCGGCGGCGGCTTTCATAATTTCCCAGGTAGGTTTCATGCGCACAATAAGTTCCTGACCTTTTGTTGTTAACATGATAAGCCGCTTCCTTTCATCGGCCTTGTCTTTTTTTGAACGAATGAGTTTTTCTTTTTCCAACTCTTTTAACAGGCTTATGGTTGAAGGGTGGGTGTAGCCAATTTCGCAGGCAATTTCTACCACACTTAACACGGGCTTAAAATGCAAAGTGTAAATAACCGGGAACCACTTGGGCTCAAACTCAATATTATTGGCTTTGTATATGAGCACACCATCCTTGCGCAGTTGCTCGGCGAGGCGCTGCAGCCTCGTTGAAATTGCTAAAATTCCCGATTCGTCAATAACATTCATTATCCGGCTGTTAGTTTTTCAAATGTAACTCATAAAAAATAGTATCTGCGGCCATAAGCGGGAATGATTTTGGCAAATCGTGTTTGGCAAGGCGCGTAAATCCATTTTTTTCATAAAAGCGATGAGCAGCTTTCAGCATCTCAACGGTGCCTAAATAAATGTCGGTAATGTTGTTTTGCCTGCAATAGGCAATAAGGTTATCCAGCAGTAGCTGCGCAATGCCCAGCTCTTTGCCGCGGTATTCTTTAAGCACAAACATTTTGCGTATTGCGGCAGCGTTATCATTAAAAGCAATAAGCGCTATGGTGCCTACAAGCTGCTCGTTGTATATGGATCCCCAAAAGTTACCGCCGGTTTGATGGTAGTTTGTTTCAATATCAAGCAGATCGGGCTGGGCTTCAAGCGTAATAGGCACGTTAAACTCTATTTGCTGAATCGGCAAAATGATATCAATGATCTGCTGGCAGTAAGTGTTGTTGAGTGAGCTGATAACAGGTGTAGTATTCATGACTATAGTATTTACGTACAAATCTACGTAGTTAACTACATATATTCAAAATTTATTCTACCGGCAATAAAACAGTATGACATTTAATAATCAAATAGTGCTGCTATTGCCCAAAAAACGCTTATTTTTAAGCATGATTTTCGTCCTCAATAAAACCGACACTATTGCCAACAAGTTCCTGGCCGAATTGCGGGACGCCGTTATTCAGCAGGATAAGGCACGTTTCAGGCGGAACCAGGAAAAGCTGGGTGCCATACTGGCTTATGAGCTCAGCAAATCATTACATTACGAAACCAGAGAAATTCAAACTCCGCTGGGTACCGCCAGCGTTAATATGCCTGCAGATGAACCTATACTGGGGACCATACTCCGTGCCGGCCTGCCTTTTCACCAGGGCTTTATGAATTTTTTCGACCAATCTCCATCTGCATTTATCACCGCTTACCGCAAGGTAAAACGCAACGGCAGTTTTTTGATCCAGGTTGATCATATCTCCACTCCTAACCTTGACGATAAGATCTTTATTTTGTGCGATACCATGCTGGCCACCGGGCAAAGCATTGTGGTGGTTTGTAAAGAGCTGATGGCTCAATACAAAATAAAAGAACTGCACATCGCTGCAGTAATTGCAAGTACCGAAGGTGTGGCACATGTAAAGGCAAACCTGCCTAAAGCCAAACTCTGGCTCTGTGCTGTTGATGATGAAATGACCAGCAAATCTTATATCGTTCCAGGGTTGGGCGATGCGGGAGATTTGGCATTTGGAGAAAAAGTGTAGGGGGATTTAAAGACCTTTCCTCTCTTCAATACGTTTTAAGCCTAAATATATTTCACAAACTACTTCAATCAGGAGGCTATATAGCAAACAGCCTGATACTATCCCGATATTATATTGCCAGATCCCCTGACTTGCAGAAAAACGAGAGATAATTTCGCAAGGAAAGGCAATTGAAATAAATAAATACTTAAATACGGGAACCATTTTTTCAGCAAAGAAGCCACTCCCAAAACCCGTCTCTTCATCTGCAAATGTTATGAAAAAAGATAAAAACGTAATAAATAAGAGTGTCAGAAATGTTGAAAGCAAGCGTTTGTACTTTATATTTTTCAATGTTATAAATTTGCGCAAAGACTAAAGGTAATTAATTCGCGCCTAAAATAAAATGAACTACAAACACATCTTCTTTGATCTCGATCATACCATTTGGGATTTTGATAAAAATGCCGAGGAGGCCCTGCATGAATTATATGTTATCCACCAGCTTGCTGAAATAGGCCTGCAATCCGCCGAGTTATTCATCGAAACTTATACCCGTAACAATCACCGCCTTTGGGCGCAGTATCATATCGGCGAGATCACTAAAGATGAATTACGCGAGGCCCGGTTCAAATCAACTTTTACTGATCTCGGCCTGCATCCTGATTTGATGCCGGTTGATTTTGAAGATGCTTATGTAAAGCTTTGCCCTACCAAAACCAACCTGTTCCCTCATGCGCATGAAACGTTGCAGTACCTGCAATCGAAATATACGCTGCACCTGATCTCCAACGGGTTTAAAGATTCAACCCGTATAAAAATTGCAGGGACAGACCTTGCAAAGTATTTCCAAAATATTATTATTTCCGAAGATGTAGGCGTTAATAAACCCGACAAAGCGATATTTCAACACGCGCTTGACCTGGCCGGGGCCTCGAAACAAGAAAGCGTGATGATTGGGGATAGCATCGAAGCCGACATCCGCGGGGCGCTTGGCTTCGGTATCGACGCCATTTATTTTAACCCTTTCAACGCCCAAAAGCCTGATGATGTGCCCGTGCAGATTGCTCATCTAAAAGAGTTAACTTTACTTTTATGAGTATCACCAAAGAACGTAGAGCCATTGATGCAGCCCTTGATGAATACCGCAGACAACTGGATGTTATTCCGGATGAGTTGTTTGATGTTACTCCCCAAAATGGCGGCTGGTCATTTGCCGAGGTGTACAGCCATATTATGCAGGCCACCTTGGGCTCATCCATAGCGCTCGAACGTTGTACCCATGGCAATTGCGAACCAACAAAAAAAGGCATTAACTGGGAGGGCCGGATCCTGCTGCTGTTAGGTAAGTTTCCGCCGGTTAAAACAACCGTACCCAATACGGTAAGTGATAAAATGGCTGCCAGTAAGATCAGTAAGGAGGATGCCAAAAACCTGATCATCAAATGCCGCAAACGGGTTGAAACCACTATGCCCCTCATTGCCGCATCATCGCCGGCAAATAAATACAAACACCCGCGTATGGGGATGCTTAACGCCAAACAATGGTTTAAGTTTATCCGCATCCATTTACAGCACCATTTAAAACAACTTGACAGGATAAAAAGAAATTTGGCATAGCAAAGTAACCTTTTACATTTAATGTAGTCTTAACAGTAGGATAATGTCAAATTTCAGACATTTGTAAAAATCTTTGTAATGAATTTTGAGTATGCTTATCTGGTAGTTATAGGGTTGCTGATATTAGTCGGCTGCTTCTATGCAAGCCCATATGAATTGACAGTTAACGAAGATGAGGACGACGAGTAATCGTTGCTTTATTAATAAAAATGTTGTTTTCCGGCAAATCATGCCGGCCTGTAAAATAACCCCCTTAATTTAATGGCAAAACGCGAAGTTGATATTGTAGTAATATCTGATGTGCACCTTGGTACTTACGGTTGTCACGCAAAAGAATTGCTTAAATATTTAAAAAGCATCAAGCCCAAAATCCTTATCCTTAACGGCGATATTATTGATATTTGGCAGTTTAGTAAATCGTACTGGCCCGAAGCCCATATGAAGGTAGTCCGCCGGATCCTCAAGTTTGTTACCGATGGCATCCCGGTATATTATTTAACGGGCAACCATGACGAAATGCTGCGCAAGTTTACCGATTTTAACATGGGGACTTTTCAATTACTTGATAAGCTGGTGTTAAATATCGACGGTAAAAAAGCCTGGATTTTTCACGGGGATGTATTTGACGTCACCATGCAGCATTCAAAATGGCTGGCCAAACTGGGCGCCGTTGGCTATGATACACTTATTTTGATCAACAGTTTTGTAAACTGGTTCCTTACCGCCATCGGCAGGCAAAAAATGAGTTTTTCGCAAAAGGTGAAAGCCAGTTTTAAGGAGGCGGTAAAATTCATTAACCAGTTTGAACAAACCGCGGCCGACCTGGCTGTGGATAATCAATACAGCTATGTGATCTGCGGTCATATACATCATGCTGAGATCAGGGAAATCACTTCAACTCAAAACACGGGCTCGGTACTTTACCTTAACTCGGGCGACTGGGTGGAAAGTTTGAGCTCATTGGAATATCATAACGGCCAATGGGAAGTATTTAAATACAAGCCCGATGATTTCAACACAGATGCGGATGAAGACGACAAAACAGATTCGGAAGACCTGAACGCGATGCTTGACGTTAAAAACTTATTGGAGCGTTTTAAACACGAACACGATTAATTACTCACCGAAAACATTTTTCTTTACTAAATTAAGCCCCTGAATATTGGTGCGGGTAAATCAGCATGTTAATTACATCTTTTTGCCGCACAAACATCATCCTTTTGAAAAGAAATTATTTTAATGAAGATACTGTTTGGTATACAGGGAACAGGTAACGGGCATATAAGCCGGGCAAGGGAAATTGTACCCCTGCTGCAGCAATACGGCGAGGTTGATCTGCTGGTGAGCGGCACCGAAGCTGAAGTGTCATTATCGCAACCCCTGAAATATCGCTTTCATGGCGTTAGTTTTGTATTTGGCACCAATGGCGGGGTAGATAACTGGGCCACCTGGAAAATCATGAACCTGCGCCAGTTTCAGCGTGATCTGCGTAGTCTTCCATTAAAACAGTATGACCTCATCATCAATGATTTTGAGCCTGTAAGCGCCTGGGCCTGTAAGCTGCGCGGCGTACCATCCGTATCCTTAAGTCACCAGTGTTCATTTGTATCGCCCAACACACCGCGGCCCGAGAAAAAGGATCCTTTTGCACAGTGGCTTTTAAAAAACTATTCGCCAACTACCTACCATGTAGGTTTTCATTTTGAGCGTTATGATACCTTTATCAACACGCCGGTGATCCGTAGCGAGATAAGGCGGATGGAAACCTCCGACCTGGGACATTATACCGTTTACCTACCAGCATATGATGATAAAACCCTGCTGAAATATTTGAGTGCCGAAAAAGGGGTTAAATGGCAGGTATTTTCAAAAAGGCAAAAACAGGCCTATCAATCAGGTAACGTGGAGATTTTCCCGGTAAATAATGAAGCTTTTAATAAAAGCCTGGCCAGCTGCACCGGCTTGCTTACCGGCGGCGGCTTTGAAGGCCCGGCCGAAGCCCTGTTTTTACAGAAAAAGGTGATGATGATCCCCATGAAAGGGCAATACGAGCAGCAGTGTAACGCGCTTTCGGCCTCTAAACTGGGTGTGCCGGTGGTGAGTGAAATAAACGATAAATTTAATGGCCATTTAAATAAATGGATCAACGACAGCAAAAAGATCATTGTTGATTTTCCTGATGAAACAGCTGCTATAGTTGACAATTTGGTAAAGCAATATGCAAGGCATTAAAGCATTGCACCGTAAGCAGTTTTTCTGCTAATTTTGCAACCGCAAATACGGCCGCATATTATGATCAATCTTTTCAGGAACTATAATCCCTTCAACATTGTATGGCTGGCTATTTTACTGCTCGTGCTGCGGATAGGTTTCATGGTGCAGATCCCCGAAAAGGTTGAGTTTATTTTTGTTGAGCCATTTGCGCGGCTACTGGTGCCCGTAAAATATGAATATGCGTTTTCGCCGCTGTTAAATGTAATACTGGCGGGCGGCCTTGTATTTGTACAGGCCTTACTGCTCAATTCGCTGATTAATCATCATAACTTATTAGGGAAGCCCACTTTTTTACCGGCGCTGATGTACATCACGCTTTCAGGCCTGTTCACCCCCTTTTTAACGTTAAGCGCTCCGCTCATTTGTAATTTCCTGCTCATATGGATGCTGTTTAAACTATTCAACCTTTATAAAGGGGATGATGTTAAATCAACAACTTATGATCTGGGCATGATCGTAGCGGTTGGTTCGCTTGTTTATTTCCCGTTTATTTATTTGTTCCTGATTATATGGATAGCGCTTATCATATACAGGCCGTTCAACTGGCGCGAATGGATTATTTCGATATTAGGCTATGTAACCGTGTTCTTTTTCCTTGCGGTCATTTATTTCATGAACGATATGCTGCCCCGGTTTAGTCATATCTGGTCGCCCTTAGGCAAAAAATTCCCTGATCACATCAGCATAAACTCTTATAACTACCTGCTGCTGGCGCCGGTTATTGTGATATTGGTACTTTGTTTTTTTAAACTGCAGCAAAATTTCTTTAAAAGTTACGTGCAGATCCGTAAAACATTTCAGTTGCTGTTTTTTATTTTTCTGATCACAGCACTTTCATTTTATCTTAATTCGGAGTTTCGCCTGAGCCATTTTTTGCTTTGTGCAGTGCCGGTAACCGTGTTTTTTGCCTATTATTTTTTGTACGCAACAAAGCGCTGGTTTTATGAAATACTGTATTTGCTGTTGTTTATCAGCATCATTTACTTTCAGTTTAACAAATTTTAACTTTTACATTCGTCCTTATTTCGGCGGTTATGTTAGTTTTGTAGCCTGAAACTATAATAATAAGCTATTTAGGTTCAACCCCAATTTTAAAATAATACTGATGAAGTTTGGAGTAGTTATATTTCCCGGTTCTAATTGTGATGAAGATATCATACATGTATTAGAAAAGGTGATGGGTCAGCAAGTAGTAAGGTTATGGCATAAAGACCATGACCTGCAGGGTGTTGACTTTGTTGTTTTACCCGGTGGCTTTTCATTTGGTGATTACCTGCGCTCAGGTGCCATTTCTCGTTTTTCGCCAATTATGCAGGAGGTTATCCAATTTGCTGCAAAAGGTGGTTACGTAATGGGTATTTGCAATGGCTTCCAGATCCTGGCCGAAGCCGGTTTGTTACCTGGTGCTTTATTGCATAATACTAACCGTAAATTTATTTGCCGCAACATTTACTTAAAACCGCAAACATCAAATTCGTTACTTACTGCGCAGCTTGATCCGCAGCAGGCATTAAGGATCCCGATCGCTCATGGTGAAGGTAATTATTTTGCAAGTGCTGATGTGATCAAAGCCCTTAATGATAACGACCAGGTAATGTTCAGGTACTGCGATGAGGCCGGTAATATCACCGCCGACTCAAACCCTAACGGATCATTGGAAAACATAGCGGGCGTTACAAACCTAACCAGGAATGTATTTGGCTTAATGCCACACCCTGAGCGTGCTGCCGATGGTTTGCTGGCTAATGAGGATGGTTTGGCTATTTTCGAATCAATATTGTCAATAGTTAGGGCCTGATGACCAGTCTGGTTATCGATATTGGTAATACGCTCATCAAAATCGCAGTTTTTAAACTGGATGAAATGCTTGAGGCTAACCAATATGAAACTATTGATATGCCGGTACTGGATGCTTTTCTTAGCAAATACCATCCTGTTAAGGCAATCATATCATCGGTAAAAAAACATACAGAAGCATGGCAGGTCATGTTGGGGCAAAAAATTCCGCTGATACATTTTAATACTTTAATGACCAGCGGAATAAATAACCAATATTTAACCCCGGAAACCCTTGGGCCCGACAGGCTGGCAGCTGTAATTGGTGCATATCATGTGTTTCCCGGTCAAAACAGCCTGGTAATAACCGGGGGCACGGCCATTACTTATGATGGTGTTGACGCCGGTGGAAATTATTTTGGCGGCAGTATATCGCCTGGCTTAAATATGCGTTATAAGGCTTTAAATAATTATACGGCGGGTTTACCGCTTATTGAAGCCGATGCGGATTTTAATACACCATACGGAAATAATACAACAACCGCTATCCGTTCGGGAGTACAAAACGGAGTAAAATATGAGCTTACCGGTTTTATTGAAAGCTATAAAACCATGAGCGAACAACTGAACATTATACTAAGCGGGGGCGATAGCATTTTTTTTGATACTCTATTGAAAAATAGCATCTTTGCCCGCTACATAAATATTGAACCATATTTGGTTTTAAAAGGATTAAACGCAGCTATACAAAAGCATAATGATTAAATATACCCGGTTTTTTATAACACTTTTATTGGCTGTTGCCGCTTTTTCAGCACACGCGCAATCAACGGCAACTTCGAGCTCTCCATATTCACGTTACGGTATTGGCGATATTGATCCTCAACTGATGGGCCAAAACATAGGTATGGGCGGTATAGCTGTAGCCACCAATAAAATAGGCTTTTTTAATAACATCAACGTTGTAAACCCGGCTTCATACGGCGCAATTAACCTTACAACCATTGATGTTGGTTTGTATGCAAACTTTTTAACACTGTCTCAAACTGGTGCTTCAAGCCAAAAAAACAGTAATTTCAGGCTTAGCCACATCGCGTTCGCTATCCCTACTTCAAAGCATTCGGCACTAAGCTTTGGTTTGTTGCCATACAGCGAGCGTGGTTACAATTATAAAAAATCTGTGAATAAGTTAGGTACTTCGGGCTCTCCGGCCGATACCAACGTAACAAATTACAGCTACAGCGGCGACGGCAGCTTATCAAAAGCATATTTAGGATATGGTTTTGGTATAGGCAAGCACTTGTTATTGGGTGCAAATGTATCCTACATATTTGGTAATATTAAAGATATTGCCACCACCGAAATCCCGAATCTGGCAGGCGCTATAAACTCAAAAATTCAAACGAGCAACGCCATTGGTGGTATAAACTATGATTACGGCTTGCAATATTCATTTGATTTTTCTGAAACAAAACACCTTGTTCTCGGCTATTCAGCATCAGCGGGTACAAAACTGAATACACAAAACAGCTTTATTGTTAGCCAGTATTTTAATGATGCAAACGGTAACCAGGACATCCCTGCTGATAGTGTGGTTAGCACAACCGGCCCTAAATCAAAATTGAAGCTACCGCAAATCAACAGGTTTGGGATCTCATTTCAAAGTGATGGTAAATTCCTTGTTGGTGCCGATTACTCTATGGGTAAGTGGTCTGACTTATCAATCGCCGGTGTAAACCAGGGCTTGCAGGATAGCAAAACTTTCAATATCGGTGGTTCATATACCCCAAACATCGCAACTATCAGAAACTACCTTGCCACTGTTGATTACCGCATAGGCGCTATATATGATCAAACTTACATGCACATTAACGGTACTACAATTAAACGCTATGCCGGTACTGTTGGTGTGGGCCTTCCTTTACGTTCAAACAATGGCAGCTACTACAAGATCAATATCGCTGCCGAAGTTGGCCAGCGTGGTTCACTGGTTAACGGTTTAGTTAAAGAAAACTACGTTAATATTCACCTTGGCTTCACCCTTAACGATAAGTGGTTTACCAAGTATAAATTTGACTAATTGCCTGTCATGAGCCGCCCCTTAGTTAACATACCGGCTTTATGCCTGTTAATGTTGCCAATGGCGGCTTTAGTATCCTCATGCGAAAACGATCTGAAAAAGGTTAGGGAAATATCAGCGAATGAGGTTGATACAGTAGCCCAGCGTACCACGGGGCTTGACCTGATCATGAGCGATTCGACTAAGGTGGAAATTCATCTTACCGCCCCGCTGATGATTGAATACCAGATCAAGAAGCCTTACAAAATCATGCCTAAAGGCGTAAAGATCGATTACTATGACCGCGGTACAGGCCAGTTTGCAGGTAATATAATTGCAGACACTGGTATCCAGCGCGAGAAAGAAAAGCTAATTGAATTTCATGGCAACGTACTTGCAACTAATGCCAAGGGCGAAACTTTTAAGTCAAATGAATTATTCTGGGACCAGGTAACCAAGCGTGTTTATTCTAACAAACCTGTCCAGGCCACACTTAGCGGCGGCAACGTTATGAATGGCAATAGCTTTGAAAGCGACGATAAACTTTTAAATCCCACCTTTAAAAGTAGTACCGGCTTATTTCATGTGGATGAAAAAGCGACACAATAATGACTTTTTTTTACGAAAATTTTGTGTTATAGAATTTTAGTAAAAATTGTATCTTGCGCGCTCTTAAAAAAAAGAATAGAATAATTATAAATGTAATATGGGTATAATGGGTTTTTTGCGCGAAAGAATGGGGAAGATTCTCGCATTCTTTATTGGTTTCGCGCTGCTTGCATTCATTGTGAGCGAAGTTGTAAGATCGGGCGGTTCCTTTTTCAGGGACGATAGTAACGAGCTTGCCGTTGTAAACGGCGAAAAAGTGCCCTATGATAAATTCAATGAAAAGTTGGAGCAAAATTCGGCTCAGTTTAAACAACAGGGACAGAGCATTTCTCCGCAGATAGCAAGCTATTTGCAGGAAACTACCTGGAGCCAGTATTTAAGCCAGCTGCTGATAGGCAAAGAAATTGAAAAGCTTGGCCTTAACGTTGGCGATGATGAGTTGAGCGTGATGGTAGGTGATAATAATCCCGACCCGCAGATAGCCCGTCAGTTTGCCGATCAGCAAACCGGCCAGTTTGACCGCAACAGGTACAACCAGTTCAAAGCTTACCTGCAATCAGGTAAAGCCGACCCTGCGCAAAAAGAAGCGTGGAATAACTTCGTTAAAGACTTAATTGAAGCTAAAAAAGCTACTAAATACATGACTTTGGTTACTAATGGCCTGTATATAAACTCGCTTGAAGCTACTGATGATTACGAAGCAAAAAACAAGCTGGCTAACTTCAAATATGTATCGCTTGATTATGCTTCAATCCCTGATGCTAAAGTTACTTTAACTGATGCCGATTACAGCGCATATTATGATGCTCACAAAGCTTTGTTTAAAACGCCTACGGAGTTAAGAAACTTTGAGTATGTAAGCTTCAATGCAGCTCCTTCAAAAGAAGATAGCACAGCGGTTAAGCAACAAGCTGAAAAATTAGCGAATGATTTCAAAACCACTTCTAATGATTCGCTTTTTGTACAGATCAATGCAGAAACTAAAACTCCTTTAGCTTACCAGCGTAAAGGCAGCCTTGACCCGAAACTGGATACAACTATGTTTAGCGCGGCTAAAGGTTTTGTTTATGGTCCTTACCTTGAAAATGGCAGCTACAAAGTAGCTAAGCTGGTTGATACCAAAACTACTTTTGATTCGGTTAAAACCAGGCATATCTTAATCGATCTTGCATCTGCAGGCGGTGATGATAAAGCTAAAGCTAAAGCCGATTCAATTAAAAAATTGATCCAGGGCGGTAAATCATTTGCCGAGTTGGCTACTACTTTTTCTGCCGATAAAGGCAGCGCTGTAAAAGGCGGTGACATTCCCTCATTTGATGCCAATGGCTCAATGGGCGCTGGTCAGGGTAATTTAGTTCCTGAATATACCAATGCTGCTTTTAAAGCAAGTAAAGGTGAAATCCTTGTTGTAAAATCACAATTTGGCTACCACGTTATTCAGGTTGAGGACCAAAAAGGTTCTGTTAAACTGGTTAAAGTTGGTGTAGTTGATAAACCTTTAACTGCAAGCAGCAAAACCCAAACAGTAGCTTACAGCAAAGCACAGGCATTTTTAGGTTCATTAACATCTGATAACTTTGAGGCAGAAGCTAAAAAAGAAGGTTTAAAGCCACGTACTGCCGAAGATGTTACTGCTATAGCTTCTGGCCTTCCAGGCTTGGATAATGCACGTGACGTTGTTAGATGGGCTTACAAAGCTGCAAAAGGTGACATCACTGATAAAGTATTTACCGTAGGTGATCAATATATAGTAACCCGCCTTACCGAAGTTAAACCTAAAGGTACATTAGCACTTGAAGCTGTTAAAAAGCAAATTGAGCCAATGGTACGTAACGAGGTTAAAGCAAAACAATTAAAAGAGAAATTTGATGCAGCGCTTAGCGGCGGTGCTTCAATTGACCAGGTTGCTCAAAAAGTAGGCGGCAAGGTAGTTCCGGTTGAAAATATTGTGTTTGCCAACCCCATTATCCCGGGCCAGTCTGCAGAGTATAAAGTTATCGGTTCAATTTTTGGCTCAGCTATCAACAAAATTTCAAAACCTGTTGATGGAACACAAGGTGTTTATGTATTTGTAGTTAACGGTTTCACCAACCCACCTGCACTTGCTAACGCCATTAAACAAAAAGAACAAATTAACCAGGCGCTTTTACAACGCTCACAAGGCCAGGTACTGGATGCATTAAAAGATAATGCAATTGTAAAAGATAACAGGGCTAAATTTTTCTAAACAAAATTTAAAGTAAATTTGCATCCGGGAGTGGCGTTAAGCTGTTCCCGGATTTTTTGTTTCATACAGGCTATCTGTTGTTAAATAGCAATTAAATAAGATTAATAATCAAGCTTTAAGCCTTGTGCGTTCGGCTTTTAGCTTTTATATAAATGATATGGATATCCAGGAAAATATAATCAACAAGGTAGCTCAAAGCGGCCTTGTTACCTTAGACCCGGCTTCGTTTTACCCCGGAGGCGACCGTGTTATTTATGATATAAAAGATAACCTGTTCCATGGCCTCATCCTGCGCGAGAAAGACTTCAGGGACTTTATAAAAGAACATGACTGGGCACAATATGAAGGCAAGAATGTAGGCATCACCTGCTCTGCCGATGCTATTGTACCAGCCTGGGCATATATGCTCCTTGCCAACCGTATGGCCCCCTACGCCCGCGAAATTGTTTTTGGTGATAAAGATGTATTGGAGACCGTACTTTTTGAAAAAGAGATAGCTAAAGCCGATTTTGAACAATACCGCGGACAACGTATTGTACTGAAAGGTTGCGGCGATGCTGAGGTACCTGTATCTGCTTATGTTGAGCTTACCAAAAAGTTAACTGCGGTAGTTAAAAGCCTCATGTTTGGCGAGCCCTGCTCAACTGTGCCCATCTATAAGCGTAAGGATTAAGTATTTAAGTGCCCCTGCGCAATAAAAAGAAGTTTAAACCATTTATAATAGCAGTTGTCATATCACAAGCTCCGCTAAAGGGGCTATTATTCAATGAAAAAACTGCTCATAAATAAATACACTTTTGCTGTACTGCTTTTTTTAGCCTGCTGTTCGGGCGGATTTGCCCAGGAACTGAAAAAGATCAACGAATCGATCTTCAAGCCAGGTGAACAACTGGACTACAAAATGAAATACGGATTTTTTACCGCTGCCGAAGCTACCATCAAGGTAGAGGCCAGCGATAAAAAATATAATGACCGCCCTACTTTTCACCTTGTTGCCGAAGGCAAAACCGCCGGCTCTTTCGACTTGTTTTATAAGGTGCGTAACCGTTATGAATCATACATTGATCAAACAACGCTGATGCCCTATTTTTATACCGAAAACAGGCGCGAAGGTAAGTACAGGCATACAGACAATGTTACTTTTGATCAGAAAGACAAAAAGGTAACAGCAAATAAAGGAACATACGGTTATAAAGGCGAGTCCTTTGATTTTGTATCGGCTTATTATTTTGCACGGGCTATTGATGTTTCAAAGCTGCATGAGGGTGATACATTTGATCTGCAATACTTCCTGGAAGATGGGTTTCACAGCATGCAGATAACCTACGTTGGTACCGAAACGGTTGAATGTTCGCTTGGTAAGTTTAATTGTCTTAAATTTAGCCCGGCTATTATTCCGGGGCGTATTTTCCGGAAAAACAGTAAGTTGTACCTTTGGGTTACCAATGATAAAAACAGGATTCCGGTAAAGGCCCATGTTGAAGTGCTGATTGGCAGCGTAACAATGGACCTGAAATCGGCAACGGGACTTAAATATCCGTTAAACCCTATTAAAGATTGATTTTAAAAAGATGATTGAGGTTGGCAATGTGTTACTGCACGAAGATGTGGTAAAGGAAAATTTTGTATGTAACTTAAATAAATGCAAGGGCGCCTGCTGTCTTGAAGGTGATTCGGGAGCCCCCCTTAACGCCGATGAGCTTGACATCCTGAAAGAGATCTATCCTAAAGTAAAACCTTATCTCACTGCAAAAGGTATCAAAACCATTGAAAAAGATGGCGTTTACGTCACCGATTTTGAGGGAGATTATACCACGCCATGCGTTGATACCAATAAGGAATGTGCGTATGTAATATGGGAAAATGGCATTACTAAATGCGGTATTGAAAAAGCATATGAGGAAGGTGCAATTACATGGAAAAAACCTATCTCATGCCATTTGTACCCTATCCGCATAACCTCATACCCGGAATTTGATGTTTTAAATTACGACCGCTGGAATATCTGCAGCCCTGCTTGTTCATTTGGTGATGAGCTAAAAGTGCGCGTTCATGAATTTTTAAAAGATCCGCTTATTCGCAAATACGGCGCCGACTGGTATCAGGAACTGGAAGATACCGTAGCCGGAATCTGATTTCTCCAACAGCCTTCTCTTCCTATTTTTCTGGTCGTTTAACAGTAGCATAAACATAGTTGATGCCTATATGTTGAGCGTTATGGGAGTAATTACAATAAAATTGGATATTATTGTACTATACAATACATGTACGCGGATTATTAATGAAAAAGGCTTTAATAACAGGAATAACGGGTCAGGATGGCGCTTATTTAGCAGAGTTTCTGCTGAAGAAGGGCTATGAGGTTCATGGGGTTAAACGCCGCTCATCATTATTAAATACCGACAGGATAGATCACTTATATCATGATCCGCATGAGTCTGGTGCCAAATTCAGCCTGCATTATGGCGATCTTACCGATTCAACTAACCTGATCAGGCTTATCCAGGAAGTTCAGCCCGACGAAATTTATAATCTGGCGGCTCAAAGCCATGTAAAAGTAAGTTTTGAAACCCCAGAGTATACTGCCAATGCAGATGGTGTTGGAACATTGCGAATCCTTGAAGCAGTAAGGCTGCTTGATCTCACCAAAAAAACACGCATTTACCAAGCCTCCACATCCGAGCTTTATGGTTTGGTTCAGGCGGTGCCGCAAAGTGAAACTACGCCATTTTACCCGCGGTCACCTTACGCCGTAGCAAAACTATATGGCTACTGGATTGTAGTTAACTATCGCGAAGCTTATGGTATGTATGCCTGCAACGGGATCCTTTTTAATCATGAAAGCCCGGTTAGGGGCGAAACCTTTGTTACCCGTAAAATTACACGGGCTGCGTCAAAGATTGCACTTGGCATGCAAAACTGTTTGTATGTAGGTAACCTTTCGGCACAGCGCGATTGGGGGCACGCCAAAGATTATGTAGAAGCTATGTGGCTGATGCTGCAGCAGGAAACCGCCGAAGATTTTGTAATAGCAACCGGGGTAACCACTACCGTGCGCGACTTTATAAGGATGGCGTTCATGGAATTAGGTATCGAGGTTGAATTTAGTGGGAAGGATGAGAACGAGCGCGGGGTGATCATTGATATTGATGAGGAAAAGATCATTGAACTTGGATTAAATTTGGACGCTTTAAGGTTTGGACAAACAGTGGTAAAGGTTGATCCAAAGTATTTCAGGCCAACTGAGGTCGATCTGCTAATTGGGGATGCCACCAAAGCCTATGAAAAGATGGGATGGAAACCAAAGTATGACCTGCAGGCATTAGTAACTGATATGGTACTTTCAGACCTGCACCTGGTAAAAAAAGACGAATACCTGAGAAAGGGTGGTTTTAATACGCTTAATTATTTTGAATAACCAACGATCTAAACCATATAAGTTATACATGAAGAAAATATTTACAAGCATTATTTTATTGTTTTTGATAAGCGGGTTTACGAAGGCGCAGTCAGTTTATCAGCCTTATAATTACCAGTTTTATCAAAAACTAAATGAGGATGTTTATTCGACCAAAACAAGGGTGCATAGCTCCTTGAAGCCATTTATGGTTGATGATTCGCTTTTGAAAGTTCACTATGATTCGTTAATGAACCTTAACGGACTTAAAGGGCGTTTTTTTAACGAACACCAGATTGATGTTAAAAGCAGCAACTCCACTTTTTATGCCGATCTGCTGCCCGACTTTAATTTGAGCCGGGATTTCTCCGGTAAAAAGAACACCAATTTTGGTACGCTTGGCATCCAGTTGGGCGGAACTTTCGGTAAAAACTTTTCATATAATGTGGCCGGTTATGAAAACCGCGCGGTATTGCCCAATTACCTGCAGACTTATGTTAACCAGGTTGGTATAGCGCCGGGCCAGGCTTATGCTGCTATTTATGGTAATGAATACCGCTGGTCGTACATTACGGCTAATGTTTCCTATACCCCGATAAAGTTTTTGAACATCAGCGCCGGCCGCGATAAAACTTTTATTGGTGATGGCTACCGTTCATTGTTATTATCTGATTATGCCTCGCCATATCCTTTCTTTAAATTAACAGCTACATTGGGTAATGTGCGCTATATGGCCATGTGGACCTATTTCAATGACCCGCTTTCGATAAAAGTGGATAATGGCGACAGGAAAAAATTTGGTGTGTTTCATTATTTAGACTGGAACGTAACCAATCGCTTGTCACTTGGTTTCTTTGACGCGGTGATCTGGGCAGCTAAAGACGACCAGGGTCATAAACGCGGGTTTGACTTTACTTACATAAACCCGGTAATATTTTTAAGGCCGGTTGAAGCCTCAAACGGTTCGCCTGATAATGCTTTGATCGGGTTTACAGCTAAATATAAACTAACCGATGGTATTACAGCTTATGGGCAATTTGCACTTGACGAGTTTGAATCATCAAGCTTTTTTTCAAGCAAAGGAAGTTCGCGTAATAAATACGGGTTTCAATTGGGTATCAGGGGCGCAAACCTTTTTAATGTAAAAGGTCTGAACTACCTGCTTGAAACAAATAATGTTAAACCATATACCTATTCAGAACGAGCTTCAGTACTTAACTATGCTGAGAATGGCGAACCGCTTGGCCATCCATGGGGCGCTAATTTCCGTGAAGCCGTAGGTTTACTGAACTACTCATATAAAAGATTTGATTTTACCGGCGAAGTTGATTATGGTCATTATGGCTTAAATATCAACAACCTAAATTATGGTAAAGATCTTTACCTTGCTTACCAGGATCCGGCAAGGGAGTATGGCAATTATACCGGGCAGGGCTTAACCACCAACATGGTTTACCTGGAAGGAAAAGTAGCCTATTTAATTAACCCTAAATATAATTTGAGGTTTGAGCTTGGCGGCCTGGTACGCCGTGATAAAAACAGCCAGTTTAATGATAAAACATCAATGCTGACATTCGGTATCCGCAGTTCATTCCGCAGTGTGTATAATGACCTGGTGAGTTATAAAACGCATTGATGACCATATCCAGGCAGGATCAAATTTTGCACACAAGCACAATTTGATCCTGCTTTTCAAAGGTGAGTTGTGGCTTTATTGAATGCTGACCTCCGCACAACCAACAGGATACCGCCCGCCATCAAGATCAAAGTAAGCCCCTCCTATTTTTGGGGTATCACCAAACAAAAGTACAAGGGACTTATCCCTCGTTAGCTTGTCCCGATAACACCAACGCATTCTTAATTACAGGCCACTCCGCGGCCTTCAAGCCAATTAGTAAAGCTAAACTCTTGCCATAATAGCCCGGTGTTTTCACATAGGTAGGGTTACTGTTAAATTATGTTAACTTATTAATTTTCCTTTGCGCAACGCAGAAATCTTTGCTACATTCATAGTATAATAATTTTAACCTAACCTACTTGTTAAAGCAGCCTTTCTGTTTATGCATCACAAATTTTCACCCCTACCGACCTATTATTTAAAGTTTGATCCAAAAGATCATATCCAACATCTGATCGCCTGGCCGGGCTTTTCTCCATAAGTGCAACAATTACAATTGTCGTTTAGAGGCAATTGTAAATTCAAAGTAACGCCTGCTATACTCAACAGAGAATTATCAATTCATAAATTAATACTATACCATGACAACAATTGCTAACTATGCAGCCTTGCGTAGCCATGTCTACAGCTCGGGCGATGAATCAGTATTTGTACAGGGAAGAACAACAACCGGCGACGGCGGCGAGGGGATCTTCTTTTGGGATCCCGGTAACACACTAACAGACAATGACGGTTTCATCATCAAGGTGAGTTCCGTTACAACCGGCAGGTGGAAACGTGTTTATGACGATTACGTCAACGTGACGTGGTTTGGTGCTACAGGAGACGTTAAAACCGTAACCGGAACAATCATTGTAACGGGTGCCGGCGCAGACCCGACCAAGCTTACCTGTATCGGATCAAATTTTACTTCGGTCGATGTAGGCAAAAAAATAACGATTAACGGTGCAGCTGCTGCCGTGAATATACTTAACGAATTTGGCTCAGATAACATCCCGCAAGCACTTTCAACGGCTATTGTAACTGTTAATTCGGCGACAGAGGTAATATTACAGGATGCGGCAGCGACCGATGTAACAGCCAGCGAGGTAAATTATGGTAGTGATAATACTACGACACTTCAAAATGCCATCAATGCAGTTGCTGCCATAGGAGGAGGAAGTGTATTTTTTCCCGCAGGTAAATATGCGATATCGGGGAAATTGCAGATTAAAAATTACACCCACATTTTGGGTGAAAACAAATATAGCAGTATCATTTATGCAATAAAGGATAACTTCACCCTGATTGAATGGGATTATATGGCAGCTTTGCCGGCGCCGGGAAATATTTCCGTTAAAAACATATGCCTGTGGGGCTATGCCGATAGATTTAAGTATCAAAATGTACCGGCCACTGCCACTGTGGTTAGGTGTTACCTGATGAAGCTGAGTAACTACCAATTTGTTGAAATAGATAATTGCTATGGAAAATGGTCTCGAGAAATGGGCTTTGCGCTATCAGGCGGCACCGTTACTATTACTAACAATATCCTTGAGAACATATTAAGAGATGGTATAAATGCAGGTGACGCGCAAAAAGTTATCATGACCGGAAACAGGGGCAGGTTTATTGAAGATGATTTTCTTGCAGTAGATTGTTCAGGGCTATCTAATGGATCAGATCCAACCGGACATGTAGATAATATCGCTATTGTCTGTGATAATGAAACCTTCTGCTCTCAGGGTATAACCGTTGGCGGAGCCCGGAATGCTATAATCGCAAACAATAATTTATCATTTATAAAAGGCAGAGCTATCAGATGTTCAGTGGAAACCGCCTCGGGTGGCCAGATAGAATCATTGAACGTAGTAATAGCCAACAATAATATAAAAGATGTATTAAAGCTTTGTACACCCGAACTGAATTATGGTGTGGAAGATGGTCATAATACCTACCCTAACGAAAATAGCACACCAAGATATATTCCGGGTGCATCAGCAGATGGTATCGAATTAGGGTTTACGATAATGAAAGCCACTTCATTAAGCAACAACGTGTATCCGGGTACTTTTACCACTTTACTTAAACAATATGTGAAACCCGAGCTTTTTTGGAATCTCGAAGGTGTTAGCCTGGCCCACGGACAAAGCAGGGGCGTGATTGTTGCCCATAATTCCATCATGCAATCATTTAGCGGGTTAACTAAAATATCAGATGCTTATGGTTATGGTTTATGGACAAGAAAAGGTGACACTGATGTTTTAGGATACCAGGGAACTATTTGCATGGCCAACGGTGGATCACAGCAAAATGCCTATTATAAATCATATGGCATTACTGTAGGCGGACCTAACAAAGGTTTAAAGATCATCAATAACTATATTTATGGTTTTCAGCGGGGGATTTACTTCGACCCTCAAAGTTGGAGAGAAGATATCACCATCAAGGACAATACCATTGAAAGGACGCTGGAAGGTGTTTTTCTGGATGTTAGTCCTTCCGTGCAATATCCTGTTGATATGAATATTACCGGGAATAGCTTTGATCCCGATCCGTATTTAGAGGCGACAGACAGGGCCGATACCACTTCTGCCGGGGGAACCGGTATTACAGATGCTAATATTACTGCCGGCTCCACCACATTAACTACTACTACCTCTACACCGTTTTCATCATCAGATGTGGGAAAGCTTGTTCAGATAACCGGTGCCGGTTTCCTGGGGCTTTTAAATGGGCCTACCGCCGACTCCCTGGTGGCTCAAATTGTTACATATAATGCAAGTAACAGCGTTACTTTATCCACGCCGGCAATAACTTCCGTTAGCGGACAAACGTTGACTAAATTTGGTCTGCTGACCGGTGGCTGGACAAACGATACCGGGACATTTTATCACGCGGTTTTCGCGCCATATGCAGTTGGCCCTAAAGTAAGTAATAACAATTTTAAGAACACCAAAGATGTTGTTGGGGGAAATACATCTACCAAGGCATTTGTTTATTCAAATAATTACTACTGTGACCCGGTTAATCAATACGGTATTAAGACGCTTACCAACACTACTGCAAACCGGATCTTCTGGATAGACAGCACTCCCGGCAATTTCAGCGACCAATTACTTACCATCAAAAACACTGACTTACAAGAATCGGCGGCCCAGCCAACCTCCGGTTCATTTATCAAAAATCAGGTTGTCAGAAATACCAACCCGGTTAATGATGCAAACGGATTTGTCCTGTTTGGTTGGCTGCGTTTAACAACTGGTTCAACACATACAACTACAGATTGGCAGCCGATGTATATTTCAACAACCAGTTTTAATAGTATCTTAAATCAAACGGCAACAACGCAAACGGCTGCATTCAAAATTTCAGGAGCCGGTACAATACTCGGGGGACTTACGGTAGGAACGGGCCTAAGCCCGTCTGTTGACAACGGCTTGAATTTCGGAAACCAGACTTTAAGATGGCGGCAGATCTGGGGAGGATTTGGTCATATCGGTGATCCAAACGCACTTGATAATTCAGCAATGTTCCAGATCGATTCAGGGACCCGGGGATTCTTGCCGGTAAGAATGAATAAATTTCAGCGTCAAAGCGTAACCAGCCCTGCTGATGGCCTGCTGATTTATCAAACCGACGACGTATCCGGTTTATACGAATATAATGCCGCTACATCAGCATGGAGACGCATTTATCAAAATGTTCCTACCTTAAAAACCGTAACAGTCTCCGGAACAGGAAGTGCAACTGTTATTAGTATTCCGCATTTGTTAGCAGCTGCTCCAAGCTGGTTTACTGCGATAGCCACAAACAGCGCGGCTGGTAACATTGGCTATATAACAGCAGATGCTACCAATATAAATATCAACTATGCTACAGCACCGGCTGCCGGAACTAATAATTTAGCATATAACATATCTTTTATAGCCTGATTATTGTTCGCCATTGGGTAAAAGTTAAGAAGCCGCCTCATGATTACTTATGAGGCGGCTTCTATTTATATCAGTAAGCTAAGGCAGTATTTGTAACTACGATGCTATATTATTCACGTTCCGCTTTTCTGCCATGTTACGTACCTGCCGGGCAATGCCGTTGGCATCGAAACCACAATCGGCCCAAAGCTCGGGTTGGTCGCCGTGTTCAATGAACTTGTCAGGGATCCCCAGGCGTTTTACCTGGATATTGGTGTAGCCATTGTCGGCCATAAATTCGAGCACAGCAGTACCTGCGCCGCCTTCTATACAGCCATCCTCAACAGTAATCACTTTATTGAAGTTTTTGAATACGTCATGCAGTAAAGCCTCATCAAGCGGTTTTACAAAACGCAAATCGTAATGAGCCGGGTTATAACCTTCGGCATTAAGTTCGGCAGTGGCTTTAACCACTTCGTTACCGATAGCCCCGATAGAGAGGATCGCCACATCATCACCATCACAAACCTTACGGCCTTTGCCTACAGGGATAGCTTTAAACGGACGCTGCCAATCAACCATAACGCCGTTACCGCGTGGATACCTGATCACGAACGGCCCCATGTTTTCCTGCTGGGCGGTAAACATCAGGTTGCGGAGTTCTTCCTCGTTCATGGGCGCTGATACAATCATATTAGGGATGCAGCGCATATACGCCATATCATAAGCACCATGGTGGGTAGCGCCGTCGGCACCGGCAAAACCGGCACGGTCAAGACAAAATACTACATTGAGCTTTTGTATGGCCACATCATGGATCACCTGATCATAGGCCCGCTGCATAAAGCTGGAGTAGATATTGCAAAACGGAACAAGTCCCTGGGTAGCTAAACCGGCAGAGAAGGTCACCGCATGCTGTTCGGCAATGCCTACGTCAAACGCACGGTTTGGCATAGCCTTCATCATGAGGTTTAATGAACAACCTGAAGGCATGGCCGGTGTAATCCCCATGATCTTGGGGTTTTGCTCTGCCAGTTCAATAATGCTATGCCCAAACACATCCTGGTATTTAGGGGGCTGAGGCTTATCGTATTTAGCTTTTTTTATCTCGCCGGTGATCTTGTCAAACAAACCGGGAGCGTGCCACTTGGTCTGATCTTTTTCGGCCAGGGCATAGCCTTTGCCTTTTACCGTGATGCAATGCAGTAGTTTAGGGCCGGGGATATCACGCAGGTCCTTCAAAACTTTTACAAGGTGATTTACATCATGTCCATCAATCGGGCCAAAGTACCTGAACTTAAGCGCTTCAAAAAAGTTACTCCGTTTAAGCAGGGTGCCTTTAATGCTTTTTTCAAGCTTTTGAGCCACTTTGAAGGCATCAGGGCCAATTGATGATAGCTTGGCCAATACGTGCGCGATATCGTCCCTGAAGCGATTATATGGCTTTGAGGTAGTGATATCGGTCAAATATTCTTTTAATGCGCCAACGTTGGGATCGATGGCCATGTTATTGTCGTTCAGGATCACCAGCAGGTTGGAGTTCTCGATGCCTGCATGGTTGAGCGCTTCAAATGCCATACCCGCGGTCATGGCGCCATCGCCAATTACGGCTACATGCTGCCTGTCGGTTTCTCCTTTATACTGGGAGGCAACAGCCATACCCAACGCGGCAGATATAGAGGTTGATGAGTGGCCTACACCAAAGGTATCATACTCGCTTTCCGAGCGTTTTGGGAAGCCGCTGATACCGCCATGGATCCGGTTGGTGTGAAACTCATCCCTGCGGCCAGTAAGTATTTTATGACCGTAAGCCTGGTGGCCAACGTCCCAAACTAACTGATCGTAAGGTGTATTAAGTATATATTGTAATGCTACAGTAAGTTCAACTACACCAAGGCTGGCGGCAAAATGCCCCCCGTTAACTGATACCACGTCAATAATATACTGGCGTAGCTCCTTGCATACCTGTTCAAGCTCGTTTTCATTAAGTAGCTTTAAATCAGATGGATAATTTATTTTTTGTAATAAATTCCCGGCCGGTACCTGCATTGACATTCGTAAGGATATTTAACCTGCAAAATAAGGTAATTATTGTTAAATTCAGGGTATATAAAGATATTAAATTACTTAAGAAACAGGATATACCAAACAAAATGGTCGACTTACGATCGGTTATTACAGCAAACTGAAGCGGGATAATACCTGTTTTTAATTCTGACCGCCTGTGTTTTGTACCTTAATTCCCGCTATGCTGATTCCGGCCGAAATGTTTATTTTTGACAGGATTTTATGACCGACGATAGTTTTGCCATTAGGTTACCCCAGTTTGAAGGCCCGTTTGACCTGCTGCTGTTTTTCATTGAACGCGATGAGCTGGATATCCATGATATCCCGATAGCGAAAATTGCCGATGACTTTCTGCACTACCTGCACCAGATGACAAGCCTCAACATGGAAATTGCCAGCGAATTTATTTTCGTTGCAGCAACCCTTATGCGCATTAAGGCCAAAATGCTGCTGCCGCGTTATGGTACCGAAGAAGCAGGTGATGACCCGGACACCAAAGAAAACCTGATCAGGAAACTCATCGAATATAAAAAGTTCAAAGAGGCGTGTGAAGAGATAAGGCCCATGGAGGATGAGCGTTTTAAACAGGAAAAGCGCGGCAATATCAAACATGACCTTGAGCAGGTTGAAAAAGTGGCCGTCCCCGGCGAAGAACTATCCGAGCTAACCCTTTACCGCCTCATGGTTGTTTATGAGCGAATGGTCCGCAATTTCACCAGGCGCAATGAGGAAGTAAAGCATACGGTAGTACAATATCCTTACACCATCGAAAAGCAAAAAAAGGCGGTTGCCGATCTGCTCAAGATTAATAAAATGCTCGATTTTAAAGCCATCGCCAAAGAATCTGAAAACAAGGTGCACTTTGTCTATAACTTTCTGGCCGTGTTGGAAATGCTTCAGCAGGATTTGATCGATATCCAGATTGGATTGGGATATAATAATTTCTGGATCTCGTCAAAAGCCGGGATTGAAGCGGAAAGCTAAAGACGCTATGCTTTTTCCGGAGCTTTTGGCTTTCTGCTTTAAGTCTTTAGCTCAAACAAATAACATTATTTAACATATCAACCCGGCTTATATTGGTTATTCTGTCGCATTTTTGTGTAAATGCCCGACCGATGCTGAAATCCTACTTTAAAATTGCCTGGCGAAACCTTTGGAAAAATAAAGCTTTTTCCATTATTAACATTTTTGGACTATCTGTCGGTATAGCTTTTACGCTGATCATCGGTGCTTATGTATGGGGCGAACTCCGGGTAAATCACGATCTTAAAAATGCAGATGATCAATACATCATCCTCAGCAAATGGCGCGATCCAAATCAGGGAGTAGATATTGCTTCTGTTGATGCCTTGCCAAAAGCTTTGAAAGCAAACTATCCTAATCTTGTTGCTAACTATTACAGCTTTAACGGGATAACATCTATAGTAACCAAAGGTGAAAAAAGCTTCAGGGAAAGTATGCAGTTTGGCGATAGCACCCTGCTAAACATGTATGGTTTTAAGCTGTTGTATGGCGATGTAAAAACTGCTTTGAAAGATCCGTTATCAGTTGTAATAACCCAGCGCATGGCGCTGAAGTATTTTGGCAAAACAGATGTGATAGGGCAAGCACTCAATTTTCAGAATTTTACAGGCAATAAGCATGATTTCACCATCACCGGCGTTTTACAACAGCTGCCCAAAAATTCGGTTACCAATTTAAACGACAGCAATAATTCTGATTTTTTCTTTGGGCAAAGTTCAAATACCTTCTGGGGATTTACAGTAAATAACTGGAACAATGCGCAATGGGTAAGTTATATTGAACTGCAAAAGGGAGTTAATCCTAAAACGGTTGAAAAAGCCATGCGCGAACTGCTCGAAAAAAACGCTACTCCACAGGTTGCTAAAGACCTTACCCCATATCTTGTTTCGTTGAAAGACTATAATCTAACAGCTGAAAGTGGCGTGGTTAAAAAAATGATCGTTACGCTTTCGGCAATCGCGTTATTTATATTACTGATGGCAGTCATCAACTTTGTAAATATTTGTATCGGCCGTTCATCGGGCAGGATGAAGGAAATGGGCGTACGCAAGGTACTTGGCGGCTTGCGGAAGCAATTGATTTGGCAATTTTTGGTAGAGTCGGTATTGATGGTGCTTTTTGCTACCATTTTTGCAGTTATTATTTACCTGGTGGCAAGGCCGTATTTCAGCAGTGTTTTGTGCCGCGAAATTGCCGGGCTGTTAGCATTCCCCGTTTATATTATTCCTGTTTTGTTACTGTTTGTACTTTTGGTTGGCGCGCTTGCGGGTATTTATCCTGCACTGGTATTATCTGCCTTACGATCTGTTGATGCTATAAAAGGTAAATTAACAGCAGTGAAAGAGCGGGTATTTTTCAGGAAAGCCCTTGTTGCTTTTCAGTTTACTACGGCCGCAATTGTATTTATCGGGGCAATTATTGTTTCAAAGCAAATCAGTTTGTTTTTTGGGAACAACCTGGGCTATAGCAAAGATTATATTGTGTATGCCCAGTTGCCACGGGATTGGTCGACAGCAGGGGTAAATAAAATGGGGGCCATCCGTGAACAAATGGCGCAAATGCCGCAGGTAAGCAGCGTATCGCTCTCTTACGAAATCCCTGACGGAGCCAATGGCTTTAACTCGCCGGTTTACAGGCAAGGGGCAAGCCCAACGCAAGCTGTGGCTTCGCAAATTTTAATGGATGATAACCAGTATGCTTCAACCTATAACATTCCTTTAAAAGCAGGCACGTTTTTTAAACCGGTTTACCAAGCCGCCGATTCAACGTTGGTAGCTATTAACGAAACACAGTCAAAAGCATTAGGCTGGAAGGAACCTGAAGATGCTATTGGTCAAAAAATAATGATCCAGCAAGGTAATACCGCCGTTCCCTATACGGTTGGTGGCGTTACCGCCGATTTTCATTTTGGTTCCCTGCATGAGCGCATTAAGCCGATCATATTTGTAAATGTTAATTACTATGTTGCTTATCGGTATTTTTCATTCAAATTAAAAGCCGGCGATATACAGCAAAACCTAACTGCTATACAAAAGAAATGGGCCGAACTTATCCCTAACGCCCCGTTTGAATACCACTTTATGGATGATGCGCTGAAAAAGTTGTACACTACCGAATTGCAATTAAAGAAAGCTGCTTACATAGCAGCTGTTTTAGCGGTGATTATAGTACTGCTTGGGGTTTTGGGTTTAATATCCTTGAGTATTCAGAAACGTACCAAAGAGATAGGCATCCGCAAAGTGCTGGGCTCTTCGGTTTCGGGGATTACGATGTTATTCTTAAAGGATTTTTTAGGTGTGGTGATCATTGCCGGTTTAATAGCCTGCCCGTTAGCTTACGTCATCATGCAAAAATGGCTGAATGATTATGTTTACCGTATTGATCTGTCGTTATCACCATTTGTAATCTCGGTGGCATCACTTACTATGGTTACGGCGGTTTTGATAGCACTGCAAACTATAAAAGCTGCTTTCGCTAATCCGGTTAAAAGCTTGAGGAATGAATAATTTATAGTAAATGCCATTATAATTTAAGCTATACTATTGAATATCAGCTAAACCTGTAATCAACAGTATAAGTATAAATACTGGTTGCTGATAATTTATTTGCTGTAAGTGCCTGCACGGCAAATAATATTGTGTTTACTTTAAATTAAGTAAAATCTAACATCGCTCCTGTCTCAAATCTAACTTCCACTATCTCAAATCTATATCAATTGCTTAACTTAGCACCGTTAAAAACACACAATGAAAAGAGACAAACTGATATTTAAGCTATTGGATGAAGAGCAGCAACGCCAGGAAGAAGGCATTGAGCTTATAGCATCTGAGAATTTTGTAAGCAGGCAGGTTATGGAAGCGGCAGGTTCTGTTGCAACTAACAAATATGCCGAAGGTTTACCGGGCAAGCGTTATTATGGCGGCTGCCAGGTGGTTGACGAAATTGAAACCATAGCTATTGAACGTGCTAAACAACTGTTCAACGCCGAGTGGGTTAACGTACAACCGCATTCAGGTGCACAGGCAAACGCAGCAGTTATGCTTGCGATATTGCAGCCGGGCGATAAAATATTAGGCTTCGATCTTTCTCACGGTGGTCACTTAACACATGGTTCGCCTGTTAACTTTTCGGGCAAATTGTATGAGCCACATTTTTATGGGGTGAAAAAAGAAACCGGTTTGGTTGATTATGACCAGCTGAAAGAAGTTGCCCTGCGCGAAAAACCAAAACTGATCATCGCTGGTGCTTCGGCATACTCACGCGATTGGGATTATGAATTTATCCGTAAGGTAGCTGATGAGGTTGGTGCTTTGGTACTGGCCGATATTTCGCACCCGGCGGGTTTAATTGCCCGTGGCTTATTGACCGATCCACTTCCGCATTGCCATATCGTTACTACTACCACCCACAAAACTTTACGTGGTCCGCGCGGTGGTTTAATTATGATGGGTAAAGATTTTGAAAACCCATATGGCATTAAAACCCCTAAAGGCGAAATCAGGATGATGTCGTCATTGCTGGATATGGCTGTATTCCCTGGTACACAGGGTGGTCCGTTGGAGCACATCATTGCCGCTAAAGCAGTTGCTTTTGGCGAGGCTTTGAGCGACAGCTATATGAAATACATTGTGCAGGTTAAAAAGAATGCTGATGCCATGGCCGAAGCATTTGTGAAACTGGGCTACCAGATCATATCTGGCGGTACCGATAACCATTTAATGCTAATCGACCTGCGTAATAAAAACATTACCGGTAAAGCTGCCGAAAATGCGTTGGTAACTGCCGATATCACCGTGAATAAAAACATGGTGCCATATGATGATAAATCACCGTTTGTAACTTCAGGTATCCGTGTGGGTACTGCGGCCATCACAACCCGCGGTATGAAAGAAAAACATATGGAGCATATTGTTGAATTGATAGATGCTGTAATTACTGATCCTGAAAATGAACATTCTATCAAGAAAATACGTAAAAGGGTTCACAAGTTAATGTACGACTTTCCGTTGTACAGAGATAAGGACTCAGAATAAAAAATGACACCAAGGCAGGAAGATCCATCAAACATAGAAGATAAGCGTTTAGCGGCGCTTAAGTCATACAATGTTTTGGATACCATGCCCGAAAAGGAGTACGACGCAATTACGCGTTTAGCCTCCTATATATGCCAGGTACCGGTAGCGTTGATAACGCTGCTTGATGCCGAAAGGCAATGGTTCAAATCAACATACGGCGTCGACGTGGGGGAAACACCCCGCGCCGACGCTTTTTGCAACCGCACTATCCAATCCGACGCGCTTCTTGAAATAATCGATTCTAAAGAAGACGAGGAATTTAAGGACAATCCCATAGCCAATGAAATGGGCGTACGATTTTACGCCGGCGCGCCATTGATCGACCCGGATGGTCACCGCTTAGGCTCATTATGTGTTATTGATACAAAACCCCGCAAACTCACGGCCGAACAACGCGATGCGCTCCGTACACTGGCCGATGAGGTAATGTCGCACTTGCTGCTCCGCAAACAGAAACTGGAACTGGAGCAAAACTTGAAGAGCCACCAGGAGTTTCATAACCTTTTTGACAGCTCGCCCGATATCCATTGTATCATGGACAGGGATTTTAACATTGAACAAATTAACAGTTCTGCCAAACCAGTCTTGGATTATTTACCTGCCGAAGTTATTGGCAAACCTATCTGGCATTTTTTCCCGGAAGAAGAGCAGGCCAAATTGCTGTTGGTGCTGAAAACGGGATTGAGCAGGCAGCAGCGTCATTTTGAAATAGAAGCGCATATTGTAACACCATCGGGCGATATCAAATGCATTAGCTGGTCGGTAACTTTTAAAAATGATAAATGGTTTGCCAGCGGGCGCGATATCAGCTATCAGAAAAAGGTAGCCGATGAACTGGCATTATTATCATTGGTAGCAAGTAAGGTTACCAGTGGTGTGGTGATCAGTAATGTGGCCGATGAGGTGATCTGGACCAATGAAGCTTTTGAGCAGATAACAGGCTACAACCAGGCCGATGTGGAAAACCGTCGCCTGCGCGATGTGCTTAAGGGAGTTCCACTGGATGCCGAAGCGGTGAAAAGGCTTGATGAAGCTATCCGTAAACAGATATCCTATGAGGTCGACCTGCTCATCGATAAAAAAGATGGCGAACCGGTATGGATTTCGGTATTTAACTCCGTGATTCGCGACAGTGCAGGGCAAACCGATAAATTCATCAGGGTTATTATTGATATAACCCAACGCAAAAAGATTGAGCAGGATCTGGAGATCCTTTCCTTTGCAGCCCGTAAATCGCCGAGCGGCATCCTGATCCGCAGTAATACTGGTGAGGTGGTCTGGATGAACGAAGCCCTGGAAAATATCACAGGTTATACGCTTGATGAAATGCGCGGCAAAATGTTTGGCACTATGCTGCTTGGAGAAGATACTGACATCAATGTGTTTAAAGCCGCAGTAAAAGCTGTAGAGGAAAAGCGGGGCTACGAAGTTGAAATAAAAATTTATAAAAAGGATAAAACACCGATCTGGGTGTTTTTATCAAACAGTCCGCTGTTTAACGAAGTTGGCAGCGTTGAACGGCAGATAGCTGTAATGGTTGACATTACAGAACGCAAGAAAACGGAAGAGCAGGTAACCATGCTTTCGTTAGTGGCCAGCAGTACGGCCAGCGGTGTTGTGATTAATAATAGTGACGGAAAGGTGGAGTGGGTAAATAAAGCCTTTGAACAAATAACCGGCTATACTTTACTCGATGTAGAAAATAATCATCTCGGAGATGTGCTTAAAGGCGAGCTTACAGATGTATCTATTATTCAAAAGGCACGTGAGCTGTCACGCAACAAACAGTCATTTGAGGTTGACCTGCTGGTTTACCGTAAGGACAGGCAGCCTTTATGGATCTCGGTGATTAACTCGGTGATCATTAACAGCAAGGGCCAGGTTGATAAATACATAGAGGTTATCATTGATATCACTGCTAAAAAGAAGGCCGAAATTGAACTGATCACTGCCCGTGAAGAAGCCATACAGCTAAGCCGCGCCAAAGATATGTTCATATCGGTAATGAGCCATGAAATCCGTACGCCGCTGAATGCCGTAATTGGTATGTCGCATTTGTTAATGGAGGATGATCCGCTTGAAGGGCAAAAAGAAAACCTTAATATTCTGAGGTTCTCGGCCGAAAACCTGATGACACTCATTAATGATGTGCTTGATTTTGCCAAGATCGAAACCGGGAACGTGGAGCTTGAAAAGGAGCGGGTTGATTTGACGGAGCTTGTTCAAAGCATAACAAGTTCGATGCAGTATAAAGCCGGCGAAAAAAATATTTATATTAGCAAAAGCATTGATGAGGCCATACCCAAAGTAGTTTTGGGCGACCGCACCCGGCTGATCCAGATATTATTAAACCTGGTTGGTAATGCCATTAAATTTACCAGCAAAGGAGGTGTTACTATCGACCTGCGAGTGATACAGGAAAGTGAGCACGATGTACGTGTAAGGTTTGCGGTAATTGATACCGGTATAGGTATTGCCGCTAATAAACTGGGCACCATATTTGAACAGTTTAAGCAGGCCGAAATGGATACTACCCGCAAATATGGCGGTACAGGATTAGGCCTGGCTATCAGCAAGCGTTTAATTGAACTGCATGACTCGCGGATAAATGTTGACAGCGTGCTGGGCCAGGGTTCAACTTTTTGGTTCACCATAGGTTTTAAAAAAGGCGATTACCAGTTAAACAGAAATAGCAATAACGTGGAAGAAGGACTTAAAATAAATGTTTTAGTAGTTGACGACAACCAGATCAACCGCCTCCTCATTAATAAAATATTGAAGAAGTGGGGAGCCAGCGCCGATTTTGCCGAGAACGGTATTGAGGCTATTGAAAAGGTTGAAACTAACCGCAACTACAACGTGGTGCTGATGGATATCCACATGCCCGAGATGGGCGGTTTGGAAGCCACCGGTATTATCCGTGCTAAAACAGATGCTTATTTCCAGCAATTGCCAATTATTGCCCTTACGGCCTCTATGCTCAGCAACCAAATGGGCGAGATCAACAACGCCGGCATGAATGATTATATCCTTAAACCCTTTGATCCGCGGGTACTTTACGATAAGTTAAGCAGATATCAGCAGCAGTAGCTTTTAGTTCTCTTCGCCGTCATTGCGAGGTACGAAGTAATCGCAAACTATACAGAGCGGCCGTACTAATCCGGGATTACTTCGTACCTCGCGATGACGCTGTTAAGTATTTTTCAAATAGGCACGAGCTCTCTTATTACGGCCAGGAAACCTACCACTCTCACAATTAACAGAAACTACCTCAGTCATTCGTCCTTCTATTCTTCAACCAGTACCATCCCAAATTAAAGGCGATAACGAAGTGGTTAAAAACAGTTGGGATCAATCCGTAGTTCCTTTTCATGATATCGAAACGCTCCAGTAAGCTTTGGCGGTGTTTTTTCTTCGACATCCCTCCTACCAGGTATTTAGCTACGTAACGGTTAGCGTTAACAATCTTTTTAGCTTTTTTTGCTGCGCGGATTATCCAGTCGATATCCGAACTGAGCTGGTAGCGGCGGTCATATGGTTCAGCCAATGAACGCCTGATATAGATAGCCTGGTGGCTGATGCTCATACCATATTTAAAACCCCGCCAGGTAAATTTTGCAGGCGCTTTATGCCGGCGCTGCCCTAAGCTGGTACCATCATCGGCAATCATTTCGGTTTCGCCATAGTAGATGTCGGCATCCTCCGCAGAAGCAAAAACAGCCGCTACAGTTTCGTTATTATAAAACTCATCGCCCGAGTTCATGAAGATCACATAATCACCCGTAGCTAAAGCGAGGCCTTTATTCATAGCATCGTAAATGCCCTCATCTTTTTCACTAACGATTTTGGTTACACGATCTTTATATTTTTCGATGACCTGTAAGGTACCATCATTCGATAAGCCATCAACAATTACATATTCAATATTAGCATACGTTTGGTTAACCACCGAACGAATGGTACGCTCAATATCCCTCACGTTATTGTAAACAATAGTGATAACGCTTAGCCTTCGGTTAAACATTATTACCTCCCTTATTCAATAACCTTTGATATACTTCAATATGTTTTTTAGCAATCACCTCTTCCGAAAAGGTATCCATAATGGTTTGCCGAGCCTGCTGGTTCAGCTTTTCCCTTTCAGGATGTTTGATGATCCACTCCATCCCATCGGCAAAACTTTCGGATGATTTATAGGTAGCCAAATACCCATTATGCTCATGTTTCACCATGTCGGGTATGCCGCCCGTTGTAAAGGCTATCACCGGTGTTCCGCAACTCAGGCTTTCCATCACGGTGTAAGGTAAATTATCTTCGAGCGAAGGGATCAAAAAAGCATCGGCCGCAGCGTAATGCAGGGCCAGCTTTTCATCGTTATTGATTGTTCCTAAAAAGCTGGTTTTAAACGGAAAGTCCGGTACATTTTCAGTCCCCCGGTTGCCAAATACTACCACTTCAATTTGATCAGCATCTACTCCCAAGCGTACCTTAAGTAACTCCATGCTCTCCAGCAGGTACTGTGTGCCTTTGTGCAGGTCCTTGCGCGAGGGCATAAATCCGCTTAAAAAAATGAATTTATTAGTCGGCAACCCGGCTTGCTGTTTCGCCTGTTTTTTATCCGCAGGTTTAAAAATATCCGTTTCCAGCGTATTGGGAATGTGGTTGACGGATTTACCCTGCATCAGGCTACTTTTCTTTACAGAAGCCTGCATCCATGAACTCGGAGCAGCTATGCTAAAATCAAGCTCCTGGTAAGCTTTATTTTTTTGCTTCCAGATGCTGTGCGAAATATCATTATCGCCGGCATTGATCAGCAGCGGACAGTTACCACATTCATTTAGATAGTGATCGCAGGTATAACGCACGTGGCAGCCGCCGGTAAAGGCATTACTGTCGTGAAAAGTCCATACTATAGGCTTACCTAATCTTTTAATTTCGGCTATATGTTTTGGATCCAGGAAACCATGGTTGATCCAGTGCAGGTGAATGATATCAGCATTCTTAACATCAGGGTGTTTGATCACCGAGCGGCCAAACCAGGTAAAGGAAAACGGGGTACGGCTATCGGGTTTTAAAAAGCGTTTTGCCAGTATACGCTCCAATATAATGGTTGCTGCTGTGTATGATTTTTGGATAACATTACGGTTAAAAGTCTTGATATCAGGATTATTTCCAAATTTATAATGTACTATAATTTTAGAATCGATATTTTGGCTTAGTAATGCCCGGTTGAGGCGCATGCAGGCCCTGCCCGCGCCGCCATTACCGTCATACGTATTAAGGTGCACCACTTTTAACATGGCTCAAAAATACATTTATTCATAAAACTTAAACCATATGAAGAAACTATACATCGTATTGTTTTCGGCAGTATTGTGTCAAACAAACCTTAAGGCCCAAACCACGGCGGGGTATTTTGCTTCCAACCCTACGCTTAGCCCCGATGGCAAAACCGTAATTTTCAGTTACGAAGGGGACCTTTGGAAAACCGACATTAACAGTCCGACAGCTACAAGACTCACCGCCATGCAGGGTGAAGAAACCAATCCCCATGTATCGCCTGATGGGCAATGGCTGGCCTTTTCATCAAACCAGTTTGGCAACAATGATGTATATGTAATGCCCCTTGCCGGCGGCGATATCAAACAGATCACCTTTAACGATGCTCCGGATAATGTTGACTCCTGGACATGGGATTCAAAATCCATCTATTTTACTTCCGGCCGCTATAACGGTTTCAGCGAGTATAAGGTTGCCGCCACCGGAGGAACTCCAACCCGGTTGTTCGGGCACTATTTCAATACCGTACATGGCGTTGTCGAGCACCCGCAAACGGGCGAACTGTTTTTTAGCAATACCTGGGAAAGTATCTATTTCCCAACCCGCAAGCATTACAAAGGCGCTTATAACCCCGATATCCAATCGTACAACCCTAAAACCAAAGCTTATAAAAAATATACCGACTGGCAGGGTAAGGATTTCTGGACTACCATCGACAAAAACGGCAACATCTATTTCGTATCCGATGAAGGTAATGAAGAGTATAACCTGTACACTTTTGTTGATGGTAAAAAAACTGCTTTAACCCAGTTCCCTACCTCCATTAAACGCCCTCAGATTAGCGCCGATGGCAGCAAGGTTGTTTTTGAAAAAGACTACCAGATTTTTGTTTACGATGTAGCATCCAAGCAAACACAAAAACTGAGTTTAAACCTGTTCCGCAATAACGTATTACCTAAAGATCAATCGTTTGAGGTAGGGGGCAAAATTGAGTCGGCAGCTTTATCGCCCGATGGCAAAAAATTGGCCTTTGTATCCCGAGGCGAACTTTTCGTAAGCGACGCCGAAGGCAAATTCATCCAAAAGCTGGAGCGCAATACCAGCGAACGTGTTACTGAGGTAAGCTGGATGAGCGATAACAAAACCCTTATTTTTGGCCAAACTTTAGGCGGTTTCCCTAACTGGTACACCATAGCAGCAGATGGTACAGGTAAAGAAAAGCAGCTTACCACCGATAAAGGCAGCAACCGCCTGCTGAGTATGAATAAAGACCGCACACAAGCCATTTACCTAAGCGGCCGCAATGAGCTGAAGCTTCTGGATCTGAAAGCACTTACTTCAAAAACCATTGTTACCGATGAGTTTTGGGGCTTTTATAATCCACAGCCACGTTTTTCACCCAATGGCGAGTATGTGGTATACAATGCTTACCGCAATTTTGAAATGGACGTTTTTGTTTATGAAATAAAAACCGGAAAGATCCTGAACCTTACCAACAGTGGCGTTACAGAGGCGGCACCGTTCTGGTCGCCGGATGGTAAGTATATTTATTTCACATCATCACGTACGCAACCTGAGTATCCATACGGTTCAAAGGATGCCCACGTTTACCGCATGCCTTTGCAAAAGTATGATGATCCTTTTAAGATGGATAAATTTACTGCTTTGTTTAAAGAAGAAAAGAAAGATGACGATAAAAGCAAGACAAAAGACAAAGACAAAAAAGCTTCTGCCAAAAAGAAACCTTTATCTGAGCAACCTACACCAAAAGCACCTTCCGATATTGTAATAGATACCGAAGAACTGATGAAGCGTCTGGAACGGATCAGTCCGGAGTTTGGGCAGGCCCAGGGATCTTATGTGATTCAAAAGGGAGATAAAACATTGGTATACTACGCCTCAAATCATAGCGAAGGTAAAGCAGCACTTTACCGTACCACGCTTGAAGCATTTGAACAACCTAAAACTGAAAAAGTTGGCGGCGGTGACTTTGGTAATTTCGACATTTTCGGAAATGGTGATAAATACTTCCTATCGGCCGGCGGCAATATCTATACCTTAAACATTGATGCCAATAAAGTGGACAAGGTTGAAATCAACTACAACTTTACCCGAAATATGGCCGGTGAATTTGCGCAGATGTTTGACGAAACATGGGCCGGGCTTGATGAAAACTATTACGATGGCAATTTCCACGGGGCCGACTGGAAAAAAGTACACGACAGCTACCAAACCTTTGTACCCTACATTAACAACCGGGCCGACCTGCGGCTGTTGCTAAACGATATGTTGGGCGAACTAAACTCATCGCACCAGGGTTTTTACTCAAATGGCAGCGAGGAGAAGAAAACCCTCTCCTACCGAACCATGGAAACCGGGATCATTTTTGATAACGATTCGCCATATAAAGTTAGCGGCATAGCCATCCGCAGTAATGCAGATAAAGCCGGCATTGATGTAAAACCGGGCGATATCCTGAAAGCAGTGAACGGTGTTACTGTTGATGAAAAGCAGGACCGTAACTATTACTTCAGTAAGCCATCACTTGACAGGGAAATTGAGCTAACCTTTAACCGTGCAGGCAAAGATGTTAAAGTAAAGCTGCACCCTGAATCAACCGGTGATTTATCAAACAACCTTTACGACGACTGGATTGAAAACAACGCCAAAACCGTTGCCGAAAAAAGCAAAGGCCGCATAGCTTACTCCTACATGAAAAATATGGGGCAGGGCGCTTTGGAAGATTTTCTGGAAGATATGGTTGATGATGCCTACAAAAAAGATGCGCTCATCCTCGACTTAAGGTATAATACCGGCGGCAACGTGCATGATGATGTTTTGAAATTCCTGTCGCAAAAGCCATACCTGCAATGGGCTTATCGCGATGGCAAGAAAACTCCGCAACCTAACTTTGCACCGGCCGCTAAACCCATTATCCTGCTCATGAACGAGCAAACCCTGAGCGACGGCGAAATGACATCTCAAGGCTTCAAACAATTAGGATTAGGCAAGATCATCGGCACCGAAACCTACCGCTGGATTATTTTCACCAGTGGCAAAGGCCTGGTTGATGGCTCATTTTACCGCATCCCGGCCTGGGGCTGCTATACCCTTGATGGTAAAGACATTGAGAAAACGGGTGTAACACCGGATATCTATGTAAAAACAGATTTCGCCGACAGGATAGAAAATAAAGACCCTCAATTGGACAGGGCTATTGAGGAGATTTTGAAACAGTTGAAATAATTAGCTGCAATTTTAGTAGCAGTTATTTTATACGCGTCATTGCGAGGAACGAAGCAATCCCCGACTTACAGAGCCGCTCTGCATAGTTCGCGATTGCTTCTTTCCTCGCAATGACGCTTTCATAACACCCTTCTTTTGGTAGTATGCCACTCAAAAATGCAACTGCTGCTAACCAATCTCTAACCACTAACCTCCAATCACTTATTTAGAACATATCCAAATAACATTTGTACATATCACTAACAGCTTTCAAATGTTATTTTTTGTAAATTCGCCGTCCTAAGGCCGGATAACGGGCTTAACGTCAATTTCTTTTACTTTTCACCTAAAAATCAAATACAAATGGCTTTTGATTTAGATATGATCAAAAAGGTTTACGACCGCTACAGCACACGTGTAGAGGCTGCCCGCAAAGCGACCGGTAAACCCCTAACTTTAACCGAAAAGATTTTATATGCCCACCTGAGCGAAGGCGATGCTCAAAAAGCGTTTGGCCGCGGGGTAGATTATGTTGATTTTGCACCAGACCGCGTAGCCATGCAGGATGCTACCGCCCAGATGGCCCTTTTGCAATTTATGCAAGCTGGTCGCCCGCAGGTTGCTGTTCCGTCTACCGTACATTGCGATCACCTGATCCAGGCTAAAATTGGCGCTGTTGAAGATTTAAGTACTGCTGTTGACGTTAACCGTGAAGTTTACGATTTCCTGGCTTCAGTATCTGATAAATATGGTATTGGTTTCTGGAAAGCCGGTGCAGGTATCATTCACCAGGTAGTGTTGGAAAACTATGCTTTCCCTGGCGGTATGATGATCGGTACCGACTCACATACTCCTAATGCAGGTGGTTTAGGCATGATCGCTATTGGTGTTGGTGGTGCTGACGCTTGTGATGTTATGGCCGGCTTACCATGGGAGCTTAAATTCCCTAAACTGATCGGTGTTAAATTAACAGGTAAACTTTCTGGTTGGACTTCAGCAAAAGACGTTATTTTGCGTGTTGCAGGTATCCTTACTGTAAAAGGCGGTACCGGTGCTATTGTTGAATATTTTGGCGAAGGTGCACGTTCACTTTCTGCAACTGGTAAAGGTACTATCTGTAATATGGGTGCCGAGATCGGCGCTACTACCTCTATCTTCGGTTACGATGAAAAAGCCGCGGCTTACCTTAAAGGCACCACACGTGCTGATATTGCTGAGCTTGCTGATGCTATTGCTGAACACTTAACCGGCGATGAGGAAGTTTACGCTAACCCTGAGCAATATTTTGACCAGGTTATTGAGATCAACCTATCTGAGCTTGAACCACATGTAAACGGACCGTTCACACCGGATCTGGCTTGGCCTATCTCTAAATTCGCTACTGCGGTTAAAGAAAACAACTGGCCTACCAAACTGGAAGTTGGTTTGATTGGTTCATGTACCAACTCATCTTACGAAGACATTACCCGTTCAGCTTCTATTGCTAAACAGGCTATCGATAAAAAATTAAAAACCCAGGCCGAGTTCACCATCACTCCGGGTTCGGAACTGGTACGCTATACTGTTGACCGTGACGGTTACCTTGATACCTTTGCCCAAATGGGTGGTGTGGTATTGGCTAACGCCTGCGGACCATGTATCGGCCAATGGGCCCGTCATACCGACGATCCTACCCGCAAAAACTCTATCATCACTTCGTTTAACCGTAACTTCGCTAAACGCCAGGATGGTAACCCTAATACCCACGCTTTCGTGGCATCACCAGAAATTGTTACCGCGTTTGCTATTGCCGGCGATTTAACTTTTAACCCGCTTACTGATACTTTAACTAATGAAGCAGGCGAGCAGGTTAAATTTGACGAGCCACAAGGCATTGAAATGCCGGTTAAAGGCTATGCGGTTGAAGACGCAGGCTACCAGGCACCGGCCGAAGATGGCAGCAAAGTTGAAGTGATCGTTTCTCCTACTTCATCACGTTTGCAATTGCTTGAGCCGTTCAAAGCATGGGAAGGTACTGATATCACCGGCTTAAAACTGCTGATCAAGGCTAAAGGTAAATGTACTACCGACCATATTTCGATGGCAGGCCCATGGTTGAAATTCCGTGGTCACCTGGATAACATTTCAAATAACATGCTGATCGGTGCTATCAACTACTTTAACCTTACTGCCGATAATGTTAAAAACGAATTAACCGGCGAATACGGCCCTGTTCCGGCTACTCAGCGTGCTTACAAAGCAGCAGGTATCGGTTCAATTGTAGTAGGCGACGAAAACTATGGCGAAGGTTCATCACGTGAGCACGCAGCTATGGAGCCTCGTCACCTTGGTGTACGTGCCATATTGGTAAAATCATTTGCCCGTATCCACGAAACCAACCTTAAAAAACAAGGTATGCTGGGCATCACTTTCGCTGATAACAACGATTATGATAAGATCCAGGAAGATGATACCATCGATATCACCGGCTTAACTACTTTTGCTCCAGGCCAGCAGTTAACCGTTGTGTTACACCACAAAGATGGTTCAACTGAATCATTCCCTGTAAACCATACTTACAATGCTCAGCAAATTGAGTGGTTTAAAGCAGGCGGTGCGTTGAACATCATCCGCAAGCAAATGGCATCTTAAGGCTTAAAGCCGAAAGGTAAAAGCTGAAAGCTATAAACAAAAAAAGCCTCCCCATTAGGAAGGCTTTTTTTGTTTAGCCATACATTAAAAAAGCGTCATTGCGAGGTACGAAGCAATCCCAAACTATACAGGGCGAACCTCCTAATCGGGGATTGCTTCGTACCTCGCAATGACGCGGAGAAAGTATTTTTATTCACCCCGTCGGCCGTATCCCCACGGGCGCTGGGAAAGACGTATTTTCATTTTCTATACTATTACCTCTATTGAGAAACATATAACCGTCGTTGGAATCCAAAGATCAGTCCCAAAACAATAAAAATCACAACAAGTAAAATAAAGACCAACATAACTATTCTATCCGATTGCCGATTTGTCTTTATTTCTTCCGCTGCCGCTTTTTCAGCAGCATCTTTTTTCAGATCTATTGATTTAACTTTTGTTAATCTTGCCCTCATTATTTATAAATATACTATTTCCCCTACAAAAAAAGGCCGTACGGTAAACCGTATGGCCTTCACAAAATATAAAGACATCTTAATAATTTTAAGACTTACGAAGTTTTAAAAACTTCGTAAGTCTGGCTCTGTGTTAAGATTTTCCCTTTAAAACTTATACCTCACAAACGCTTCCATAGCCTCATATTCAGCAAGGCCAAGGCGGTCATAGCGTTGGGCGGTGTCACGGGTGCGGTCTTCGGCGCGTACCCAGAACTCCCTCGCATCATCACCCGGGAATACTGGTGTATCCTTTTGTGACTGATGTTTAAAGATCGCATTACGCTTCCTGATCACTTCTTGTGGCGACAATGGCACTGCCATCTCTATCTCGTAGGTCTCAAATTCATGCCACGCACCGCGGTACATCCACAACCAGCAATCTTCTACCCATGCTTCTTTGCCTTTCAGCCTGTCCAGCGCTGCCAATATGATCTTGAAGCATACCAGGTGGGTACCGTTAGGGTCAGCAAAATCACCTGCCGCAAAAATTTGTTGTGGCTTTACTTTTTGAAGCAACTCAATCGTTAACTGGATATCTTCCTCGCCTACCGAGTTCTTTTTGGTTTTACCTGTTTCGTAGAATGGTAAAGCCATGAAGTGGATATGATCGTCCTGTAAGCCTGCATATCTTGCGCCTGAGATCGCTTCTGTTTTCCTGATGAAACCTTTCACGTTCCTGATCTCCTGGGTGTCAATCTCGTTCGGCTGTTTGGTGGGGAAGAAAGCTCTCATATCTTCATATGATTTTTGAAGATGAGCTGTGTCTTCGCCGATGCTATTGGTAAAGTCTATCGCAAATTCCATATACCTCAGTACATCATCATCCCATACTGCGGTATTGCCCGAGGTTTGGTAGGCTACGTGTACGTCATGACCCTGATCTACCAAACGGATGAATGTTCCGCCCATCGAGATCACGTCATCATCCGGGTGCGGTGAGAAAATGATGGAACGTTTCTTGGCCGGCTGTGCCCTTTCCGGTCTTTGCGAATCATCCGCATCGGGTTTGCCGCCCGGCCAGCCGGTGATGGTATGCTGGATCTGGTTGAAAATATCAATGTTGATATTATATACCGGCCCCTGCTCTACCGCCAGCTGCGCCATGCCGTGGTTATTGTAATCTTCTTCTGTTAGTTTCAGTACAGGTTTGTTAACCTCGTTAGCTAACCAAATAACAGCCTTTTTCTTTAACTGGTTATCCCATACACAATCTTTAACCAACCATGGGGTATCAAACCTCGTTAATTCTGATGCGGCATCTGCATCCAATACAAATTCTACATGCTGTGATAATTGCAGGTAAGTAGCAGGTACCTCACCTGAGATCTCTCCTTCTACCGCTTTCTTGATGATCGGTGCTTTCTTTTTGTTCCAGGCCATCAGAATGATCTCCCTGGCTTTAAAGATCGTGCCGATACCCATCGTAATCGCTTTCGTTGGCACATCAGCTTTACCACCGAAGTCCCGTGCAGCATCACGCCTGGTCAAATCATCAAGGGTTACCATCCTGGTGCCCGAGTTTGGTGCCGAGCCCGGTTCGTTGAAGCCAATGTGACCCGTACGACCGATACCTAATATCTGAAGGTCTAACCCGCCAAGCTCTTCAATCTGTTTTTCGTAGGCCAGGCAGTATCCTGCTACCGCATCTTTATCCAGCGTGCCATCAGGGATGTGCACATTGGCTTTTTCTATATCGATATGACTGAAAAGGTTTTCATACATGAAGGTCACATAGCTTTGTGCTGCTGTGGGTTTCAT